>CAMWTK010000031.1 GCA_947177175.1 uncultured Treponema sp.
GCCAATCAGAAGCCTCGCAGACATAGCCGCCACGACCGAATGGGAGGAGCGGCTGGCAAAAAACTGCTTTTTTTCAAAAATTTTTCCGCAAAAGAGTGTATTTTTTGCAATTTGACGCCTATAAGTACGTGGGCAAAAAACCGCTGACAAGGAGCGCGCATGAAACGCACGAATGACCTCATCTTTTACAACGCCGCAAAGCATGCTATAATGCCAAGCGGGAACAATACGATGAGCAGGAACACGGCACAGGAAGCGATTATCCTCTCCACGCGCCTGACGGGCGAGAGCAACCGTTCGGTCACGCTCTTTTCGGCGGAGGACGGCATTTTTTACGCGACGCTCTTCGGCGGACCAAAAAGCCGGCTCCGCTCGCTCGTCGTGCCGTTCAACCGGGGCACCGTGTGGCTGTACCGGGACGAACGCCGCCAGTCGTGCAAAATCACGGACTTTGACGTGACGCACTACCACCTCTCATTCCGCGAGAACCTGTTCAAAAGCTGGGCGGCGGCGTTCGCGGCGGAGATTCTGGTCAGGACGAAATGCGCCGGGTCGAACGGGCCGAGCTGGACGCTCGTCAACGCGCTGATGGACGGCATGGAGCTGACGGATGAAAGCGGCAGCCGGCTCGGACTGGTGCGATTTTTGTGGCGGTATCTGGGGCTGCTCGGCATCCGTCCGCAGACACGGCAGTGCGTGGCGTGCGGCGGCTCATTTTTGAGTGGCACAATAACGGAAAATACGCTATCATGGAAAGCGGCTTATGAGACGGCCGAAAACGGCTTTGTCTGCGCCGACTGCGCCGACGTCCTCTCACGGCAGTTCGTGCTGGGACGGAACGCGCTCACGTACTTGGAAGCCGTCAGTGACCTGCCGCCGCACCGCGTGCGCGCAATCACCGTGGACGCGCAGACCATGGCGGAAATGAAGCAGCTCTGCTTCTATTTAATCCAGCAAGCCTGCGGGACAAAACTCAAATCGCTGGAATCGGGAGTCGGGATATTATGAGAGCGACGGACATCATCATGAAAAAGCGCGGAACGCGGGGCGGAAACGGAACGACGGTTCTCACGCGCGAGGAAATTCAGTTCCTGGTGGACGGGTACGTCGCGGGCGACATCCCCGACTACCAGATTGCGGCATGGCTGATGGCGGTGTACTTCAACGGCATGACATTCGAGGAGACGGGCGCGCTCACCGACTGTATGCTGCATTCGGGCGAGACAATCGCGCTGCACGGCTTTGACGGGCTGACCGGTCCGTTCATCGACAAGCATTCCACGGGCGGCGTGGGCGATAAGGTTTCGCTGCCGCTCGCGCCGATTGTGGCCGCCTGCGGCATTCAGGATCCGATGATGAGCGGGCGCGCGCTCGGGCACACGGGCGGCACGCTCGACAAGCTGGAATCCATCGCGGGCTACGACGTGCGCCTGACCCCCGACCAGTTCCGCGCCATCATCGCGGACAACGGCTTTGCGATGATGGGACAGACCCCGGCAATCGCACCCGCCGACAAAAAAATGTATGCCCTGCGCGACGTGACGGGCACGGTGGAATCCGTTCCGCTCATCACCGCCTCGATTCTGTCAAAGAAAGTCGCCGAAGGCGCGGACGGGCTGGTATTCGACGTGAAGTGCGGTTCGGGCGCGTTCATGAAAACCCCGGAGGACGCGGAGACGCTGGCGACGAGTTTGGTCAGGACGGCGGCCGCCATGGGAAAGAAAGCGAGCGCGCTCATCACCAACATGAACACGCCGCTCGGCACGGCAGTCGGCAATTTTTTGGAGATAGAAGAGACGCTTTCCTGCCTGCAAGGCAACGGTCCTGCCGATGTCATGGAACTGACCTACGCGCTCGGCGCGGAAATGCTGCTGCTCGGCGGCAAAGCGCGCGATACGGCGGACGGCAGGCGGCAGTGCGAGCAGGCAGTCGCCAGCGGGGAGGCACTGCGCCGCTTCCTCAGGAACGTGGAGCAGCAGGGCGGCAATCCCGACGTGCTGCTTGCCGAGCAGGGAACGCGACGCTCGCCGTTCCACGCGCAAATCCGTGCCGAACGCGACGGTTTCCTGCGGGTGGACGCATTCAAGACAGGGCTTGCGGGCGTGTACCTTGGCGTGGGAAGGAACAAGACGACCGAATCAGTCTGTGCGGACGCGGGTATGCTGCTGCACAAAAGGACGGGCGACTCCGTGCGCGCCGGTGACATACTCATGGACGTGTACGGCAAGGACGACGTATGCCTTGAGCCGGCAGTCAAACTGCTCAGGGAAGAGGCACTGACCTACACCGACGACGCGCCTGCGGCAGAGCCGCTCATCTACAAGGAAATCCGCTGATGAACACCTGGAACAAAAAGCCCGTTCCCCGCGAACTGACCAAAGAACTGACCGAAACCTACGGCATCGACGCGCTCACGGCCGCTATCCTGATACGGCGCGGCGTAATGGCGGGCGAGGACATCCAGTATTTTCTGGAGGACGACAAGCGGTTCCTGCACTCCCCGTTCGCGTTCACGAACATGGAGGACGCGGTGGACCGAATCTTGCAGGCGCGGGACGAGGGCGAGAAAGTGCTCATCTTTGGCGACCGGGACGTAGACGGCGTGACGGGCACGACGGTGCTGTACGAATGCTTCACGTCGCTCGGCATCGACACGCGCTGGCGGCTTCCGGGCGGGAACGACGCATACGGGCTGAACAAGGCGGCGGTGGACGAATTCGCCGCGGATTACGGCACGCTCATCGTCACCATAGATTGCGGCATATCCAACGGGGAAGAAATCGCCTATGCCGCCTCGCTCGGCATTGATGTCATCGTGCTTGACCACCACAACCCGCCCGAAACACTGCCCTCCCCGGCAATCATCATGGACGCAAAGTGCGCGGGCGCGGGCTATCCGTTCGCCGACATTTCCGGCTGCGCGGTGGCGTTCAAGACGACTTCCGCCCTTCGGTTCGCACAGAGCGAGCTGTACAAGCAGGAAATCTGCCTGCTTTCGGTGCGACCCGTGAATGAGGCGTACACGATCAGCTGCATGAAAGTGCAGAATCTCGTGCAGAAAGCCGTGCTCGAGGAGACCGTCATTCCCGGATCAGTGCCCGTCGGCAAGACGCGGCTGCCGGACTTCCTGCGCGGGCAGCAGATTTTCGTCTGGGACGGCGAGCAGACGCGGAACATGCTGACTGCCGTATTCGGCACGGGCGTGGAATTCAACCTGATGGACATCCGCCCCGAAATTGCCAAGCGTATTCCGGCGGTGGCGGGGCTTTCACTCGTGCGGCTTAAATCGCACTCAAAAATCGCGCGGTACAATCCCGCAAAGGCAACGGAAATCGAAGGCTTCTATAATATTTTCGTCACGTATATGCACAAGCAGCTTGCCGCGCAATTCCCCCGGCACGAACAGGCGGAAGAGCGGGAGCTGCAACTGGTCGCGCTTGCCGCCATTGCCGACGTAATGCCGCTCAAAAACGAGAACCGCATTTTCCTGCGCCACGGACTTGCGGCAATCAACGCGGGGCGGGTGCGGCCGGGGCTGCTGGAACTGCTGTCGCACCGCGACCTGCTGGGAAAACGCATCACGAGCACCACGCTGGCATGGCAGGTCGTTCCCGTGCTGAACGCGGCGGGCAGGCTCGGTCAGCCGGAGCTGGCGGCGGAATTATTTATGGAAGAAACCCCCACAAAGCGCGACGCGCTCGCCGCCAAAATCGTGGAACTGAACAACCAGCGCAAGCGGCTCGACGCGGAGTCCTTCGTCTACGCGAAAGAGAGCGCGGAGACGAGCATCGCCAAGCACGCGGACAAACTCTGCGTGGTGATTGACGAGCGCATTCACCGCGGCGTTTCCGGGCTGGTGGCGGGAAAACTGTGCGGCTGCTACAATATCCCCGCAATCGTGGCGACCGTGGTGGACGATACGGTCATCGGCTCCATGCGCAGCTGCCGCTCCTGCGACGCGACCAAATTCCTGAACAAAATGGACGGCATTTTCCTGAACCACGGCGGGCACAATTCGGCGGCAGGATTCAGCCTCAAAAAAGACCGGATGGACGAATTCATGCAGACGCTCGAGCTGCTTGCCCCCACGATCGAGCTGACCGAGGACACGAGCGGCATTGTCAACGTGGACGCGGAACTGCCGCCGTCCTACCTCAAGCCCGACGTGCTGAACGTCGTCGATGCGTTCGAGCCGTACGGCGAGAAAAACCAGCCGCTCACGTTCATGTCGCAGTCGCTCAGAATCATCGACGCGCAGATAACGGGAAAAGGCGAGCGCACACACCTCAAGCTGACGCTCGACTGCGGCGAGCACAAGTGGCCCGCCATGTTCTGGGGCGAAAGCGGGCGGCTGCACCGCGACTTTGACAAAGGCGATTCCGTTGACATCCTGTACGAAATCAAACGCAACCTGTTCAACGGCATGGAAACCCCGCAGATAATCCTCAAGGACATCAGAAGAAGAGAGGCCAATTAAATGAGACGATTTTTTGTCATGGTCGCCGCCTTTTTGGTCGGCGCAACGCTGTTCGCGGAGATAGGCCGCTGGCAGACGGACGACTACGCGCTGAGCATTCAGTACAACAAGACCGTGCAGCCCGGCGATGCCGTGTTCGCGCGGCTGATCATCAAGCCGCGCGTCAAAAAGACGCGCCGCCTGACGGGCACTTCTACCGCCGACATGCAGTTCTTTGCCGCGCCGTCCGGCGATAGCCCCGCAAAACCGCTGGGCAAAACGGCGATGTACCTTGTCAACCGGCGCACGGACGAAAAAAATCCCGCCAAGAACGACGTGCTGCTTGCCGGGATTCCGCTTTCGTCGTACTGCAAGCCGGGCGACTACCAGCTCAAAGTGGTGTTCTCCGCGTTCGGCGCGCCAAACTGCGAATTCGCCGTGCCCGTCACGGTCATCGCAAAGGAATTCGTGTCGGAGACAATCCCGCTCGACTCGCGGAACACGGGCATCAAGACGGACACGAGCCGCGCGCGCATGATCCAAATCAACCGGCTGAACGACATCTTGCAGACAAGGACGGCGGATTCCGTATTCTGCGACGGTGCGTTCGTGCCGCCCACCCCCGCCACGCGCCGCACGTCGTTTTTTGCCGACCGGCGCGTCTTTACCTACACGGGCGGCGGCTCTTCCACCAGCCTGCATTACGGCATCGACTACGGCGTTCCCACGGGGAGCGAAGTCCGCGCCTGCGCCGCAGGCAAAGTGGTGCTGGCAGAGGACCGCACGTCAACCGGCTGGAGCATCTGCATCGAGCATCTTCCGGGCTTGTACAGCCTGTATTATCACCTGGACAAACTTTTGGTGGAGACGGGGCAGATGGTCACGCAGGGAGACCTGATCGGGCTTTCGGGCGCGACCGGGCTGGCCACCGGACCGCACCTGCACTGGGAAATCCGCCTGAACACCGAAGCCGTCAGCCCCGATTTTTTTGTGGGCGACTTTACGTTTGCCGACACGCAGGAAAGCAGGACGTACCGCTAGGCGTTCACCAGCCGCAAAAACGCGTCCTCGTCGATAATCGGAATGCCGAACGCCGCCGCCTTTTTGTTCTTGCCCGATCCGCTCGTCGTGTCGTTTGTTACCAGATAGCTCAAATCCTTGGTGACGGACGACTTGCAGTTGCCGCCCGCTTTCCGCACCAATGCCTCCGCGTCGGCGCGCTTCATCGTGCGCAGCTCGCCCGTAAAGCAGAACGACATTCCCGCAAGCGCGCCCGCCGCGCCGCCCTCCTCAAGCCGGATTGTCTGCGCGGCAAGCGCGCGCATTTCGGCGGCGTGTTCCTGCAACCCGGCGACCAAGGTGCGCGCGGTGATGTCGGCAAAGCCATAGACGGAGGCGATTTTTTCTGCGGGCGCGGCAAGCAGCAGTTCCAGCGTGTTCAGCCCCGCGTCCACCAGTTTCTGCACCATCGTTTCGCCAATGCCTTCAATGTCAAAGCCCGCGACGAACGCGGAAAGCGGCACGGTGCGGTGCGCCTGAATCGAATCACAGACTTTCTGCGCGCCGAGCGAATCCTTTTTGTCCGCGTTCTCCTCGTTCAGGAAATACGGCTTCAACTCGTCCGCCGTGAGCGTGTACAGGTCGGAAATGGCACGGACGCGGCCGTTCTTGAACAGCGCGGTTATCAGCGTTTCGCCCAGATCGCGGATATCGATGACGGCCACCCATTTCAGGAGCTGGTGCAGAATGCGTTTCGGGCATGACTTGTTCGGGCAGAACAGGCGCGTGCCGTCGTCCACAAGCGCGGTCGCGCAGACGGCGCACGTCGTAGGAACAGGAATCGCGCCCGTCACCTGCCCCGCCTCCTCGGGCAGGACGCTTTCAATCTTGGGAATAATCTCCCCGCGCTTGACGACGACCACGCGGCTGCCGATTTTCACGCCGAGCCGACGGATCGTGTCGGGATTGGCAAGGCTCGCGCGCTGCACGGTCGTGCCGTTCAACTGCACCTCGTCAAAAATGGCGACCGGCGTGTACGTCGCGCCACTTTCGCTCCACTCGACGGCGCGCAGCGTGGAAACCGCCTCTTCAAGGCTGAATTTGAACGCAATCTGCCGGTCGGGGCGCGTGCGCAGCGAATCCTCGCGGTTTATCGCGCGTTCCTTGATGACCAGCCCGTCGATGTCATAGTCCAGCTGTCCGCGCGTCTCCATCACTTCGGCACGATAGGCAATCACGTCCTGCTCGCTCGCGCAGATTTTCAACTCGGTCGTCTTGAATCCCATGCGCCTAAGCCAGCAAATCTTTTCTTCCTCGTCGGAAAACGGGCTTTCGCCCTCCGTCGCCAATGCGTCGTAGGTCATCAGCACGAGATGCTCGCAGCCCGCGCCGTCCTTGCGCCGCATCAACCCGTTCGCGGCGTTGCGGCAATTCGCCTTGTCCGCGTAATGCTGGCGATGGACGCTGCGCGGCATAATCACTTCGCCGCGGACACCGCCCGTAAAGTCGCTTTTCGTTCCGTCCTCATTGAACAGCGCCGCCTGCACGCCCTGCATTTTCTTCGCGTTCGCCGTAATGTCGTCACCCACCGAGCCGTCGCCGCGCGTGACCGCGCAGGCAAGCTCGCCGTGCACGTACTGCAACTCGAGCGACGCGCCGTCCAGCTTGTACTCGACCAGATATTCGTCGTAGCGGTGGTTTTTCGTCCATGCCAAAAACTGTTCGGGATCCGCCGCCTTTTCCTGGCTTCCCATCGGCATGATATGCGCGCGCTTGGCAAACGCGCCGCTGTCCGCGCCGACGCGCTGCAACAGCGGATTCTGCGGGTCGCGCACCTTGAGTTCGTCCCACAGCGCGTCAAATTCCGCGTCAGAAATCACGCCCGCGCCGTTATAATATGCGTCCTGATACGCCTTGATGCGCTTCGCCAAGTCGTTGACGTAAGCCGTCTCGTCTATGTCAAATAAATCTGCCATCACGCCTTCTCGAACAGCACTTCGGTTATCACGCGGTTCGCGTTCAGGCCTTTCTGCTCAAACCGCGTCTCCGGCCGCCATTCCTGCCGGGGCGCAAAGCCACCGTACCGATTTTTCAGCCCGGCGGTCGCCGTCAGTTCCGCAAGGCCGAATTCGGCATACGGCAGCCAGTCGGTCACAAAATAGAGGTAGCCGCCGGGAATCAGTTTCCGGGCGAGCAGGTCGGTGCGCGGACGCTGGATAAGGCGGCGTTTGCAGTGGCGTTTTTTCTGCCACGGATCGGGGAAAAAAATATGGAACGCGGCGACGGATTTGTCCGCGATCTGGTCGGCAAGCACTTCCATCGCATCGTGCTCGACGATGCGCAGGTTCGTCAGCCCGCGCTCCCGTATCTCGCCGAGCAGTTTTCCCACGCCGGGCTTGTGCACCTCAATGCCGATATAGTTTATGTCGGGATGCTGCTGCGCGATGAGCGCGGTCGCCTTTCCCATGCCGAATCCAATCTCAATCACGGTCGGACGCGCGTTCCCGAAAACCGCCTGAAAGTCAATCGTCTTTTTCTCATACGGAATGCAGAAATCGCCGCGCAGTTCCTCGTAGTTCTTGCGCTCGGCGGCGGTAAAATGCCCCGAACGCAGCACGAACGTGCGTATCTCCCGGCGCAACGGCTGCTCCTGCCCTGCGGCAGGTTCGGTATCAATCATCGCTCGCCGCCTCATTCGTATCGTCCGCCGCGCCCGGCTCTCCGTCCCGCGCAAGCAGATATTCGGCGGGCAGCAGGCAGACCACGCGGTTGCCGTCGGCGGCAATGCAGTGGCGCAGGTAATATGCCGTGCCGTAGTCGCGCAGGATATCCGCGTTCTCATTCCAGCCGTTTCTCCGCTTGCCAAAATAGATGAGCACGTCGTTCTTATCGTACAGCGCGAGCGAATCCTCGGTCGCCCCCGTCATCACCGCAGTCACGCCGTCCGCCGTAGTGCCGAACAGTTTTTCCGCATAAGCGACCGTAAACGCCGATTCGGCTTCCTCGCCTGCCGCGTCGGTGTACCACACCGCGTATTCGCCCGCGGGAATCCGCCCGTTTTCGGGGGGAAGCAGGTGCGGAGCGCACGCCCACTGCTTGTCGCCGCCCTTGATCATGTCCGGCGCGGTGACATACCACCGGTAGCCCGTCTCTTCATGCACGACCAGCAGCGACGACACGCGCCGCACGTCGCTTTCCGTCTGCACGAACACCGCGAGCCGCGAAGCCGGGAGCGATTCGTCCGTGGCATAGTCAAAGACCATCGCGCCCGTCGCGGAGACGATGTCCGGCTCGGAATCCGCGCAGGAGACGGACGCGAGGCAGAGCACACCGCATGAGAGGACAATGAATCGCCTGAAAAACGCAAGAACGCCGCGCATACTGCCTAAAAATTGAAATTCAGGCTGATGACCATCAAATCGCCGGAAGAAAACTGGTTGACGACCGACTCAAACTTGACGTTCACCTTCTTGCACGCATCGTCAAGGTACGAAAAATAATACATGCCCAAATCCGTGCCCCGCTCGCCCTCGGGAATTTCCCGGTAAAAGTCGATCAGGCTCTTGCGGTTCAGGTCGGATGCCGACTTTGATTCAATCAGCTCCTTCATCTCATGGAATTCGTCGTCATGGTTGAAGAGCATCACCTGTAGCCGCCCCTGCTTGCCGATTGCCGCCGAGCTGCCGCCGAGTTTCCATGACAAAAATACCTGCCGGTGCTTGCGCGCCATTTCTGCCACGATTTTTGCCCGCGCCTCGGGGTCAAAAATGAGCGTGTCGATATTCACCACGTCGGGATACATATTCTTCGCCTCCCGGCGCAGGTTCGTGGTCTCGCTGCTCAGCGCAAGCTCCATGACCAGAATGGAAATATACTCGGCAACCTTCGACTTGTCCATGTATTTGGCGAGCAAGCGGCGGATGACCGCCGTCATTTCCGGGAAGCCCACCGCCTTGTAAAACCTGATGATAATATACCAGTTCATCAGGCTGAGCCGGTTGAGGAATTTTTCGGTCATCAGCAGGTAGATGTTCTTTTCTTCGGGCGAAAATTCCTTGTTGCCCATGATGGACTGCCACAATGAATCGAGGATGCTTTTGCGCGCCGCCTGAATCGCCGCGTCTTTCCGCGCGAGGAACAGGCGCAGCCGAACATCAGAAATGCGCGTGCGGTCGTCGATAATCTGCGCCGGGTTGACGCGGTTGTGCTTCTTCACGCAGTCGCACTTGATAATCTCGCTGAACACCTGCCGGTCAAACTGCTTGTACAGCACGGAATACACGATGACCTTTGACAAATCCATCACTTCCTGCCGGACGGACACAAAGTCGGACATCGAAATTTCAATCTTGGAAATATAGTCCACCAGAATCATGTTCTGGATTGACTGCGGGGAAAACGGGCTGAGCGAAATGCCGTATTCTTCGGTGTTGTCGGCAAGCTTGAAGCGCAGGAGTTTTTTGTTCGCATTCAAAAAATGGGATGTACCGGTTTCCGTGAGGATAACTTTCAGCGGCAAATTCAGGGTAAACTTTTTGTCCATGCACGTTTCTCCAATTTATCGCACTATTATATCTCATATTTTTCACATTGTAAACAGTCGGGAAATGTTCTATACTAAAGCGATGCGCGCGACACTGCTTATTCCGATTCTCTGCCTGTTTCTCGCCACGGCGGGCGCGGCCGATCCCGCCGGCAACACGCTTTCGCTCATGCTTGAGGACGAGCTGACGCGGAGCGGATTTGTCTGCGCGCGCGAGCAGCTTGCCGCCACGGCGCAGGACGAATTCCCGTTCAATCTGGAAGTGTACCTGCGCGCGTCGGATTCCGCCCCGGCGGCGCAGGATTCCCAGCGCGACACGATTATTTTCTCGTTCTTGCAGGAAGAGGCGTTTGCGCGCCGCGATGCCATGGCGGCGTTCCTGCGGCGGCTCAGGGAGACGGCGCTGCCCTGCACCGTAATCGTCCTGTTTGCCGCGCAGGACGACTCGCCGTTCAATTCCGCGCTGTCGGGCACGGGCGTGTTCGCGCAGAATTTTGAGGAGAACGACCGCGCGGCGGCAGTTACCGTGCGCTTTGCCAATTCGACCGCCATTTTGACGGGCAACGCGGACCTGGTAACGCCGCGCTGGCTTGCCCAGCAGCTGACGGAAGCGTTTGACCGCGCGGGCATTGCGTACCGCTATCCGCACCGTTTTTCGTCGCTGTACCGCGCGGGATTTTTGCGCGGCGACCGGCGCATGGCGGCATGCATCAGGAACGGCATTCCCGCGGCGGCGGTCACGCTCGCGTCGGAACAAGCCCTGGACGCGCTCGCCGCCTTTGCCGGGCAGTTCTCAGCGCGGGGCACGGATCTGTGGGACAACCATTATATTTTCCTGCGCCTGCCACGGCCGCTGGCGAACGGCTGGATTGGCGAGCGGTTTTTCTTTTTGAGCTGCCTGATTCTGGGAACGCTGTTCCTGCTCATCCTGTGCTCGTTCTCGTTCGTAGGAAAAAACGGCAAAGATTACGGGCAGGATTTCAAGCGCACCTGGTACCTCATTCCGCTGACGATTGCGGTGACGTACCTTTCGTTCTGGCTCGGGCAAGTGTGCTGCCAGTTCCTACTCGCGCGCGCGTCGCCCGTCATGCAGTTCGGCACCAAGCTGCTGTTCGCGCTGTTTTTCATATCGTTGCTGTTCGCCGTCTGGCAGTCGCGGCGCGGTTCGGCCGAGCAGGTGACGCACGGGTACTTCATTTACCTTTCGGGCATCGTGAATATTTTTGTGTTCACGGCGGTCGATCTTTCGTTCTTCGCCCTGTTCCTGCTCGAATACGCGCTCATCTACGTCGCGCGGAAAGCAAACCGCATCGTCCCGCTCGCGATTTCCGTGTTCCTGATGCTGCTGCCGTTCCTGCCCTACGTGTTTCAGCTGCTCAAGTACGGGTACTACATCGACTTGCAGCCGCTCGTGTTCTCGCCGCCGCTGTACAACCTGCTGCTTGCCATGCTCGTCTTTCCGTTCCTAATCATGTGGCTGCGGATGCTCGTGAGCCTGGGCGTGTACGCGGGGAACGGTCGCTTTTCGCTCAGGACAACGGCGTTCCACGGATCGCTGTCCACGCTCGTCATCATGGCGGTGACGATGCTGTCCGTCATCGCGCTGTCCGTCTTTTCCCGGCAGACGATGCGCCGCACGGTCCGGCAGGTGCGCGCCGTTGCCGAAGACCGCGGCACGGTCGTCATCTCGGTGACGCAGGACGATTTTTACGGCATGACGACGCGGAACGTCACCGTCACGTCAAAAGAACGCGCCGCGCATTATGACATCACGCTCGCTTCCGAATCCGCAATCCCGCTTTTTGACGCAAACTACGACTACACGGTGAACGAAGACACCAAGACGGCAACGTTCATCGTCCCCGATTTTCCGCCGCAGACAATGACGATACTCTATGAGACACCCCCGGACGACGTGGACACGATTGCCGTGACCGCATGGTACGCCACGGACGAGGAATGGGTCTACCGGCAGGAAAGCCACCGCTACCGTATCGGCGGGGGCAGCTGATGCAACCCGTGTTCCTGCACATCGATTTGGACGCTTTCTTCGCCTCGGTCGAGCAGCTTGACCACCCGGCATGGAAAGGCAAGCCCGTCATCGTGGGCGGCACTCCTGGCGACCGGCGCGCGGTCGTCTCCACCGCGTCGTATGAGGCGCGCGAATACGGCGTGCATTCGGCAATGCCGCTGTTCCAGGCCGTGCGCCTCTGCCCCGACGGCATTTTCGTACGCGGCAACATGGCGCGCTACCATGAGAAGTCGCAGGAAGTGATGGCGATATTCTCGCGCTATTCGCCCGACGTGCAGCAGATGAGCGTGGACGAAGCGTTCATCGACCTGACCGGGACGGAACGCCTGTTCGGGAATCCCGCCGACACCGCGCGGCGCATCAAGCAAGCCGTGCGCGAGGAGACCGGGCTGACCGTCTCCGTGGGCATGGCGACGACAAAATACCTGGCAAAAATCGCCTCGGGACTGCAAAAGCCGGACGGATTCTGCCAGATTCCCGCCGGGGACGAAGAATCGTTCATGCTCGCCCTGCCGCTCGAAAAAGTCTGGGGCATCGGGAAAAAGTCGCTCGCCGTCCTGCACGACGCGGGGCTGCGCACGACCAAGGCAGTCCACGACCACTCGCTGCCGTTCTTGCAGGGGCTTCTGGGGCAGGCGGGCGGCACGTTCCTGTACAACACCGTGCGCGGCCGGGAAAACGACACGTTCACGCCCGCAAAAAACCATTCGGTGAGCGCGGAGAACACGTTCCGCTACGACCTGACCGACCGGGACGCAATCGACACCGCCCTGCTTGAGCTGTGCTACACCGTGATGTTCCGCCTGCTGCGCGAAAAACGGCGGAGCAGCTCGCTCGGCATAAAAATCCGCTACGACGACTTTACCACCGTGAGCGTGCAGGAGACAGGCGACCGCGATTTCTCTTCCACCGACGATATGTTCGAGCGCGCGAAAAAGCTCTTCTATAAAAAATACGAAAGCGGGCGCGGCATCCGTCTGCTCGGCATTGCCGCCCAGAACATCGCCGACCGTTCCGCGCCACGCCAGGCAGATTTGTTCGACTTTGGCGAGGCGAACAGGCGCAAGGTTGAGGAAGCAATCCTGCGCCATCAGGAAAAAGACCCTGCCGCAAAAATCACCAAGGCGCGCATGATGGGCGAATCGCGGCGGCCGGCGCACAAAAATCGCCCCGATATTTTATAGTAGACTTTTCCCGTCATTCCAAGTATAGTTATGGTATGGGATTAGACAGAGTTTTGGCGTTCATTTTTGGCAACCAGAATGAGCGCGACGTAAAGAAATTGCAGCCGCTGCTGGCTGCCGTAAACGAAAAAGAAGCGTGGGCACAGTCGCTGTCCGCCGAAGATTTTCCGAAGCAGACACAGGTTTTCAAAGAACGGCTCGCAAAAGGCGAGACCTTGGACGATATCTTGCCGGAGGCGTTCGCGCTCGCGCGTGAGGCGGCGTACCGCGTGCTCGGCGAGCGGGCATACGACGTGCAGATTCTCGGCTCGCTCGTCCTGCATTCCGGCAGGATTACCGAAATGAAAACGGGCGAAGGCAAGACGCTGATGTGCGTCGCCGCGGCATACCTGAACAGCCTGAGCGGCAAGGGCGTGCATATCGTCACCGTGAACGACTACCTTGCCGAGCGCGACGCAAACTGGATGCGCCCCGTCTACGCCTACCTCGGGCAGACGGTTGGCACGATTCTCTCCAACATGGACAACGATGCCCGCCGGCAGAACTACGCCTGCGACCTGACCTACGGCACGAACAACGAATTCGGCTTTGACTACCTGCGCGACAACATGCAGATCGACATCGGTCGCAAAGTGCAGCGCGGTTTCAATTTCTGCATCGTGGACGAAATCGACTCCATCCTGATTGACGAGGCGCGCACGCCGCTCATCATTTCCGGCGCAGGGGAAGACGACACCTACAAATACCACGAGGTGGACAAATATGTGGGCGAGTTGGAAGAAGTCGCCAAAGATCCCGCCACCGACGATTACCCCGACGAAGTGCAAATGACCCCGGAAGAGCGCAAGGCGATGAAAGGCGACTACAAGCTGGACGAAAAGTCGCGCCGCGTGTCGTTCACCGACTTCGGCATGAACCACATCAACGACATCCTGCACAAGCACAACCTGATTCCTGCCGACCGCTCGGTGTTCGACGAGGAATGCTTTGAATTCGTGCATTATTTTACGCAGGCGGTGCGCGCACATTACCTGTACGCCATAGACGTGGATTACGTGGTGCGCGACGGCAAGGTCGAAATCGTTGACGAATTCACCGGGCGCGTACTTGAAGGCCGCCGCTATTCCGACGGACTGCACCAGGCAATCGAGGCGAAAGAGCACCTGCGCATTGCGCAGCGCAACCGCACGATGGCGACCGTCACGTTCCAGAATTTTTTCCGTATGTACGCCAAGCTTTCGGGCATGACGGGAACAGCGCAGACGGAGGCGGTAGAATTCGCCAAAATTTACAAGCTCGACGTGGTGGTCATTCCCACGCACAAGCCCGTCGCCCGCATTGACGAGCAGGACGAAGTGTACCTGAACGAAGACGACAAATGGCACGCCATCGCGCAGGAAGTCGCCGCCGCGCACGAAAAAGGGCAGCCGGTGCTTATCGGCACAGTGAGCGTGGAAAAATCCGAGCATCTTTCGGCAATCCTCGCGCGCCGGGGTATCCGCCACGAAGTGCTGAACGCAAAGAACCACGCCCGCGAGGCGCTGATCATTGCCGAGGCGGGCGCGAAAGGCGCGGTCACCGTCGCGACGAACATGGCGGGGCGCGGCACGGACATCAAGCTAGGCGGCAACCCCGAATTCCGGGCGCGGAAACGCGCGGGAACGAACGCCTCGGCCGAGCAATACGAGGCCGCCTACGCCAAGGAAAAAGAACAGTGGCTCAAGGACTACGAGGAAGTGAAGAACCTCGGCGGTCTGTACGTCATCGGCACGGAACGGCACGAAAGCCGCCGTATCGACAACCAGCTGCGCGGACGCTCTGGCCGTCAGGGCGACCCCGGCCGCTCGAAATTCTACATTTCCATGGACGACGACCTGATGCGCCTGTTCGGTGGCGAGCGCATGAAAAACATCATGAGCCGGATCGGCATGCAGCCCGGCGAGCCGATTTATCACCCATGGCTTACGAAAGGCATCGAGAAAGCGCAGAAAAAAGTGGAGGAGCGCAACTTTGAAATCCGCAAGAACCTCATCGATTACGACGACGTGCTGAATGAGCAGCGCGAGTATATCTACCACCAGCGCGACGGCATCCTTGCCGACGAAAACCTGAGCGAGCGCATCATGCTCACGGCGAACGACTATCTTGACGAATGGTTTGCCGATTACGAGCGCGCCAAGAAAAGCACTGCCGCGCAGTCCGAGCTGCTCGAAAAAATCCGCACGCATTTTGGCGTGCAGCTGCCGAACGACCGGCTGACCAAAGATGCCGTCGTCGCGCTGCTCCAGAACGACCTGACCGAAAAAGAGACGCTGGCGGGCAAACAGAACCTAAACATGTTCATTCGCTACCAGTACATTCAGCTGATTGACCGCAAATGGCTTGACCAGCTGGAATTCCTGGACAGCCTGCGCGAGGCGGTGCATCTGCGCGGCTATGCGTCACGCAATCCGCTCACCGAATACAAGATTGACGGCTTCAACCAGTTTGACGCGATGACCGAGCAAATCCGCATTGACGTGGCGAGCCGCGTGTTCAAGGTGCGTGTGCAGGTGAACCCGAACCCGCAGCCCGCGCAACGACACGCGATGAACATGCAGGCACAGCACCAGGAAGCGCAGTCGCTGTCACAGCAGGCGCAGTCGGCGCGCCCGTTCAACGCGGCACAGGCGCAACAGCAGGCGAGCCGCACGATGGCGGGCGCGAGCACGGGGCGAAGCCAGACCGTGCGCCGCACCATGCCCAAAGTCGGCAGGAACGATCCCTGCCCCTGCGGCAGCGGCAAAAAATACAAGATGTGCCACGGAAGATAGGCAGAGCCGCTATTTTCCCGTGTGGCCGGGAACGCCGGCACGGGACAACGGCCAGAAGCGGTACGCCGTCGTGCCGAGGATGCGGCCGCGCGGGACATATTGCGGCTGTATGTTCGTGTAATAGGTGACGGAATAGGCATCGTGCGGCGTGAGCGGCGTTATCCATTCGTCATAGCTGTGGCGCATATCCAGCGAATTGAAGCGGTTGTCGCCCATCATAAAATAGCAGTGGTCGGGAATATACTGCGCGTCGCCTTCCGCATCGTTCGGGGGGAACGCGGGCATATTGCGCCGGTCAAGCAGCAGCATATAACTGCTCAGCATCTGCGCCTGCGCGGCATAACTGCTCCGCCGCTCGTCGCCGCCCCACTGTGACGGCTGAACCTCCGCCTGCAGTAGTTCCATATTGCGCACGACAATCCGCCCGAACGTCAGCTTAATCATCAGGTTGAGCGTGTAATTTGCCTCCGCGTAACGGTCGCCCGCAAAATCGGGCTGCGTATCCGTCCAGTCGGTCATAAAATGAGCGAACCAGTCCGCGCCGTCGGTCGCCTGCAAAAGCCGGTAGGTCATCGCAAGCGAAACGCGGTCGGTCAGCAGATTATGCTCGTAATAACCGCCGAACGGAGTCTGCACGATCGTGAACATGAGCATATCATTCGGCGAGAACGCCGCCGCCCCTGTCTTTTCGATTCCGGGAAACGACGCGCCCAACACGCGGAAGCGCGCGGAAAGCGACTTGCATTCCACGGCGGCGGCGGCAATGTCAAAATCGCGCCGCTGCTGCTCGCAGTCAAGCATCATGTCGTAGTCGCCCGGTGTGAGCGGAAACTGCTCGATGCCTTTTTTGACCGAAGCCTTCGTCTCATTCAGATTCCACGCCGCCCAAGTCGCGTCATCGGTGACGGCGGAAAACGTATCGTCCGCCTTGGTCCGATGATACAGAATGCCGTCCTGCATCATCAGCTGCTCGCCCGGAACGCCAGTCACGCGCTTTACGAGCGGGTCGGCCTTGGGATTGCCGTCCGCGTCGCGGTTCACGTTGACTTTTGTCAGCGAAATCATGTAGACCAGCTGCCCCACGAACGTTTTCAGCTCGTTCTCGCGGTCGTCCGCGTAATGCGGATTGCGGAACACCACGATGTCGCCACGGCGGTAGTCCTTGAGGCACGGAAGCCCGATGTCAGACAGCGGGAATTTCGGTCCGCTCAGCGTCTTGAACACGACCACGCGATCCTTGATCAGGAATTCGGGCACCATTGATTCGGAGGGAATCTCGTACAGCTGCACGATAAAAATGTTCAGCAGCAGCACCATGAACACCGCCTGCACGAGCGCGTCAATCCAGCTGACCGTCTCCAGCGCGAACCAGCGCAGCCCCGTGCGCTTCGGCTTGGGCGGCACGGTATAGCCGTCAAAATACGATTCCACCCGCTTGGGGCTGAGATAATGCAGGACGATGACCGCGAGCGCGGAAGCCGCAATCCAGCACAGCACCGAAACCGCGTCAAGCACCGTCGGCGTACCGGACGCGCCCGCCCGGCGCAGCACGAACGCAATCAGCAGCACGTAGGGCAGATACTGCAACAACTCGCGGAACACGGGAATGCACGCCGTCACCCTCGCGCGGAACACCCGCCGCACGCCAAAAAACGCTGTCACCGCCGTGAACGCAAGCCCCAGCGGGAACGCCGCCAACGAAATATCCGCATGAAACGAAACCGTCGTCAGGCAAAAAAGCGCGGCGGCACACACGCAGGCTGCCGAAAGCACCGATAATTTTTTTCTGTTCATGCGAAAGATTATAGCACATTATCGCGTTTCAGACTATACTGTGGGTATGAAACCGTTTTCCGACCAATACGATGCCATACCGCTCGCACACCCGCCGCTTGAGCGCGTCGCCTATGACGCATTCGGGCGGCTTTCGTTCACGTTTCCGCGCGCGCACCTGGAACATCTCATCGCCGCCGCGCTGTCGCCCGACGCAAGCGACAACGACCGCTTTGTCTGCGCCTGTATGCTCAAGAACGCGCTCATCGCGCGCGAAGGACGCTTTCCGCTCTGCCAGGACACGGGCATCGCCACGGTGTTCGGGTGGAAAAAAGGCACGGTCGCCTGCGCCGAATCGGCCGCCGCCGCACTGGAAGCGGGCGCGAAAACATGCTATGACGAGCGGAAACTGCGCTTTTCCACCGCGTGTCCCGCATCGTTCTATGAAGAATACGACCCGAACGACAATATGCCGGCGCAGGTGGCGATTTTTGATGCCGACGCATGCCTTGCCCCGCCGCCAAGCTTTGTCGCGCACAGCCCCGCGCATTCGCTCAGCCTGCTTTTCTGCGCAAAAGGCGGCGGCTCTTCCAACAAGACGGCATTCGTGCAGGGCACAAAAGCAAGCCTGACCCCCGCCGCATTTGAGCGTTTCCTCACGGAACACATCGCAAAGCTGGGTACGTCCGCATGTCCGCCGTACACGATTGCCGTCGTTGCGGGCGGACTCAGCCCGGAGCAGAACCTGCTGACGCTCAAGCTGGCAACCTGCGGCGCATACGACGGCATGACCGACAAGCCGAATCCGCACGGATTCCGGGACAAGGCATTGGAGCAGACCGTGCGGGACATCGCGAAAAAAACGGGATTCGGCGCGCAGTTCGGCGGCACGCAGTTCGCCGTGGAAGCCATCGTTATCCGCCTGAGCCGCCACGGCGCGAGCTGCCCGCTGAGCGTGGGAGTCTCCTGCTCCGCGCACCGCAACCTGAAAGCCGTCGTGACCGACGAAGGCTTTTTCCTTGAAAAAACATGCGAAAATCCCGCGTCGCTCGCCGGTTTTGACCAAGCGGTCGCGTTCCTTGACGGGCGCGGCACGACGGACGGAACACAGACCGTGCGCGTCATCACCACGGACGGCGGCATACCTGCCGTGCTGCAATCACTCAAAGGCACCAAGCCGGGCGACCGTCTGCTGCTCAACGGCGACCTGCTGGTCGCGCGGGATGCCGCCCACGCCCGCTGGCAGGAACTGCTCGATGCCGGAAAGCCGCTCCCCGCCTACTGCACGCGCTACCCCATCTGCTATGCCGGTCCTGCCCGCACCCCCGACGGCGCGGCAATCGGCAGTTTCGGCCCGACCACGGCAGGCAGGATGGACGGCTACGCGGACGCGCTGATGTCGCGCGGCGCGGCACTGGTCACGCTGGCAAAAGGCAACCGCAGCCCGCAGTGGACGCACGCCTGCGCGCGCTACGGCGCATTCTATCTGGGAACGCCCGGCGGCATTGCCGCGCTCATCGCGTCCGAGCACATCACCGCGCAGCGAATCATTGACTACGAGGACTTGGGCATGGAGGCCGTGCGCGTCGTGACCGTGCGCAACCTGCCCGCATTCGTCGTCACCACCGATACGGGCGCGGACTTCTACGCGCAGACAACGAACACGTAACAGAAAAACGGCGGGATTATAAGCGTGGCGCGGTGCCGTCCGCGGGCTTGGTGCGGCCGAGCAGGCGGGAAGCGGCAAACGCGATGATATACAGCACGAACGTAAAATACAGCACGTTCTGATAGCCCACCGGGTTGATGCTGTTGCCGTGCGGGTCAAGGAAGAACGCGCCCGTGTGGTTGACAATAGCGTTCGCAATCTGGTTGCCAGTCAGCCCCGCAAAGCCCCAAGCGGACAAGGTAATGCCGTGCAGCGCGCTGATACTGCCCATGCCGTAATGGTCGGAAAGCAGCGTCGGCAGGTTAGAGAAGCCGCCGCCATAGCCCGCGTTGACGACAAAAATCAGCCCGAGCACGAGGACGGTCAGCGGGAGATTGTCCTCGCCGTTCTTGATGCCGCCCGTCACCATGACCAGCGCGGTAAAGACAATCGACAGCACGAAAATCAGCTTGTAAATGGTGTTCCGGTCCTTCATCGTGTCTGCCCAGGCAGAAAAGCCGAGCCGCCCGCCCGCGTTGAAGACGGCAGAGACCGTGGAGATAATGCCGATTACGCCCGCAAGCCCGACGCATTTGACGATCGACTTTTCCTGCGAGATCAGCGCAAGCCCGCACGTGATGTTGATGTAGAACATCAGCCAAATGCCGATATAGTGGGAGACCGGGCGAGTCCTGATGACGGAGATAATGCCCTGCCCTTTTTCCTTTGTCTGCGGCTCGTGCCAGCCGTCCGGCTTTTTCAGGAGCAGATGCCCCGTGAACATCATGGCAAAATAGACGCAGGCGAGTATGAGGAACATCTTGTAAATGCCGCCGTCGCCCAAGTTGCCCAGCATCGCCTGCATGACGGGGCTGGCAATCGCCTTTGCCGCGCCGAATCCCGCCACGGCAAGCCCGGTGGCAAGCCCCTTGCGGTCCTTGAACCAAAGCATGAGCGTCTTGACGGGCGACAGGTAGCCCGTTCCCAGCCCGATTCCCATGATGAAGCCGTAGCAGACATAAATGCCCACCAGCGCGACGGTGCTGTGCGGGTGCAGCCCGCCGTAGCAGATAAAGCCGCCCGTGCCTGCCATACCGACCGCAAAGCAGACGGCGGCAATCAGCGACGACTTATGGATGTCTTTCTCCACGACGTTCCCCAAGAACGCCGCCGACATGCCGAGGAAGAAAATGGCAAAGCTGAACGCCCATTCCGTCGCGCCCTTGGAAAAACCGATATAGTCGGCTATCTCCTGGCTGAAAATGGACCAGCAGTACACCGTACCGATACTGCAATGAAGCAAAAGCGCCGGAACGGCGGCGCGAATCCACTTGTTCTCATTCGTTTTCATGGCAAAGCATATCCTTTTGTTTCGTTATGGAACATAACACGGAAATAGGATGGTATCATTACTTCTATTTTACCCCCAATGCGGGGAAATTGCAACGTTTAAAAACAGCGCGACAAGCAAACCGCTGGCTACCCATCATAGCGCGTCAGCAGGAGAGCAGGTGTTCCAAAGTGTTTCACCGTATGAAACAGACTGTTTCTTCCTATGAAACAAATCGTTTTTTCCGTAGAACATCAGCAAGCGAACGCCGCGCAGAAATTGGCGTGTACGTGTGCGGCAAGCAATTCCACGGGAATTCCGCGCAGGTGCGCGGCGGTCTGGTAGACGCGCGCAATGTCCGCCGGGTCGGTGCGCGGCTCGCCTTTGAGCGTCTGGAACGGCGCGTCGGTCTCAAGCAGGAGACGGTCGGCGGGCAGTTCGCGGACGCAGGCAATGGCGGATTTCTTGCCGTTCAGGATTGGCTTGCCAAAGCTGAAAAAAGCGTTGATGCCGCGCCGCAGCAGCGACCGCGCGTCCTGCGGGCTTCCCGCAAACGAATGGAACACCACGGCGCGGAGCGCTTTGAGCCGCCGGGAATCGCGGAACAGCCGCTCCATGCCCTTGCGGCAGTGCACCACGAGCGGAACGCCATACGCCGCCGCCAGCGCGACCTGCACCTGCCACGCCTTTTCCTGCGCGTCGATCTGTGCGGCAAAAGCGGGCGTGAACAAATCAAATCCGGCTTCCCCAATGGCGCGGATGTCGCCGCCGCGCAACAGCGATTCCAAAAACGTGCCGTCGTCTGCGGCGGGATCCTGCGGGTGTATGCCGAACGCGCTCACGATATGCACGTGCGGAGCGGCAAGCGCGGCAATCAGCTCCTGCTGCCGCCGGAATTCGGACGGGGAATGCGCGCAGGTACAGGCACGGTACGGCGCAGAGGCGGCAAAGGACGGCAGCGCGCCGCAGTGAGCGAGGTGGATATGCGCATCGGTATAAATCATGGCAACTCCGGCGGGGTCTTAGGGGCGTGCCCCTAGGCGAAGGGGGTCTGGGTGAAAGCAACGCTTGAACCCGAGGGGGAAGGCTTTCCCCCTTCCCTATCTTAAAATAAATCCAAAAAAAACTAAACATCTTTTTGCACGTTCCGAAAATAAATATGTGTGGCGGCTCAATGCCGACAATTCCAGCGCGTATGCCAGACGTTTGGCGGGAGACTAGTATGGGAACGTACATCTTAAAAAGTATCGGAAAATCGACGGATTATATGGTCATCGACCGTGAAATGGATGACGGATATGTCGTGCGCATTGTGCGCGACAAAGACGGCTACGAGGATGTGACGATCGACTATATCACCAAGACATTGTTCGAGTCCTGCGTCCGAACCGGCTACCTGACGAAAGTCAAGCAGGAAGAGAAAGTCGCCGTCAATACATGATTCTGGGAGTAGCTCCTTGTATATGTGCTCCGCGTCAGCGTCGCTGGCGCGGAGTTTTTTATGCGCTGGCAAGGCGCAGTGCCGCAGAAAGGCGCGCTTCCACCTCCGGCGTTTCGGGAAGCCAGCGGATGGCGACGCCCTTGCGCTCCATGCCGCGGAACCAGGTTTCCTGCCGTTTGGCAAACTGTCCGATAGCGAGCGCGAGTTTCTCGAACAGCGTGTCCTGGTCCGCAATCGTTCCTTGCAGGTACGCGGACACAAAGCGGTATTCCAAGCCCAGCTGGTCAAGCCGCTCCCAGGTCACGCCGTTTGCGTGCAGCCGCTCCACTTCCGCAATAAGCCCCGCGTCCAGGCGTTCGCGCAGGCGGCGGGCAATGCGTTCGCGGACGAGCGGACGCGGCAGGGTCGTACCGAGCACGAGCGGGCGCAGTTCCGGGCGCGGCGGGCGCGCTGCCTTGTACGCGGCGCAGGCGGCACTCTGCCGGTAGCGGTTGATTTCAATGGCGTGGATTATGCGCGCCTTGTCGGCAAAATCGGTCGTATTGTGAAGGTCCGGTTTTTCGGCAATCAGCAGCGCCTTCAGTTCATCGTAGGATTTCTGCTCCAGTTCGGCGCGGAGCATGGGATTTTCGGGCGTGGGAAGTAAATCGTAGCGGCGCAGAATGCAGTCAAGGTACATGCCCGTGCCGCCCACCACGACGGGAAGAGCGCCGCGCGACTGCACGGACGAAAACGCCCGGTAAAAATCTTCCTGATAGTCAAACAGATTGTATTCGCGCGGCAACGCCGCCACGTCAATCAGATGATACGGCACCTGGTACGTATCTCCGCAGCGGGCGGCCAACGCCGGGTTGAGCGCCGCGACCACATCGTGCGGCACGGCGTAATCCGCCAAATCCTTGCCGCTCCCGATGTCCAGCCCGACATAGACCTGACGGCTGTCCGCGCTCAGGATTTCGCCGCCAAGCGCGACGGCAAGGCGCACGCCCAATGCCGTTTTTCCCACCGCCGTCGGGCCGAGCAGGAACAGGCAGTTGTAGCGGCCGCGCCCTGCCCTGCCGTCATCGTCCTGACGGTCGGGCGGGTCATTCTGTGCAATCGTCATGCGGAAAACCATAGCGACAGTATAGCGGAAAACGCGAGCAGCGTCAGCAGACCGACCGCATTCACCACCGTGAACAGCGCAAGATACGCGCCGCCGCGTCCGCTTTTTACGTACAGCGAAAAAGAAATAAGGCTCGCAAGCGATGCGACCAGCGTTCCCAGTCCGCCGATGTTCACGCCCACCAGCAGGGCGCGCACATCCTGCACGAACGGATACAGCAGCAGCGTCGCCGGGACATTGCTTATCACCTGGCTGACGGCAACCCCCGCGCCCAGCTCATGCCCCCGCACGAACGACTGCAAGAACGCGGTGACCGAAGGAACGGCGGCAAGGTTTCCGCTGAAAATAAAAAAAGCGACGAACGTCGCGAGCAGGAACACATCCGTGCGCAGGAGCGTCGCCCGGTCACACACAAGCACCGCAACCAGCACGCCGAGCGCGAGCGCGCCTTTGGGAATGCCGCCCGCCACCGCAAGCAGGCAGCAGCCGAACAGCACGGCGTACAGGATTTTTTTCCACCCGGCAGACGGCGATCGCGCGGGCGACGGGGCAAAGGCGGCAAGCGGCGTTTTGGGCACGAGCAGCAGCGCGGCGGCGAGCAGCACACCGCACAGCACCGTGTACGGCAACAGCACCCGCACGAACGCCGCGAGCGGAACGCCCATATTATTGTACAAAAAAAGGTTCTGCGGATTTCCCACCGGCGTGAGCATGCTGCCCGTATTCGCCGCCACCGTCTGAAGCACCACCACGAACGCGGTCACCCGGCGCGGCACAGCCTTCTGCATACCGAACAGCAACAGCGCGAACGGCACGAACGCAAGCAATGCCACGTCGTTCGTGATGAGCATGCTCGTAAAAAAACAGAGGAATACCAGCACGAACGCAAGCGACCGCGCCGTGTGCACCACCGCGCACAGGCGGACGGCAAGCGTCCCGAACAGCCCGCACGACTCCAGCCCCGCCACCGCCGTCATCAGCGCGAAGAGCATGAAGAGCGTATTTCCGTCGATATATGAAAGGTACGCGCGGCTCGGCGGCACGAAAAAGCAGCTGACGAGCGCGCACAGGCAGGCGGCGCAGAACACCGCCCGCTTTTTTACGAACGCAATCAGGCTTCTGCTTTCCACAGCCCGTGCTTGTTGCAGTATTCGTAGGCGGCAAGCAGTTTTTCGTCCGTCAGCGTGAACGCCGCTTCGGGCGCATCGCCGGGATTCAGCGTCTTGCGGTACACGCCTTTGTCCGTCTCGATGACGATCCACTGAATCCAATGATCCGCCTCCATGGGATGCGGCGCGGAACCGACTTTTACCGTGACGGCATTTCCGTCCTGCACGATGACGGGAACGTGCTTTTCCGTCGCGCCGTCAGTCGTGTTCGCCTTGAGTTCTTTCATTTCCTCGCCACAGCAGACCAGCACGGGGCAGCCTTTGTTGACGATCTCCACAATCTTGCCGCATTTCAGGCATTTAAAGAATTGCACCATATTCGGTACCTCCTCGTCCAGTATAGCAATGTTCGGCGAAATTGCAAGTCAAAATCCGTACCCCGCGGCATCCTGCTTTTTCGCGCTCTGGAACACCTGCGTCATCACGTCCATCACGCCGCTCACAGGAATAAACGTAATGCCCTGCTTCACGTGGTCGGGAATGTCCGCCAAATCACGAGCGTTTGCCTGCGGAATAAAAATCGTCCTGATGCCGTTGCGCTTTGCGGCGACCGTCTTTTCCCGCAGCCCGCCAATCGGCATGACCTGGCCGCCCAGCGCAAGCTCGCCGGTCATCGCGACGTTCGGCTTGATGACGCGCCCGGTCAGCAACGACATGAACGCCGTCGCCATGGTGATGCCCGCGCTCGGCCCGTCCTTGGGAGTCGCGCCTTCGGGAATGTGCAGGTGCACCGTGTTGCGCTCAAACCATTCGGTCTTTTTTATGTCATGCGCGAGGGCATACGACTTGACCCAGTTCATGGCAATCTGCGCGCTCTCTTTCATCACGTCGCCGAGCCGCCCCGTAAGCTGCAGACCGCCTTTGTCGCCCGGAAAGGCGATGCATTCTATCAGCAGCGTGTCGCCGCCCATGCTCGTCCAGGCAAGCCCGATTGCCGTCCCCGGGACGGTCGCCCGCTTGATTTCGCTCTCGTCAAAGACCGGCTTGCCGAGGTACGTCTCCAGATCGGGCGCGTCCACCGTGAACACCTGCGACTTGAGCGCGTCAAGCGCGTTCTCGTCCGCCGTCACGGCGGACAGCTTCTTTGCGTCGGCGGGAATGCCCGTCAGCTGCTGCGTGACCAGCTTGCGGTGGATTTTGTCCACGCATTTCTCATAGTTGCGCACGCCCGCCTCACGCGCGTACTCCTCCGCAATGCGCAGCAACGCCGCCTTCGTGTATTTGACCTGCTGCTTTGCCAGCCCGTTCTTCGCCAAATTCTTGGGGATGAGGTATTTCCGCGCAATCTCCAATTTTTCCTGATCGATGTAGCCGCTCAGCGAAATGATTTCCGCGCGGTCAAGCAGCGGCTCGGGAATGGAATCCAGCGTGTTCGCCGTCAGGATAAAGAACACGTCGCTCACGTCGAACGGCAAGTCAAGGTAGTTGTCGCGGAAACTCACGTTCTGCTCGGGGTCGAGCACTTCCAGCAGCGCGCTCGCAGGGTCGCCGCCCGAATAGCTCGCGCCCATTTTGTCCACTTCGTCAATCATAAAGACCGGGCTTTTCGTCTTGGTGATTTTCAGCCCCTGCAAGATTTTCCCCGGCATCGCGCCGATGTACGTGCGGCGGTGTCCCTTGATTTCCGCCTCGTCGCGCATGCCGCCCACGCTGAACCGGTAGAACGGCTTGTTCATCGCGTCCGCAATGGAATGCCCCACGCTCGTCTTTCCCACGCCCGGCGGACCGACCAGAATCAAAATCGACCCCTTGTTGTCCTTCTTGAGCTTGCGGATCGCCAGGTATTCCATGACGCGCTTTTTCACATCGTCCAGGCCGTAATGATCTTTCTCCAGAATCTTGTACGCCCGGCTCAGGTCGTAGTCCTCCACGCCGCTGTCTTTCCAGGGGAGCGCGCAGACCAGCTCCAGAAAATTGCGCGTCACGAAATATTCGCTTGAGCTGGGATCCATGATGTTGCATTTTTCCAGCTCGTTGTACACGGTCTCCTTAATCTCGCCCGCAAAGCCGAGCGCGTCGATTTTTTCCTTGAACTTCTGGTAGTCGCTCGCCATGCTGCCCGCGCCCGCGCCCAGCTCTTCCTGAATCGCCTTCATCTCCTCGCGCAGGAAATAGTCGCGCTGCGTCTTCTCCACGCGCTCGTTCAGCTCGGACTGCACTTTTTTCTGAATGCGCAGCAGCTCCTGCTCTTTCTTGATGTAGACGAGCACCTGCTCCATGCGCGCGCGCACGTTCACCTGCGCCAGCACCTTCTGCTGCTCCTCTTTCTCAATCGAAAGAATGGACGTGGCGAAGTCCGCGATTTTTCCCGGATGGTCGATGTTGACCATGTTGAGCCGCATCTCCTCGCTGAACAGCGGGTTGTTCTCGCTCACCTCTTTCATCTCGCTGATGAGCGCGCGCGTGAGCGCCTTCACCTCGAACGTGTCGTCCTCTTCGTCGTTCAGGTACTGCACCGCGGCAATCAATGGCTGCGCGTCACTGAGCGCGCGGCGGATGCGGAACCGCTTGATTGTGTTCACGAAAATATTCACGCCGCCGTCGGGCAGGTTGATTTTACGGATAATCTTTGCCACCGTGCCCACGTCATGCAGGTCACCGAACGTCGGCTCGTCCGCGTCGTTCTTTGCCAGCACCACGCCGATAAAACCGTCCTCGCCGTATGCCTTCTCGACCGTCTTCACGTCGTCCGCGCCGCCGATCATCACCGACGTGAAAATACCCGGAAACATCGGGCGGCCGTTCAGCGGGACGATGTGCAGCTTGTCCGGCAGCATCTGCTCCAGCGGCACGATCTGCCCGAGCGCGTCGCCCACGTTCACCTCGATCTTGATTTCCTTGGGTTTTTCGGCAGATTTCCGCGGCCGTCCGCGCTTCTTTTTGGGCTTCTCGTCTTTCGCCGTGTCCGCGGCCTGCTGCTCCGCCGCCTCCGCGGGCATCTCGTCGGTATTTTTCTCATCAGTCATACCGATAATATACTGCTTTTTTGCGCAAAGGGCAAACGAAAAAAGACGGAACAGAGGGATGTCTCCGCTTGGGGCGGCTGCGCCAAGAACCTCCGTTCGCTGTGCTCTCTACCG
>CAMWTK010000032.1 GCA_947177175.1 uncultured Treponema sp.
TTTCGTGTCAAGCAAAAAATGTGTGCGCTTTTTTCGTTCCTTGCGCCGCATTTTTCTTCGGTATTCGCTTGACACTGTTTGCGTAAGGCGGTATACTCTCTTTACGCTGTATTCCCCGATTGTGTAATGGTAGCACTTCAGATTCTGGTTCTGATTGTGGGGGTTCGAATCCTCCTTGGGGAACGGGGTGCTGGCTGGTCAGTCAGCACTTTTTGTTTCGGCTCCTTCGAATATCGGTTTAGTTCATCGCCCTCTCAAGGCGGAGAGACGGGTTCGACTCCCGTAGGAGCTATTGTGGTGTGTTGTTCCGTGCGTCGTGCTGCTGATATGAGAAATCTGCGCCGTTTTCTGTCATTGCTTTGTGTCGCCGTCCTGTCGTTGGCCGTTTCGTGCCGGCGTTCGGGCGTGGTGGCTTCGGTGAGCGAGAAAAAACTCTTTTCCCTGAAATATGGCAGTTTTGAGGACGAGCTTGACTTGTTCAGCCTGTCGCGGGCGGGCGACGTGCGCACGTACATGGCGATGCGCGACGGGTTCTTTTATGTCGCCAACGGCGAGGCGAAGAAAATCATGGAGTTGAATTCTTACGGCGACCTGCTCACGTTGTATTATAATGACGAGGCGGGCGGCGCGCCGTCGTTTGCCCATGACAACGCGGAGAACAGCACCAAGCGGGCGGTCGCGTATCCGTTCAATACGCTCGGTCCGGTCGCGGTGGATTCGCGCAAGTACCTGTACGCCGTGGACACGCTGCCGCCTGAGCGGCAGGAGGTCGATGTGGGGAAGCGTTTGCAGCTGCGCCACGCCGTGCTCCGCTTTGCCGACGACGGCTCATTCCTTGATTACTTGGGGCAGGAAGGACCGGGCGGAACGCCGTTCCCGTATATCCGGGCGCTGTATGCCACCAACGCGAACGAGCTGGTCGTGGTCTGCGTTACGAATGACGGGCCGGTGGTCTACTGGTTCGGCGACAACGGCTTCTTGCGCTACATCGTGCCGATTACGGCGGCGACCGTTCCCAATCCGTACAAGGATTCCGCAGAGGATTCGGTCTATATCTCCATTGAGAACGTCATTCCCGACTTGGTGGAACGTCGGCTCTACTTGAAAATCGACTATTTTGCCAACACGCTCGATCCCGCGCTCAAGGTACAGTCCGGCGTGGAGTATCAGCACACGCTTTTGTATCCGCTCGACGTGGCTACGGGACGCTACGGTGCGCCACTTGACATTCCCGCGTATGAGGGCACGGTCGCCGAAGGTTTGGGCATGGAGACGTATCAGATGCCCTACGACTTTTTGGGCGTGACCGAAAGCGGCTGGTTTTTCTTTTCCGTTCCCACGGACAAGGGCTTTCAGGTGCAGATGGTGCAGCCGAACGGACAGCGCATTCTGCGGCGGACGCTCGGCGCGCGGCACGGCGACATTTTGTATTACGTGATGAACCTTGACGAGGAGGGCATTCTGAGCGCGCTGTTCGTCAAGCGGGACGAAGCCGAGGTGGGCTGGTGGCGCACGGATATTCTGGTCGATGCGTTCGTGCACGAGTAGCGGGGGACTGCGGTGGATTTCTCCGGGATTGACGAGGGACACAGCGAGGGCGATGATTCGCTGGTCTTCTATTATAATCGCGAGCGGCGGATTGCCCATGCACCGAAAATCGTGCAGGATTATTACGGCGGGAACATGCAGATTGGCAGTCGGGGGATTTTCAGGTCGCTTGTCGCCACGCGCGGGAACCGTGCCCTGTTTTTTTCGGTCGTCATTTGCGCGGCGGCGATGCTGTTCATGTGGCATTTCGGACCGCGCCGGGATCGTGGCACCGTGCATGGCGTTCCCGTTGCGTTGACGGCGTTCTCGTATATGGACACGGTGTACACCGACCTCACGCTTGACGACGCGACGGCAAAGTATGCCGAGGAGCGGATCGTTCCCGTCACGGCGGAATTCTCGTTCTTCGACGCGGACGGGCAGTTAGTGCGGTGCGAGGAAGTCGGCGCAGAATATGACGGGACGCGGCAAAAACTGGCGACAACGGCGACGGATTATGATATACTGGAAGTGCGCGTCGCGTTCCGCATTGCGGGCGAGGACGGAACGCTTTCCGCGAGCGTTGCGCAGCGGTAGGACGCGGAGTGGAAAGTGAGATTCAGGCATCGCACGGACGGCGCGGCGTTTGCGCCGTTACTATCGTAATTGGTTTTATGGGAGATAGCGTATGTTGCAGTTCTATTTTTTGGCGGTCTTGCTCAACGTGATGGCGGGGCTGATTCTGGTGTATGCCGCCGATTTCACGCGGGGTACGTCGCTCGGTGCGTCTGCCGACGGCATGGCTGATGATTTTGGTGCGGGCGATGCTGCGATCGGTGACCCGGCGGACGGAGATGGCGGTGACGGGCTGTTCGCGCGCGAATCGTTCTTGAATGATTCGCTTTTCCGTCTGGTCGTCGGCATCCTTGCGGTCTTTTCGGGCGTGTTGCTGTTCGTCTCTCCCGTTCAGGACGACGCGCCGGTGGCGGGCGACCTCGTTCCCGCGCTCGCGTGCATCTGCGGCGGGGCGGCATTGCTCCTTGAGTTCTACGCGAACAAGCTCTCGACGGAAATCCGCCTGCCGTTCTTTTTGCAGGCCGTTATGGTGACGGGGCGGCGGTATCTGGGCGTGTTCTGTATCATCGCGGGAATCGTGCATTTTATCTTCCCGCGCGTCATGTTCTTGTAAGGAGTGGGTATGGCTCGTACATCGATCGCATGCATTGCCTTTGACGGGAAGAAAGTGCTGATCGCGCACCGGAATCCGACGGGGCAGATGGGAAACCGCTGGGAATTCCCCGGCGGCAAGGTGGAGGACGGCGAGGATGAGCGCGAAGGGCTTGTCCGCGAGTTTGAGGAAGAATTCGGCGTGACGGTGCGGGTGGGCGAGCTGATTGCGACGGCGCAGTTCAAGCACAACGGCGAGGTGCGCGACCTGCATGCCTACCGGATTTACGTGCCGCATAACGGGCTGGCAGAGAAATACGTGCTTACCGAGCATACCGAATACCGCTGGGCGGAAATGGCGGAGATTCCCGAACTGCATTTTGTGGACAGTGACATGCTCATCTATCCGCAGGTGGTCAAGTACCTTGCGGGCATTCTTCCCGACGAGCCGAAAAAACGATGAGACGGCTTTGGTGCTTGTCCGTGCTGTGCGTGTGCCTGTGCGCGTGCGTTAGGCAGCATGTTCCCGTGCAGTTCGACCGTTCCGACCCGCTCGCGCTCGACCCCGAAATCCAGTGGGCGGTCGTCACCGAGCCGTATGCGGCGTGTTACGCGGACGCGGGCTATGACGCGGCGGTCGTGGCGCACTTCCGCAAGGGCGAAATCTTGCAGGTTGTCGGCGAGCGTCTGGTGAGCGGCGACGGGGTAGGAACGGTGTGGTATGCCTTTGCGGACGGGTGGATGCCGCAGGGCGCGGTCGCCGTCTATGCGAACAAAATGCGCGCGCAGACGGCGGTCAGGGAGCTGGGCGTTCGCTAGCGGTCCGCTGCGATTTTCTTTGCTGCGTCCTCTGCGGTAAGCCCGGCGAACTGCTCGCGGGTCGCGAGGTTTTTGAGCGTGAGCGTGTCAGATTCTGCCTCCGCCGCGCCGATGAGGATGCCCCATGCAATGCCTTTTGCCTCCGCAACCGCGTACTGCTGCGCGAGTTTCTTTGCGTCGGGGAATACTTCCACGCTGATTCCCTGCGCGCGCAGGCGGCTGGCGACGCGCTGGTAGTGAATGGCGAGGCTCGCGTCGGTGCAGAAAATCTCCGCGTCAAGGTAGCTGCCCCTGCGCCTGATTTTTCCCAGCTGTTCGAGGGCGGCGATGAGGCGGTCAAGGCCGATTGACGCGCCAACGCCGGACAGCTTGTTCTTCATGTATAATCCCGCGAGGTTGTCGTAGCGTCCGCCGGAGCAGACCGAGCCGATTGACGGCAGGTCGTTCAGGAACGTCTCGTAGACGATGCCGGTGTAATAGTCCAGCCCGCGCGTGATTGACGGGTCGAGCACGTAGGTCGCCTCTATGCCGGCGGCTTTCATCATGGCGCGGAGATCGCGCAGCCGCTGTGTGTCCGTCGCCGCGCCGCCCGCCATGGTCTCCATCAGGTCGAGCGTGCGGTCAAAATCCGTGTCCCCGGCGATGTATGCGAGGATTTTTTCGGCGGTGTTCGCGCTGCCCGTGCAGGCGGTCAGCTCTTTCCGCACGTCGTCCCTGCCGATTTTGGCGAGCTTATCGACTACGGTCAGGATGTCGTCGCGCGAGCCGCCCGCGCCGATCGCGGAAAGGAAGCGGTTGAAGATGCCGCGGTGGTTGACGCGGATCGTGATGTCCTCCACGCCGACCGCGGCGAGCGCGCTTTTCATCACGTACAGGATCTCAAAGTCCGCCGCCGCGCTGTCCGAGCCTACCGTATCGATGTCGCACTGGACGAATTCGCGGTAGCGTCCCGCCTGCGGCTTTTCGCCGCGCCAGACTTTCGCCATGTGGTAGCGTTTGAACGGGAAGTAAAGCTCGCTCTCGTGCTCCGCCGTGAACCGCGCGAACGGGACGGTCAGGTCAAAGCGCATTGCCACGTCGCGCCCGCCGTTGTCCGCAAAGCGGAACACCTGCTTTTCGGTCTCGCCGTTGCTCTTGCGCAGCAGGAGTTCCGCGTACTCAAGGACGGGCGTGTCGATCGGCACGAACCCGAACGAACGGTACACCTGCGTGATTTTTTCCATGAGGTCGGCGCGCACGATTTCCGCGGCCGGCAGGAAATCCCTGAATCCTTTGAGCACTCTCGGTTGAATCAACTGTTCCATAGCGATATACTAGCAGAAAAAGGGGATTTGCACAATGTTGTTGGCGATAGACATCGGGAACACGAACGTGGTCGTCGCGTTGTTTGCGGCGGACGACGACGTGACGCAGACGGCGGCAGTGCTGCACGAATGGCGGATCAGCACGGACGCGCGGCGCACGGGCGACGAGTACGCATCGTTTTTGGCGATGATGTTCCGCTCTGCCGGCGTGGACACGGCGCGGATTATGGACGTCGTGGTGAGTTCGGTCGTGCCCGCGCTGGTGGGGACGTTCGTGTCGGTCGCGCGCGGCATCACGGGGAAGAAGCCGCTTCTGGTGGGCAAGGACTTGTATCCCCTGCTGCCCGTCACCTTTCCGCCGCCCGCCGAGCATGAGCTGGGGGCGGACCTGCTCTGCAATGCCGTGGAGGCGTGGTGCCGCTTCCGGAAGGCCGCGATCGTGGTTGACTTCGGCACGGCGCTCACGTTCACGACGATTGACCAGTTCGGCGCGGTGCAGGGCGTGGCGATCGCGCCCGGCCTGGGGACGGCGATCAGGTCGCTCTCGGCGAACACGGCGCAGCTGCCGCTCGTGGAGCTGAAGGCACCGCCCACGAGCCTCGGCGCGAACACGGTGGAATGCATACAGGCGGGCGTGATTCTGGGCTACAAGGGGCTGGTTGAGTACATGATCGCGCGCACCAAGGCCGACCTCTGCGCGCGCACGGGCGTTGCTGCTGCCGACATCCACGTGGTGGCGACCGGCGGGCTGAACAGCGTCCTCCAGCCGATCGTGGACTGCTTTGAGGACTTTGACCGGGAGCTGACCTTGCAGGGGCTGCGCCGCGTCGCGTTGTTCGCGGCGCAGGGCGACGTTCGCGCATGATAGTGCGGCCTGCTGAAAGGGGATGCCGTGTTCCGCAGAATGCGGAAGGTTGCCTCAGGTGAGGTCGGCGTTCCGCAAAACGCGGAAGCCTGGCTTGGGTAAAAATCGATGTTCCGCAGAATGCGGAAGTCTGCCTCGGCGAAAGTCATCGTTCCGCAAAACGCGGAAATCTGTTTCGGGTAAAAATCGATGTTCCGCAGGATGCGGAAGCCTGTCTCGGCTAAAGTCATCGTTCCGCAGAATGCGGAAGCCTGCTTTGGCAAAAGTCATCGCTCCGCAAAACGCGGAAGGGTGCGGGGCAGGCGTTTCTGTTTCCGCACGGTGCGGAACGCAGGCTGGTTTCGTTCCGTTCCGCATACGGGCGGCACGCCCTCAGCCGCGGCACAGGAGGTCTTCCCACTGTACGCCCGCGCCGTTCGGTGCGTCGCGGGTCATGGTCGCGCCGACGATCGTTTGCAGGTAGGCGGGGCTGATTCCGGGGGTAAGCACTTTTTCGGTGCGCAGCACGCCGATGTCGTCTGCGGTGACGGTCTCGCCTTTTTTGAGCGCGCGCAGGAAATGCAGGCTGCGGTTCGTCCGGCCGTAGTTGTCGCGCTCGCTCGGCGCGAGCCGTTTGATGCCGTCGCCGAGCACCGCGCGCACGGTTTCTGCGCCGTATTCGTCCTCCATCTGCGCGATGATGCGTTCGCTTCCCACTGGCTGCCCGTAGCGGCGGAGCATTGCGGCGCACTGGCGGACGCAGTGGCACAGGTGCGCGAACTGTTCGCCGTCCAAGGCGACGGGATCGTCCAGCCCGTCGGTTTCCCTGCTCAGCGTGATGTGCTTTTCGAGCATGACCGCGCCCGCCGCCGCGCTCAGTGACGGCACGAGCACGGGGTCAAGGCTGTGGTCGCTCACGCCCGTCGCGATGCCGAATATCCGCGCCAAATTCCGTATCAGCGTGAGGTTGTAGTCGGTTTCGGGCGCGGGATAGCTCGTCACGCAGTGGAGCAGGGTCACGCCGTCCGTGCCGAGTATGGCGAGCGCGCGCTCGATGTCCGCCAGGGTGGAGACGCCTGATGACAGGATGACGGGGATTTTTTCCGTGCGGCGGTAGTCCGCGAGCGCGTGCAGGAGCGGGTAATGGTTCAGCTCCGGCGAGGCGATTTTTACGGCGTCGGGCCTGAGCGGGAGCAGCTCGGCGAGGCTCCGCAGGCCGAACGGCGAGCAGACGAACTGGATGCCTGTGCGCCGCGTGTAGTCGCGGCAGTCGGCGAAGAACGACGGCGGCACTTCCAGCTCCCGGAAGCGGTCGTACAGGCGCGTCCTGCCGCCGGGCAGGGTGACGAAGCCCGTGTCGGGGTGCAGGATTTCGTCCGCGTACACCCACTGGAATTTGACCGCATCCGCGCCCGCGTCCGCCGCCGCGTCGATCAGCTGCCTTGCTTTTTCAAGGGATCCGCCGTGCGCCGTCCCGATTTCTGCTACGACTGTCATTTTTCCGTAATCCTTTGGTGGCATTATATACTATTTTATTCTTTTTGTGGTATACTGTGTCCATTATGGTGAAAGCAATCGTAACATTGTTCAAGGCGTTGTGTTCCAATACACATCCCGGGGAAATCGCCCATGCCGTTTCGATTGGGCTGCTGTTGGGCCTGATGCCAAAAAATAACCTGCTTTGGTATCTTGTGTTCGTGTTCTGTCTGTTCGTGCGCTTCAACAAGGCCGCGTACCTGCTGATGATCCTGTTCAGCTCGGCGGTTTCCGTGGCGTTCGACCCGCTGTTCGACCGGCTCGGCTACGCGTTCCTGACGATTCCGTCGCTGGCGGATTTTTTCGGCCGGCTGCTGGACATTCCGTTCGTGGCGTTCACGAAGTTCAATAATTCCGTGGTCTGCGGCTCGTTCCTCTTCGGGCTGCTGCTGTATATTCCGGCGAACGTCATCGCGCGGCTGCTGCTCAGGCTGTGGCGCAGACATGCCGTTCCCGTGCTGCGGCAGACACCGATTATCAAGGCGATCGGCAATCTTCCGCTCATCGCGACGATTGCGGGCAAGGTGCAGGGGTAAACTATGGCAGGCAAAGACGTACAGACGACCGGGAAAGCGGTTGCGGAAAAGAAGAAGAAAGATCCGAAAAAGCTGGGCGCGAAAAAACTGCCCAGGCTGCTCAAAAAGGCGTACACGCAGAAACAGTTTGACGCGCTGCTCAATCGCGTGTTCGTGGATGAGGACAAGGCGCTGCTCACCGCGCTGTTCAAGAAGACGGAAATCAAGGGAAAGGAAAAACTCGCCGTCCCGATGACGAGCGAATTCACCAAGAAAGAAATCGCGCGCCTCAAGGAAGTGGCAAAGGCAATTGTGGCGAACCGCAAGGGTCGCTTCAAGTTGATTCCGTTCGTGGCGGTGGTCGCGTTCGTCGCGGGCGTGGGCATTGTGGTGACGACGTTCAAAAATCAGATTGTCAGGCGCGTCATCACGTCCGCCATGGAAAGCGCGTTCGAGGCGAAGTGCGACATCGGAACGGTCCGAGTGGAGATTTTCGGGGCGCAGCTGAACGTGCGCAACCTCGCGCAGGCGAACAAGGACGACCCGATGAAAAATATCTTCCAGTTCGACAACCTCGACCTGCATTTCAACCTGACGCAGCTGCTGCGCGGGCGGTTCGACGCGGAGAACATTGAGATTACGGGCGTCGCGCTCGGCACGGAACGCACGGTGAGCGGCGCGCTCCCGGCAAAACAGCGCAAGCAGAAAGCCGAGGAGAAAAAGGACGAGACCGGCTTCTATACCGCGCTCAAAGAAAAGGGCACGGCTGCGGCGGAGAATGCGAAGGAGAGCCTGACCGATGCGTTCGCCGCCTACAATCCGCAGAACGTCGCGGCGGACATCAAGGAGCATTTCGCGTCCGCAGAAAAGGCGAAGGAAGTCGAGGCGACCGTGAAAGGCATGGTGGACGCGTGGAAAGAGAAGCCCGCCGCGCTGCAAAAAGAGGTGGCGGACTTTCAGACGACGGCGCAGGATCTTGCTTCCATTAACGTGAACAGTTTGAAGACGGCTGCGGGCATTCAGGACGCAATCACCAAGGTCACCGACGCGATTGAGAAAGGCAAGCGCGTCAAGTCGGACGTGGTTGCCCTGACCGATTCGGTGAAGAGCGATGCCGCTACCGTGCAGTCGCTTTCCGACGAGCTGGCAAAGGCAGTCGCGGCGGACAAGGAGCTCATCACCTCAAAGCTGGGAATGTACACGGATTTTGACGCGGCAAAGGGCATCCTGACGGGAACGCTCGACAGCGTGGCGTACGAGACGCTTGGAAAATACTATCCGTACCTGCAAAAGGCGATTAACTATGCCGGCAGCATGAAGGCGGCTTCCGGCAGCAAAAAAACAGAATCGACGGACAAGAAAAAGGCGACGGCGACAAAAAAGACGGGGACGGGGCGGCTGTACGGGCGCGACGTGTACTGGCGTGCCGACCGTGTGCCGACTTTCCTAGTCGAACGGCTCGCGGCCTCTGGCAGGGGCGCGGACAATGCGTTCAGCTTTGAGGCGACGGCGACCGACATTTCTTCCGACATGGACAAGCGCGGCGCGCCGATGGTGGCGAAAGGATCGTACACCAATGCGAAGCAGGCGCACACCGCCGGGCTTACGATTGACGCGCGCACGGGTTCGACCGCACCGCTCATTACGGGCAGTTACAGCGGCACCAATTATCCGCTCGCGTTCGATATGACCAAGACGGTGAGCGCGCCCGGCGTTCCGCAGCTGTCGGGCACGGCGGGCATTGCGGCGACGCTGACGGCAAGCGAGGATTTCAGTTTCGGTATCAACGGGTCGCTTGCCCTTGCGGACGTGCTGCTCACGGCGGCTCCGCTTCCCAACGAGACGGTTGACCGCCTGTATCAGGACGCGCTCGCCACGATAAAGGACTTGCGCTTGGGCGCGAACATCGGCTTCAGCCAGGACAACGGCATCGACCTGTCGCTTTCCACGGACCTGGACAAAAAATTGATGAGCGCGATGCAGCGTATGGCTGGCTCGGCGGTAAAAGAGGCGAGCGCGGCGGCAGTCGCAAAGGCGCAGGCCGAGCTTGACGCGGCGACCGGCGGCGCGTCATCGCAGATCGCGGCGTTCACGGGCATCACCGACGCAATCAGCGCGTCCGGCGACCGCGTGAACGGCCTGAACGAGCAGCTTGAGGCGAAGAAAAAGGAGCTGACGGACGCGCTCGCGAATGCGGGCAAGGCTGCCGTGGAGGATGCGGCCTCAAAGGCGGCGAAGAACGTGCTGAAGAAACTGTTCTAGCGCGTCGGTCGGGGTTGACCCGACCGTTTCGTTTATGGTATCATGTATGACCATACGTTGAATTTATTTTTTAGGAGCATATCATGTCAGGACACAGTAAATGGTCTACCATTAAGCACGCGAAAGGTCTTGCGGACGCGAAGCGTGGTCAGCTGTTCACCAAATTCATCAAGGAAATTTCTATTGCGGCAAAGATGGGCGGCGGCGACCCCAACTCAAACCCACGCCTGCGCACTGCCATTCTGAAGGCTCGGGCGGCTTCCATGCCCAAGGACAACATCGAGCGCGCCATCAAAAAAGGCACGGGCGAGACTGGCGCGGCAAGCTACGAAGAGTTAGTGTATGAGGGCTATGCGGCCGGCGGCGTTGCGGTGCTGGTTGAGGTGCTGACCGACAACAAGAACCGCGCGGCGGCGAACGTGCGCAATATCTTCAATAAGACAGGCGGAAACTTGGGCACGTCCGGCTCGGTGAGCCGTATGTTCGAGCGCAAGGGTGTCATCGAGTACGACGCGGAAAAAGTGAGCGAGGATGAGCTGATGGAAGTCGCGCTTGAGGCGGGCGCGGACGACATCGTGAACGAGGACGGCGTTGTCACCGTCACGACGCAGCCGGGCAGTTTTGACGCTGTTTTGGAGGCGTTGCAGGGCAAGGGCTACGAGTCGCTTGCGGCCGGCGTGAACATGGTTCCGATGTCATACACGGCGGTGGACAAAGAGACTGCCGCAAAAGTGCAGAAACTGCTCGACCGGCTTGAAGAGGACGAGGACGTGCAGAACGTGTATTCGACCGTCGAATATCCCGACGACTTTGAGGCGGAAGCCTAAGCGCGTCGGCGGATAAAGGAAAGGCTCTGACGTTCGGTCAGGGCTTTTTTTGTATGAGAAAACGGCGGATAATCGGCATTGACCCCGGCCTGGCGCACACGGGGTTCGGTATTGTGGATGCGCTCGGCGAGCAGAAGCGTTTGGTCAGTTACGGTATCATCGAAACCGCCGCTGCCGATGATCAGGGAACGCGCCTGCTTGCCATACACAACCGTCTGGTCGCCATTTTGCAGGAATTCAGGCCTGACGAGGCGAGCATGGAGACGCTCTATTTTGCCCGCAACGTGACCAGCGCGCTCGGCGTGGCGGAGGCAAAGGGCGTGGTCACGATGACGCTCGCGCAGTTCGCCGTTCCGCTTGCGCTGTATGCGCCCAATCAGATCAAGACTTCCGTCACGGGCACGGGCAGGGCGGACAAGGAACTGGTGGAGCGGTGCGTGAAAGTGCTCCTGCGGCTGGAGGTCGAGCCGAAGCCCGACCATGCGGCGGACGCGCTCGCGGCGGCGATTACCCATATTCACAGCACGGTCATTTTCTGATATACTGACGGTATGTTCAACAGCCTTTCCGGGACGATTACGGGAAAATATCCGCAGAAACTCTTTCTTGACACGCACGGCATTGAATGGGACATCGTGATGCCCGACACGTCGCTGGACGCGCTGCCGCATTTGGGCGAGACGGCGCGGGTGTTCACGTATATGCAGCACACGGACGCGGCGATGACGCTGTTCGGCTTTGCGAGCGAGCGTGACCGCGCCCTGTTCTTCGACTTGCTGAGCGTGGATGGCGTGGGACCGAAAAGCGCGGTAAAAATCATGAGTAGCGTCGCGCTCGATCAGCTGGTGGTCGCGCTCGACGACGGAAACCTTGCCGCGCTGGAAAAAATCCCCGGTCTGGGAAAGAAAACCGCGCAGAAAATGCTTTTGCAGCTCAAGGGAAAGCTCACGCTTGACGAGCCGAAGCGGACGCAGGCGGCACAGCAGCGCGGCGGTGCGTATGCCGACGTGGTTTCCGCGCTCGCGAACATGGGCTATGACCGCCGCGATGTGGAGACCGTCATCGCGAAGCTGGCGGACGAGCTGGGCAGTCAGCCTGCGGCGGACGGCGGGCAGGCGTTCTGTGATATGCTGCCGTCGGCAAGGGAAGAAGTGCTGTTCCGGCGGGCAATCGTGGAGTTGGCGCAATGAGAAAGGCTGATTCGGACGGACGATTTGACGGCGCGGCACCTGCCGCGGCGCGCGGCACGACGCATATCGTGCGGGCGGATATGCCGAGCGACGACGACGCGCAGGAATGCTCGCTCCGTCCGCAGCTGCTGGACGAATTCTTGGGGCAGCGCGCGGTCAAAGAGAATCTTTCGGTGTTCATCAATGCGGCGCGGGAGCGCAAGGAATCGCTCGACCATCTGTTCCTGATCGGTCCGCCCGGTCTGGGAAAGACGACGCTCGCGGAAATCACGGCGCATGAGCTGGGCGCGGACTTTAAGGTGACCAGTGCGCCCGCGCTCGAAAAGCCCAAGGACTTGGTGGGCATTCTCTCCACGATTACGCCGCGCACGGTTTTTTTTATCGACGAGATTCACCGGCTCAAGCCCGCGATTGAGGAAATGTTGTACATCGCCATGGAAGATTTTGAGCTTGACTGGGTTATCGGGCAGGGGGCGGCGGCGCGCACGGTGCGTATTCCCGTCCCGCATTTTACGCTCGTCGGCGCGACGACCAAGGCGGGCATGGTCAGCTCGCCGCTCATCAGTCGGTTCGGCATTATCCAGCGGTTCGATTTTTACGGCGACGAGGAACTTGCGGCGATTATCCGCCGTTCGGCAGGAATCCTGCAATGCACGGTTGATGCCGACGCGGCGCTGCTGATGGCGTCGTGCTCGCGCGGCACGCCGCGCGTAGCAAACCGTGTCCTGCGCCGTATGCGCGATTTTGCCCAGATTTACGGGAACGGCTGCATAACGTTGCCGATTGTCCGTGACGGACTGCGGCGGCTCGGCATCGATTCGATCGGGCTGGAACGCTACGACCGCGAGATTCTGCTTTCGATTATCAGGCATTTCGGCGGCGGTCCGGTCGGGGCGGATACGCTCGCCATTTCTATCGGGGAGTCCATGGATACGCTGGAAGATTATTACGAGCCGTACCTGATTCAGTGCGGGCTGTTGCAGCGCACGCCGCGCGGGCGGATGGTCACGCCGAAGGCCTACGAGCATTTGGGCATAACGCCCGGCGCGGCGCGGGAAGAAAATCCGTCGCTGTTCGACTGACCGCCGGTCATGCGGTGGTGTTTTTGCCGGAAAAAAGATGACGGGGAGCGTACGCCATGAAATTGTCTGATTTTACGTTTGATTTGCCGGCGGAACTTGTCGCACAGAAGCCGAGCGGGACGCGCGGTGATGACCGCCTGATGCGCCTGAGCCGCGCGGACGGCAGCGTGTCGCATTATGCCATGGCGGATTTGCCCGGCTTGATCGCGCCGGGAACGCTCATGATCTTCAACGACAGCCGGGTGCGCAGGAGCCGGTGTTACGGCATCAAGGAGACGAGCGGGCGCGAGCAGGAATTCATGTTCTTGCGGCGCGCGGTTTCCGGCGGCGATGCCTGGCGCGTGATGGTGAGGGGCGCGAAAAAGGTGCGGCCGGGCGATACGTTCCGTTTTGCGGACGGCTCGGTCGGGACGATCGTCGATTGCGACGGCGACGCGGGGACAGAATTCAGGACGATTCGGTTTCCGTTTTTGGTGCAGGAGGACTGGTTCGCGCGGAACGGGCATATTCCGTTACCGCCGTACATTCGCCGTGAGGACGATGACACGGACAGCGATCGCTACCAGACGGTGTACGCGCGACAGACGGGCAGCGCGGCGTGTCCGACGGCGGGGCTGCATTTTACCGAGGCGATGCTGGAGCGGCTTGCGGCGAACGGCATCGAGCTTGCCTGGGTCACGCTGCACGTTGGGTTGGGAACGTTCCTGCCCGTCCGCACGGAGAACATCGAGGAGCACCGGATGCACGAGGAGTCCTACACCGTTCCGCCGGAGGTCGCGGAAAAAATCAACCGGGCAAAGCGCGAGGGGCGCGCGGTTCTGGCGGTGGGTACGACGAGCGTGCGCACGATTGAGAGCGCGAGCGACGACAGCGGCATCGTGCGCGGCGGCACGGGAAGCACGCGGATTTTTATGTATCCCGGCTACCGCTTCAAGGTGGTTGACCAGCTGTTCACGAATTTCCATACGCCCGAAAGCACGCTGCTCATGCTGGTGAGCGCGCTCGCGGGGCGGGATGCTGTCCTGAACGCCTACCGCATTGCCGTGGCGGAACGCTACCGTTTTTTCAGCTACGGGGATGCCATGCTGATTCAGTAGGCGGGCATTTTAGGGGCGGATTTCGTCCTTGCGCGGCCGGCCGCGCCGCCGCTTCACGCGGATTAACTCGGTCGAAATAGCGGTGACGCGGTTTTCGCGTTCGGTTATGGTGAACAGCACGATATAGGCGAGCGCGAGCAGCGCGAGCAGCGCGATGAGCCAGTCGCCGAGCCGCGCGTAAATCGTCATTGTGCGCGCGTACACGGGAATCTCCGCGGCGAGCGCGCCTTCCTCAAAGAGCGGGAGGCTTTGCAGGATGCGGCCGGCAGGGTCGATGACTGCGGTGTAGCCGCCGTTGGTCGAGCGCGCGAGCGTGGTGCGGTATTCGATCGCGCGGTAGGATGCCACGGCGAAATGCTGGATTTCCGCGCTTTTGGTGCGCGACCAGGCATCGTTGGTCAGGTTGATGAACGCCTCGCTCCCGGCAAGGTAGAGTGCGCGGCAGACTTCGCCGAATGCGTCGTCAAAGCAGATTGGCGTGGAGACAAAGACCGACTGCTGCCGCGTCTGGTTCTGCTCCGTGAGCGACACAATTTCGGGGGCGTTCGCCGTATGGTGCGGCGGCGTGCTGAGGGGAATTTCAAAGAGCACGGGAACGGTGCCCTGCACCCAGCCGTAAGAGAATCCCGCGATCTTCCTGATGAACGTGCGCACCGCCTCGTATTCCACGAACGGGATGCGCTCGGCGAATGGCACGAGATGCATCTTGAGGTACGCGCCCCGGTAGTCGCCGCTTTTGTCGAGCAGGACGGTTGCGTTTCCGTACTGATGCTTTTCGCGGTTGATGGTGAACGGCGCGCCGATGATGAACGGGGTCTGCATTTTCCTGATGAACGGAACGAGCGGGTCGCTTTGGGGAAAGTACGAATAATAGTGCTGCGCGTTGGGAAAGTTGCGCGACAGGACGGCCTCGCTCCAGACGACCAGATCGCACCGCAGGCCTCTTTCGCTGAATTCGTTGATTTTTTCCCGGGAAAGCCGCGTGGAAATCGCGATTGCCTCTTCGTCGCTGTCGTCCCACGGGTCGAGGTTCTGTTGCACGAGCACGGCGTTCAGCGTCTTGACGGGAACGCGCGGCATGAGGTACTGGTACGCGCCGTAGAGCACGGTCACCGCGAACAGCGCGGCGCAGGTCCTGACGCAGCGGAGCCAGTCGTCGTACAGCGATGTCTTCTGGGCGGCATGCGCGAGCCGCGGAATGAGCAGGACACCTTCGCCCATGGCCGCGCTGACGAGCGCGAACAGGAACGTCACGCCGTACGGACCGGTCAGGTCGGCAATCTGCGTGACGAGCGGCCAGGTGTAGGCGGTCATGGAAAGCGTTCCCCACGGATATGCCAGAAATCCGAACGACTTTGCCCATTCCCAGACCGTGTACGTCCCCGCGAACCAGAATACCCGGAGCGGCAGCGAGTATGCCGTCGTCCCGGCGTTCTCCCGGAGCCGCCGCCCGGCCCTGCAATGCGAGAACGGAAAATAGAACACGAGCGCGGAGAACGCGCAGACAAATCCCGTGCCGAGCGCGCTTGCGCCCAGCGTGAACAGGGCGAATCCGCGGAAATTGCCCAGCCAGAAGCTGGAGAGCAGGTGCGCTGTGAACGCGAGGATCCAGCCCGACACGAACGCGCTGGCGTAGCTTTTTGCGCGGGAAAGGGCGACGTAAAACGGCAGGAGCGAGAAAAGAGCGATGAGCGGAGCGCCGAACGGCAGGAGTTCGTTGGGAATCGCCAGTGCCAGCGCGACGCCGGAAAAAAACGGACAAAAAACTTGTAAAAATCGACGCATTATTGTATTATAATAATAAGAAAACAAATATGCAAGAATGAGGGAATCTTGGTCAGATGAAGCAGGTGATTGAAGCGCACGAGGCTGCATATAACACAAAGCCGGACATCGTTGTTTCTGCGCCGTCGCACATGCACCTGATCGGCGAGCATTCCTGGTTTTTTAAGGACAAGACGCTTTCCATGGCGGTGAACGTTCCCGTCTACATCGCGCTTTCGTTCCGTTCGGACGGCGCGCTGCATTTTTATTTCGCGCAGCAGAAAGATCGCAAGCACACGACGCTCTCCTCGCTCAAATTCCGCAAGGAGGACCGCTGGTCGAACGCGCTCAAGGCGATTGCCTATGGCTTCACGTCGGGCGGGTTTGCGCTGCGCGGCATGGACATGACGGTCTATTCGGACATGCCGCCGTCGCTCGGCTTCGGCATCACCACGGCGATGAAAGTCGGGGCGGCGTATGCCATCCGCGCGGCGATGCCGTTTTCCTGTTCCGACGCGCAGCTTTTGCAGGTGATTGAGCGCGGGAACAAGCTGTTCCTCAAGACGCAGAATTTCCTTGCGGCGAATTACACTGCGCTCTACGCGAAGCGCCGGCACGTGATGGTCACCGATTATGCCACGGGGGCGCACGAGGCGGTCCCGTTCGATTTTCCCGGCAAAAAAATCCTGCTGACCGATGCCCGCGTGCAGCGCGTGACCGTATGGAACGAGGAGGAGCTGCATCAGCCGGAGTACGTGCTGCTGATGGGCGACCTCAAGGAGCGCAAGCGGAACGTCTGGGGCGGCTGGGTCTATGAGGACAATCCGGACGAAATCAACGAGATGCTTGGCGGGGTGAGCGAGATTATGCGCCACCGCTTGCAGTGTATCATGCGCGAGCACAAGTACGTGCTCGATGCCGTGGGCGCGCTCGGAAAATGCGAATTCGGCGGCTTTGCGCGCGCGGTGAACGCGAGCCACAAGAACATGCGCGATGACTACGACCTTTCTTGCCCGGAGGTCGATTGGATTCTCAAGCGGCTTTCGATGATCAACCCGAACCTGAACGACATGCGCAATCCCTATTCGTGCGGTCGTATTACGGGCAAGGGATTCGGGCGGTGCGCGTACACTATCCTGAACGAGGACGACATCCCGCTTTTCAAGGAAAAACTGTCCGAGTACGAGCGGATTTTCGGCTTTCATCCCCACTGCTATGAGATTGAGCCGGCAGACGGAGCGCACGTTGTCTGCTAGCGGTACGGAACGACGGCGGGCAGTCCTGCTGACGAACGACGAAGGCATTCAGTGCGAGGGGCTGATTGTCTTGGAGCAGGCACTCCGCGCCGTTGCCGACGTGTACGTGCTCGCGCCCGACGGCAACCGCTCGGCGGTGTCGAACCACATCACGATGCACCGGCCGCTGTGCCTTTCCGCGTGCGGCGCGGGGCGGTTTGCGTCGGAGGGGAATCCCGTGGACTGCGTGATTGCCGCCCTCCGCTCGAATCTGTTCGGCGTGCGGTTTGACGCGGTGGTGAGCGGCATCAACCGGGGCGCGAATTTGGGGACGGACATCGTGTATTCGGGGACGGCGGCGGCGGCCCGGCAGGCGGTGCTGTACGGTACGCCCGGCATTGCGGTGAGCCTTGAAAGCTATGACGGCAGCTGGCAGTTCGCGCCGCTCGCGGACTTTGTGGCAAAGAATGTGGGCGTGCTCGCCGCGCTCTGTACCAAGGATTCGTTCGTGAGCGTGAACGCGGCTTCGCGGCCGTCCTATGCGGGCGTTGCCGTTACCACCTTGTCGAGACGGAATTATCTTGATAGAGTGGAGATACTGGACGCGCCCGACGGAAAGCGGTACGGCTTTTTTGCGGGTGGCGAGATTGTCACGGGCGGCGCGGCGGGCAATGACTATGAGGCCGTGCGGGACGGGAAGATTTCCGTTTCGCTTGTCCGCGCCGAGCCGGAGACGGAACGGACGGACGTGGCAGTCCGCTTTGCGCTGTAGCGTTTTGGTTTGGGAGGAACTATGGCAGACAGGGTAAAAAACGATACGCTCGCGGAGGGCATCGCCTTGTACAAGAAGGCGGACTATGCCGCCTCGCTCGCGTTTTTTCTTTCGCTTCCCGACGACACGGGGATTGACAACGGCGAGCTGGCATATTTTATCGGCCTGTGCTACACCAAGCTGGAACGCTACGACGACGCGCTGCTGTATCTGGAACAGGTGGTGACGGCGGGGCAGGACATCGACCGCGTGCTGCAATGCCGCTTTATCCTGGCGATTGTCTATTCGCTGACCGGGCGCAGGAAACTCGCCGACTTTGAGCTGCAGAAGCTGGCGGAAGCGGCGTACAAGCCGGCGGCGGTCTATGCGGCGCTCGCCTACAATGCCTGGACGCAGCATGAGGTTGACCTCAGCATTTCGTATTACAAGAAGGCGCTCGAGATTGACCCCGAGAACCCGACGGCGCTCAACGGCATGGGCTACGTGCTTGCCAGCGAGAACCGCGACCTTGCGGCGGCGCTGTCGTACTGCAAGCGCGCGCTGGACAGGTCGCCCCGTTCGGCGGCATGCATGGATTCGGTGGGGTGGGTGTACCTCAAGCTGGGGCTGTATGACGAGGCGCGGAAATATTTGCATCAGGCGCGGGACTTGATGCCCGACAACGCGGAGATTCAGGAACATATCCGTTTGGCGCAGGTGAGTTGAGATGAGACACGTAAGGCTGACATATCGGATGAGACGCTTTCTTTTGGCGGCCGTATGTGCGCTCGTCGCCATGGCAGTGTCCGCGCAGCGCACGCCGTTTACGAGCGTGGCGGTGAACGCATCGGGGACGCAGACGGCGGAGAGCGCGCTCGCGTTCCAGGAATTTAGGCGCGGCGTACAGGCGTATTACCGCGGCGCGTACAACGACGCGATCTTGCAGTTCGAGCGCGCGCTTTCGTATCTCCCCGACGAGAACCTGATTCTGGACTGGCTCGGAAAATCCTACTATAGTTCCGGTATAGAGGGCGTGGCGTTGCGGCAGTGGCAGATTGCGAGCGACAACGGCTACGGCGGGCTGCTGCTCAAGAACCAGATTGAGATCGTGCGCGCGCGGCGCATCACCGACAACGCCTATCAGACTTCCGTCACGTATACGGAGGCGGGGAGCTTTCCGGGGCGCAACGGCGGCGCGTTCATTTTCAGCCAGCCGGTCTCGGTGCTTCCCGAAGACGACGGGTCGGTCTGGGTGCTCGCCTACGGGTCGAACGAGATGCTCAAAATCGACGTGAACGGGCTGGTGGTGAACCGTACGAACGGCTCGCTGACCGGTTTTGACCGCCCGATGGACATGATCCGCGCGGCGGACGGGCGCATACTGGTGTCGGAATCGGCGGGCGACCGGATTAGCGTGTTCAACGGCCGGGGCGGCTATGAGGGCTCGTTCGGCGGAAAAGGAATCGGCGTGGGGCAGATGGTCGGGCCGCAGTACCTTGCCTCGGACGAGGCGGGCAACATCTACGTGACCGACTTCGGCAACGCGCGCGTGGACGTGTTCGACAAGGACGGCAACGGGCTGTTCTATTTTGGCGGCGCGTCGGCGGAATTCGCGGGGCTGAAGGCTCCGACGGGCATTGCCTGCGTGGACGGCACGGTCTTTGTGGCGGACGCGGTGACGGGCGCGGTGTACCGGTTTGACACGGCGGGAAACTATATCGGCCTGCTCTGCAAGGAAAAGACGTTCGTCCGCCCCGAATCGCTCAAGCCCTGGGGCGGCTATATCGTCATCTGCGACAAGAACCGGGTCTATTCGATTGACGCGGACACGGGCACGGTTTTTGAGAACGTGAGCACGGGAAACGCCCCCTCGTGGGTGACCTGCGCCGTCCCCGACGCGAACGGCAACGTGCTGGTCAGCGATGTGGTGAGCAACGAAGTCTACGTGATGAGCAAGATGAGCGAGCTGATCGGCGGTCTGTTCGTGCAGATTGAGCGCGTGGACGCGAGCGCGTTCCCCCAGGTGACGCTGGAAGTCAAGGTGGAGAACCGCCGGCGGCAGAGCATGGTCGGGCTGAAAGAGGTGAACTTTTTCGTGACCGAGAACAAAAGCCCCGTGCTCGACGCGAAATTCGAGGGCGCGGCATCCGCCAACGACGTCGCCGACATCACGCTGGTCATTGACCGCTCCGTTTCGGCGGCGCGGCATGCCGAGGCGACCGAGGCCGCCGTGCGCGAGATTGCGGCGGCGATGCAGGGGCGTGGGACGGTGCGCGTCGTCAGTGCGGGCGCGATGCCGGTTTTGGAGTATGTGGGACCGCCGGACGGCATCGAGAAATTCAGCCTGAGCGCGCTCAAGAACCCGGTCTCCGCGTCGGTCAGCCTTGATGGCGCGATTCGCCTTGCCGCGAACGGGCTGATTACGGCGGAAAAAAAGCGCGCGATTATCTACGTGACCGACGGCGGCGTGAGCCAGGATGCGTTCGCGACATACAGCCTTTCGGATTTGTCCGCCTACCTGAACAACAACGCGGTAGCGATGGCGGTGGTGATGACCGCGCAGGGCGCGCCCGCACGCGAGGTCACGTACCTGAGCGATCACACGAACGGCGGCTCGTACTACGTGTACCGCAGCCAGGGACTGGGCGGCATCGTGCAGGACATCATCGCCATTCCCAACGGTATGTACCGGCTGTCGTACACGTCGCAGCTCAAGACGGAATTCGGGCAGAGCTACCTGCCGGTCGAGGTGGAGACCTACCTGATGAACCGCAGCGGCCGCGCGGAGACGGGCTATTTCGCGCCGCTCGAATAGCGGTGCGGGAACGCTGTCCGCCCTTGTAAGGTTGGACACTTCTCCCTTATACGGGTAGGTGACCGCACCCTTAGAGGGGTGGCATACTGCACCCTTATACGGGTGAATAACCACACCCCTGTAGGGGTGGGATACCGCTCCCTTGGAGGGGTGAACGGCGCGCGCCGTATCATTGTGTTTTTCCCTTGTTTTCACTATACTTTCGGCATGAGCAGTATCAACTTCGTTTCGGGCGACAAGATTTCGATTCGGGGGGCGCGCGAGCACAACCTGAAGAACATCGACGTGGACATGCCGCGCCACAAGCTGGTGGTCATCTCCGGGCTGAGCGGCAGCGGCAAGTCGTCCCTTGCGTTCGACACGCTGTTCGCGGAAGGGCAGCGGCGGTACATGGAATCGCTGTCTTCGTATGCGCGGCAGTTTTTGGGCAGCATGGACAAGCCCGACGTGGATTTGATTGAGGGGCTTTCCCCCGCCATTTCGATCGAGCAGAAGACGACGCACCGCAACCCGCGCTCCACGGTCGGCACGGTCACGGAAATCTACGACTACTACCGCCTGCTGTTCGCGCGGGTCGGCACGGCGCACTGCCCGAACTGCGGGCGCGAGATCAACGAGCAGGGCGTGGACCAGATTGTCGCCACGATTATGGGGTGGGATGCCGGGACGCGCATCACGATTCTGTCTCCCGTGATCCGGGGAAAAAAGGGCGAGCATCAGAAAATAATCGAGGACGCGCAGAAAAGCGGCTTCGTGCGCGCGCGGATTGATGGGCTGATGGTGGAGCTGGACGATTCCATCAAGCTTGACAAGCAGAAAAAGCACACGATTGAGCTGGTCGTTGACCGGATTGCGCTCAGGGATGACGTGCGCAAGCGGCTTGCCGAGAGCGTGGAGACGGCCTTGGCGAGCGCGAACGGCATTATCACGGTGGTGCGCCGCCTGCCCAAGGACGGGGCGGACGCGGGCACGGGCAAGGATTATGTCGAGCAGGAAGTGTTCTTCAGCCAGAAAAATGCCTGCCCCGAATGCGGCATCTCCATTCCCGAACTGCAGCCGCGCCTGTTCTCGTTCAACAACCCGTTCGGCTCATGCCCTGACTGCACGGGCCTGGGCGAAAAAATGGCATACGACATCGACCTGATGATTCCCGACCGCTCGCTGAGCTTCAACGAGGGCGCGCTCGCGCCGTACAATCCCGAGTCGGAATGGAATCATGCGATGTTCGAGGCGGTCGCGCGCGCGTATCAGTTTTCGCTCGACACGCCGTTCGACCAGCTGACCGACGGACAGCGGGACGTGCTGGTCAACGGGTCGGGGACGCGCGCGATCAAGTGGACGTACAAAAAGCAGAGCGGGGAGGGCTATTCGGAGTACAACCGTCCTTGGGCGGGGCTGTTCGCCGATATGCGCCGCCGCTACGCCGAGGCGTGGGGGGACAACGCGCGCGCGAACCTGGAAAAATACATGAGCCATAAGGAATGCCCGTCGTGCCATGGCAAGCGCCTGCGCCCTGAGGCGTTGGGCGTGACGGTAGGCGGCAGGAACATCTGGGAGCTTTGCCGGCTTTCCGTGGCGGAGTCCGTCGCCTTTTTTGACGCGCTCGAGCTGACCGAGACGCAGCGGACGATTGCCGCGCAGATTTTGAAAGAAATCAACGCGCGGCTGCGCTTCTTGCAGAACGTCGGGCTTGACTACCTGACGCTGGAGCGGTCGGCGGGGACGCTGAGCGGCGGCGAGGCACAGCGCATCCGGCTCGCCACGCAGATTGGCAGCGGGCTGACGGGGGTCATGTATATTTTGGACGAGCCGTCAATCGGCCTGCACCAGCGCGACAACCAGCGGCTGATCGACACGCTCGCCTACCTGCGCGACCTCAAGAACACGGTGGTCGTCGTGGAGCATGACGAGCAGACGCTGCGCACGGCGGACTGGGTGATCGACATCGGTCCGGGCGCGGGCGTGCACGGCGGCACGGTCGTCGCGAGCGGCACGCCGGAGCAGATCATGCAGGTCAAGGAAAGCCTGACGGGGCAGTATCTTGCGGGAACGCTGCGGATGCCCATTCCCCGCCAGCGGCGCGCAGGCAACGGGCACAAAATCACCGTGCGCGGCGTGCGCGAGCATAACGTGCAGGACGTGACCGTGGACATTCCGCTCGGCACGTTCACGTGTATTACGGGCGTGAGCGGCAGCGGCAAATCGACCCTGCTCAGCGACGTGTTCTATCCCGCCGTCTCGAACCGCCTCATGCGGACGGACTATCCCGTGGGGGCGCATGACGGCATCGACGGGCTGGAGTCTATCGACAAGGTAATCAACATCGACCAGAGCGCGATCGGACGCACGCCGCGCAGCAATCCGGTGACCTACGTGGGCGTGTTCAACAGCATCCGCGACCTGTTCGCGGAGCTTCCCGACAGCAAGGCGCGCGGCTACCGGGCGGGGCGGTTCAGCTTCAACGTGAGGGGCGGCCGCTGCGAGCATTGTCAGGGCGCGGGCACGATCACGATTGAGATGAACTTCCTGCCCGACGTGTTCATTCAGTGCGACGTGTGCCACGGCCGCCGGTTCAACGCGGAGACGCTCGACGTGCGCTACAAGGGCAAGAACATCAGCGACGTGCTTGACATGACGATTGAGGAGGCGGCGGATTTCTTCGCGCATATCCCGCACATCGCGCGGAAGCTGGAGACGCTCAAGAGCGTCGGGCTGGGCTATATCCAGCTGGGGCAGAATGCGCTCACGCTGAGCGGCGGCGAGGCGCAGCGCGTCAAGCTGGCGACGGAGCTGGCGCGCCCGTCCACCGGCAGGACGCTCTACATTCTGGACGAGCCGACGACGGGCCTGCATTTTGCGGACGTGAAAGTGCTGATGGAAGTGATCCAGCGGCTGGTGGACAAAGGCAACACGGTGGTGATGATCGAGCACAATCTCGACGTTATCTGCCAGGCGGATCACATCATCGACCTGGGGCCGGAGGGCGGCAACCGGGGCGGGCAGATTGTCGCGACGGGTACGCCCGAACAGGTGGCGCGGGTCGCCGGGTCGTACACGGGGCATTTCATCGCGGAAATGCTGGAGCGCGAGCGGCAGCGGGACGGAACGGCCTGATGCCCCGTGCGGCGGGTCGGCTTTAAGGTAAAAACGTGACGAAAGTGCGGATGCGGACAGTGCTTTTTTTCCTCGTTCTTTTTCTCTGCGTGCGGGCATTCGCGGACGACGAGCGCAGCGTTATCTCCATAGAGAACGCGCAGAAGACCGAGTATAAGAAAGATGTCGTCACCGGCGCGGACACTATCGTGCTGACCGGCGGCGTGCGCATCAGCGTGTCGCGCGGCGGGAGCAAGAGCACGATTTTTGCCGACCTGGTAAACTACAACCGCGAGACCGACATGATGTATGCCGAAGGCAACGTGCAGCTGGAGCAGACCGGCACGAAGGCGGGCGGCGAGCGCGTGACGGCAAAGACGCTGCTGTTCAACACCGCCACGCTGGAGGGCATCTTTGACAACGGGCGCGTCGTGCAGACGCAGAGCGACGCGCTCAACCTGCCGAGCGGCTCCACGCTCAACGTCGCCTCCACGATTTTCGGGCGCGACAGCGGCGGGACGATTGCCTTCAAGAACGGCGAGCTGACGTTCTGCGACGACGACGACCCGCACTGGCGCATTAAGGCGAGCCGTATCTGGCTGCTGCCCGGCGGCGAGTTCGCGTTTTTCAGCGCGGTCCTGTTCGTGGGGCACGTGCCGCTGCTGTATTTCCCCGCGTTCTATTATCCCAAGGACGAGCTGATTTTCAACCCCGCATTCGGCTACCGCAACCGCGAGGGCTACTACATCAACACGACCGCCTACATCATCGGGCGCAAGCCGCTGGACGCGCGTTCGAGCGTGGAGGCGAACCGGGCGACCGGATCGTCCAGCAGCGACGACAGCGATGACAAGATCAACTTTTTCAGCTTGATGAAGACCAACGCGCTCAAGGAGCAGCGGCGCGAGGGCATCGTCTTGCACAACCTCGACAATGACTATACCGGCGACACGACGAACTACCTCAAGGTGATGGCGGACTACTACGCGAACCTCGGCGTGATGGTCGGGCTTGACGGCGTGTTCCGCCCGAACGACATCATCACGAACCTTGCGGGCAACCTCCGGCTGGGCTGGAGCAACACGATCTTCAAGAACGGCACGACCTACCTGCCGTATGCCGCCAGCGGCGCGACCTACAGCGACTCGTCCCATTTCATGGGCATCTCCCTGCCGTTCCGCTACGCGTCCTCGCTCAAGCTGACGCTGGCGCGCCCGTTCTCCCTCACGCTCGCGCTGCCCCTGTACTCCGACCCGTACTTCGACTACGATTTCGGCAACCGCGCGGAGACGATGGACTGGATCGACTTTTTGATGTCGAACCCGTCGTCGGACACGGACGAGCCGACCATCAGCGAGGTGTCGTCGTTCACCTGGCAGCTCAACGGCTCGTACACCGTTCCCCTGCCGGATCTCGTGTCGCCGTATATTTCCTCGCTCGCCATATCGAGCTTCTCGTCGTCGCTCATTTTCTCCGCGCAGAGCAACACGACGCTTTCCACGGACGATGACTACCGCACGTACAGCCCGGAGCGGAAATTCTACTACCCGTCGCAGGTCACGCCGTTCAAGACATCCGTGCGCCTTGCCGGCACGATCGTGCAGTATCCGCCCGCGGCAAAGAAAAAAGCGTCCAAGCCCGCCCCTGCGCTCATGCAGCCCCCGCCCGCCGTTGACCCCGACCGCAAGGACGACGCGGATGACGGCGAACCTGACGGCGCGGCGGAAGAAGGGACGGCTGACGAAACCGGATTGGACGGGGAGGCCGCGCGCGATCCGACGTTCACCGAAAAGGCGCTGCCGCTGCTGGCGACGAGCGTCCCCGCGCGGTCGGACGTTGCGGGGCTGTCGTACAAGCTGGACTATGCCGTGACCGCCGACTTCACCTCGCAGCTCTCCTATGCGTCCACGGATCTGCACGAGGCGGACGACTTCTCCTGGGACAACGTGCAGGCAACCTACTACCGAGCCGCCGCGCCGGCCTCGCTCACCTCGTCGCTCGGCTACCGGGGGCAGTTCGTGTCGCTCACCGACACGCTCACGTTCAACCCCGTCTATCAGGACCACCCGTACATCGACGACACGGAGTCCACGGTAAAATCGACCCGGAATTCCGACTACAACGCGCGCAAGCTCGACCTGACCGACACCAACGCGCTCACGTTCCGCCCGCTGTACTACACCGAGCATTTCTCGGAGACCTCGCTCACCTGGAACACGACCATAAAGATGGTGCAGACCAAGTACATCAGCGACGACCCCGAGGAGCCGGAATGGGAGTTTTTGACTACCGACCTGACCGACGACGAGTGCCTGACCGTGCACAACCTGAATTTCGTGCTCGCGGCAAAGGAGGGCAGCTTCGGGCAGAAACTGTCGCTCACCACGCAGCTGCCGCCGCTCGTTGACCGCTACAGCGGCATCCTGTCGCTGACGTTCCCGTACACCACGTTCTCAATCGGCACGGGCATCCGCCAGACGAGCAAGGACGACGACACTTGGATAAAGGAGGACATCTCGCAGTCGCTGTCGTTCTCGCTGTTCGGCGACCGCATCAAGCTCACGCAGTCCTGGATCTACGACCTTGAGGAGGACGAGCACGAGTCGTTCCGCTTCTCGCTGTCCGGCTACGGCGTGCAGCTCGCCTACACGATGAGCTACGTGACCGGCTACGACTTCGACCAGACCAAGGGCTGGGTCCCGCAGACGGAGAAGAAGTTCCAGCCCTATTCGGTGAGCCTCGCGTACACGAGCGGGACGAAGAAATTCTCCTGGTGGTCGGACCGGGTCGCGTTCGCGCCGTCGCTGTCCGCGAGCATTGTGTACGACTGCATGCGCCCGACGTACAGCTACTTCAAGTTCGTCCCGTCGTTCACGTTCAAGATCAACAACGTGCTGGACATCACGTTCAGCGCGGAGAGCCGCAACGATTCGATCTACCGCTACGTGACGACCTATTCCGACGAGCAGCAGCTGATAAACCCGCTGACGGACCTGGTGCAGTCGTTCAACTTCTTCGACACGTCAAAGCGCGAGGCGAGCAACTTCAAGCTCAAGCAGTTCAGCGTCAAGGTGACCCACGACCTGCACGACTGGGACCTGTCCGCCGCGTTCAGCATCAGCCCCAAGCTGATCACCGTGTCGAACGAGCACTTTGACAAGGACCGGAACGGCGGCCGCCAGTACTACGACTTCAGCCCGCACATCACGCTCAGCGTCGTCTGGCGCCCCATGGAAAGCCTCAAGACCGAGATCGTGGACGAGTACGGCGAATGGGAGCTCAATCCTTAGCGGGTTTTTTCCCGCTTGGAAGCGGGCGGAACGTCTTGGAGGGATGAAACCCCTCTACTCGGAAGCGGGGGTTTCCTCCCTCCAAACCACCCACTTTCCC
>CAMWTK010000033.1 GCA_947177175.1 uncultured Treponema sp.
TGCGCCTTCTTTACGACGGCACTAATTTCCGCATTACCGACGTAAATCCGCTGACCGAAATGATAAAAATGCTGGGCGAGGACGGCCGCCTGCTTGAAGTGCCGTCCACCCGCTTTAAGCGCACCGGCGGACGCTGGGGCATCGTCTGATAATCGTCTTATCCCCTTCTTAACAAAACAGGAGTTTTTAAGTGAAAATAACAGTCTCTATTCCAACACCGTCTAAAAAAGAAGTAGATAAATATCTGAAAAAATGGAACACGTTAGAGAATTATGTTTTGCAAGAAAAAAGTTTAGACAAATTATTTTTTGAAACATATCCCAATAATACAAAGATTGAAGATATATTAATTAAAGCAAGTTCATTAAATGATTTTTACAGCACAAATATATATTCAATATTCCCCGTTGCAAAACATATTTTGCAATTAAATATAGATGAACGTCTTAATAATTTTGACGAAACTTTAGTCAATGATATTGCTTCAATTGAAATCAATGGTAAAGAAAAGAATTTTTATTCCTTTGCTACAAAATATTGCAGTCACCATTATCCTACTGAATATCCTATTTACGACGGATATGTAGAAAAAATATTATTGCATTTCTGCAAACAAGATAATTTTTCAAAATTCAAAAAAGGTGATTTAAAGAATTATAAAATATTTAAACAAACTTTATTGGATTTTAAAAAGTATTATGACATTGACGAATACAATTTAAAGGATATTGATAGATACATATGGCTGCTTGGAAAAGAATATTTGCCTAAAAAATATAAATAATTAAATTCTTCCTAAACATTTATACAGAAGAAATCTGAAAGCGGCGCATTCACCCGCCCAATGAACTAATTTCTTCCCGCTAGACTTTAAGAATGATAAAAAGGGCGGCCTGCAAGAAACGGGAAATTTCACAGGTCGCCCTTTTTAAGCCGCCACAAAAGCGGCTGTGCGGAATCCCGTTTCAATATCCTGCACAGCCGTTCTTCAGGGCAAAGAGATGCGAACGAATACCACGACATTCTTTGTTATAATGACAAATATATAACAAGTTATTGCTAACTCTTGCCGTTTGTCCGAAATCATAGTAGAATGCCGTGTGCTGGACGAGTACGGCTTCGGACATTACGGAGGCGCGGCATTTTTGAGGAGGCAGCCATGAAGGCAGTCATTTTGTTTTTTAAGGGAATCGTCATCGGCATGGCGAACGTTATTCCCGGGGTGTCTGGCGGAACGCTTGCCGTCGTCTTTAATATCTACGATAAATTTGTGAACGCAATCACGCTGAACGTGAAGCGGCTGCGCGAAAACCTGCCGTTCCTCATTCCGCTCCTTGCCGGGATGGCGGCCGGGGTACTGCTGTTCAGCAAGCTGATTTCGTTCCTGTACGCGCATTTTCCCGTCCAGACGAACTGTGTCTTTACCGGGCTGATTCTCGGAAGCATTCCGCTGATTTTTGGCTACGCAAAGAAAGTCCCGGACGGAAAAAAGGCGGGCGCGTCGTTTTTTGTTCCCCTTGCGCTCTGTGCCGTGGCCGGATTTGCCGTGCTCCTGTTTTTCTCGCACCTCGAAGGCACGGTTGACCGGGCTTCCGTCACAAGCAGCATCCTGCCGCCGTTGTCTGCCCGGCTTGCCGTCAGGATTTTTATCGCCGGAATTCTCGGCGCGGTCGTGATGATCGTCCCAGGGATTTCGGGATCGCTGATTATGCTCATCATGGGCGTGTACACTATCGTCATCACCAGCATTCCGGCGTTGTTCAGCCCGCAGACGTTCATGCACGCGCTACTGCTCCTGCTCCCGAACGGCATCGGCGTCATTCTGGGGCTGCTGTCCGGCGCAAAACTCATCAGTTTCCTGCTGAAGAAAATCCCGAATCATACCTACGCCGTGATTTTGGGCTTGTTGTGCGGCTCGGCGGCCACGGTGTTCCCCGGCGTAAAGGCAATCGGCTCTGTTCCGGCGGGAATTGCCTGCGCGCTCTGCATTGCGGGCGGCGCGTTCCTCGCATACGTTTCTTCACGGGCGGAAAAAGCCGAAGCATAAGGGTGTGCCGCCGCGCGCCCGGCGGCAGGAAAAGAGAGGTAAACTTATGAAATATTTTGGATTATTAGTTTTATCGCTCTTTTTCATTCAGGCGGCAGCAGTTTTTATTAAAGATATAAAGTTTGGAAAGCAAAAGTTAGATTTTGATAAACCTGATGAGGTTAAAAAAAGAAATTGGCCTTAAAAAGAGGTATTGTCGGTATTACTTTTGAAATAGTTGTTCTATTTAAAGTTAATAGGTGAAAAATTATCCAATGGGAGTTGGTAATGAATTATTATAAGATTTATGGAGCGGACAATTTCGAGCATGTCAATTTCTTGGATGAGTCGTATTATGAGAAACTTACCCAGTTGAAAAACCAAAAGACAATAGAATTTGGCGACAAACCTCAGGTGGAGTTGGTCAAGTCTGATTGGAGGCAAAAGGCAAAAAAAGCCGATTTTCCAGGTTACGGAACAAATTTTATATTTATGAGGGATTATGTTTACGATAAGGACAAAGCCTTTTTTGAGCAGTTCGGGGTGCTTTTCCCCGTTTATTCCAACAAGGGCGACAAACTCTATGTTTTCAATTGTGATCTTTTGGAGGATGCTTTGGATGAGGAAAAGTCCGAGTTCGTCAGGTTTGACAGCGGGAAAGTAATGATGGTGGAGAAACACGTTTTTAAAAACACGATACCTGAAAGCAGGATTATGTTCAGGATTCCTTATACCAACAATCCTATCATCGTTACTGATAAATTTATTGAATATTATAATGCAAATAACTATAACGGCATGAATTTTAAAAAGATTGCATAATGCTACACCTTGAGTCCGCATAGATTACCCCGACACCGAGGACACGCTCTATGCATACGGCGGCTCGGGCGACGCGCACGGCGCGGCGGGGACATCCTTATTGGCGAAGTCGCCTACGACAACACAAATACAACAGACTGCATTGTGGGTTTGCCCGTCGGAATCCGCGCTTTGCCGCTTGCCTTTTCTGCGGAATTATGCTTTGATGACTTCCCCGTGTGCAAAAAAAGTCAATGACGGCTTCATGCGGGAAGAAAACGGTGCGGGGAGATAACATCATGGCAAAAAACGCGATTCAGATTTCTGACCATTTTACGATGGCGCGGCTGCTGCGCTTTACGTTTCCGTCGGTCGTCATGCTTGTGTTCACGTCGGTGTACAGCGTGGTGGACGGTTTTTTCGTCTCGAATTGTACGGGCAAGACGGCGTTTGCGGCGGTCAATTTTATCATGCCCCTGCTCATGCTGCTCGGTGGCGCAGGTTTTCTGTTCGGGACGGGCGGCGGCGCGCTGATTGCCAAGACGCTCGGCGAGGGAGACCGGAAAAAAGCGAATGAGACGTTCTCGCTCGTGGTGTATGCGGCGGCGTTCTGCGGGGCGGTGATTGCGGTGGCGAGTTTTGCCGTGCTGCCCGCGGTCGTTTCGCTTTTGGGCGCGGAGGGCGAACTTGGGGAAAACAGCGTGCGCTACGGGCGGATTGTCTGCGCCACGCTTCCGCTCTACATCATTCAGTATGAGTTCCAGTGCCTGTTTGCCGTTGCCGGAAAAACGAAATTCGGGCTATTCGTGACGGTCGCGACAGGCTGCACGAACATGGCACTCGATGCGCTGTTTGTGGCGGGATTCGGCTGGGGGCTTGCGGGTGCGGCGGCTGCCACGGCGGTGGCGCAGGGCGTGGGCGGCATCGTTCCGATCGTCTATTTTTCCCGGAAGAATTCGAGCAGCCTGCGCCTGGGAAGATGCCGGATCGACTTTTCTGCGCTCATAAAGACGGTCACGAACGGCTCGTCGGAACTGGTCAACAGCGTGTCGGCTTCCGTGGTCGGCATGCTCTACAATGTGCGGCTGCTGAAATACGCGGGCGAAAACGGCGTGGCTTCCTACGGCGTGCTGATGTACGTGGGCTTTATCTTCAACGCGATTTTCATCGGCTATTCGGTCGGCGCAGCCCCGATTATCGGCTTTCACTTTGGCGCGCAGAACCACAAGGAATTGCAGGGGCTGCGCAAAAAGAGCATGGCGGTCGTCGCCGTCTGCGCGGCGTGCATGTGTGCGGCGGGCAGGCTGTTCGCGCGGCCGCTTGCGGGAATTTTCGTGGGCTACGACGCGGCGTTGCTGGAACAGACGGTGCGGGCGTTCGGCATTTTTTCGTTTTCGTTTTTGCTGTCGGGCTTTCCGATTTTCGGATCGTCATTCTTCACCGCGCTCAACGACGGCTTGACTTCCGCGCTGATTTCATTCCTGCGCACGTTCGTGTTTCAGTGTGCCGCCGTGCTGTCGCTCCCGCCCCTGCTCGGCACCGACGGCATCTGGCTGTCCTGCCCCGCCGCCGAATTCGCCAGTGCGACAGCGACCGCGGTGTTCTTCGCCGCAAAGCGGCGGCGGTATGGGTATTGACGGGGAGGGTATCATGTTGTGCGTTTCCTCGGCAACTGGAAAAAATTAAAGACGATTTTCTACATTTTCAAATTGCCGTAAACATGGCAAAAATGAACAATCCCGAATAAAATGCCCGTGAAAAGCAACAACTGGTTTTCGCGCCATAACCCGATAAAAACATAGGTTTTTGGCTAAATAAAAAACAAAAATTCTCTAGTCAAGATAAGTCTTCTTATAAAATTTCTTGAGCAGCAGCAAGTCCCCGTGCCTGTGGCTATACCGCCACTCGCACCCTTTCAAGTGTAGCACGAAAACGGAGGAATTAAAACTGTTGAGTTTCGCCAACTACCTCTTGGCGAAACTCCAAAAATTCTCAATTCCGTTGACATGGGTCTTGCTCCGCGCAAACTCGTTCTCGTTGTGGTATTCGCAACGAAGTTTCCAGCAAGACCCAGTAATACTCGTAACTGTTGAGCACGAGGTCGTCGTAAACTCTCTAAGCGTCCGTGTAAATCCTTGAATGTTCAAGAATTAACCCCTTGATTACTGGCAACAGCGACTCCTTTGAGTACTACAGGACGACCGTCACGAACATCTTCTCGTCGCGCTTGAGCAGCCCGAACACCGGCATCTTTCCCGCCACCTTGCGTCGAAGTACGACTCGTCCATTTCGCACTCCCCGACCTCTCGTCTTGCGGATGCTCTCGCTGAGGATTACCCTGCGCAGCAAATTGTAGTAACGGTTGGCGATGTTCCTGTTCACGCCGCAGATGTCCGCCGCCTGCGGTATCGTTAGGTCGTTCTTGAAGCACAAAAAATCTTGTTCCTTTTTTGCGCCGTAACTCTTTGTTTTATCACTTCTATTTGCTTTGATTTAACTAGTCAAGAACCATTGCATATACTGGAAGCCGTCAAAACGTAAGAAATTGGTGCGAGATTGACGGTTTCGGTTCGTTCAGGCTTTCGGTTTCGAGCGAAGAACGGGATACGCCGAAAGAGACGTCAATTGAGGATATCAGGAGAGTAAAGATTATCTTCCGTCCGGATCGTCGCTTGAAAGAGGAAGCGAACAAGACCGGGTTTGCGAAACTGCCATACGGCGTTTTTGACGCAACTGACGATGCGGTGGAAATCGTTGTCGAACAGGAAGTATGAGCATGGCATTATAATGAAAGAAACCGCGTAAAAGCGGGTACCAAGAACGATATTTTATAGAAGATTCGCTCTAAAAGCGGATTGAGGACCAATAGATGTCAGACTGTTTGGGGCGGCACTTCTTATGCACGGGCAGCATTCATATTGGAGTTTAGATGATGAAATTGAGATTCAGCAGCGTATGCTGCATATATTTGACCACCTGCCACAGCGCTGCCCGCCACTGTAACAGGAAAAGATAAAGCCCAGTCCCGGCATTCGTGCCATGACTGCGCTAAACATATAACTTAAGATGAAAAAAGGCGTGATAAACGCCGCATTAAACTCGAAGAAAAAGCAAGCCAAACTGCTTGCGTATCGCCCTGCATGGACCTGCCATCTCCGTCCTTCCATGCGGGGCGTTTTGTTTTTGGGGGCGGTGCGGGGGTGTCCCCCGCAAGAAAGGGTAGACCGCAACGAAGTGCGGGCGTAGGGGAAGACTTTCCCCTTCCTAATGCACCATTGCGGGAGTGGCGTTCAGTTCGTAAGTTTTTGGATGAGGGATTCCACGGCTTTTTTTTCTTTTTCGGAAAGCTTTTCAAAGTTCTCTACGAGCGTCCTTTGCCGGAATGAAAGCGCGTTTTCTGTTTTGCTTCCTGCCGCAAGGTATTCCACGCTCACGCCGAGTACCTGCGCAAGCCGGACGGCGACATCGGCGGGAGGCATGGAGGGGCGGCCTCCGACATACGTTAGGAGCGTGCGGGGATTTATGCTTGCCTTTGACGCAAGCTCCTTGTGATGCATGCCCTTGTATTCCATCTCCTCTTTCAGACGATCGCCAAAGTTCATGGCTTTATGATACATGAAACCTGTACCAAATCGATTGACAGGTACAATAAATCGTAGTATTATGCGGGGTAAGTGCATAAAGTTGTATCGAATGGTATGAGATACTACGATTTGTTGCACGGGATATTATTATAAATTGGATAGGAGTTGTTCAATATGGGAGTATGCAAATTTGAAAGCATGGATGCATTCATGAAAGAATTGTCTTTACAGGAAGATGATGTTATATGTGCAAATGGATATATCTGTTCGAGGGAGGTTGCAAAAACATTAAGTCTGACAAAGCATATTTCTGATAATATACGTTTTAAAATTGTAAAGGATTCTGACAGATTTCTTTTAAAAGAATGTACATCTGATGGAACGAAAAAATTTTCAGCAGATGATGATATATTCTTTTATGATTCACAGGAGAAATTTCTTGTAATCAGTGCTTGTAGAAAGGTATCGGGCAGTAAGTGGGAAATGCAGTATTGTACATTATGTGATGTGATAAAGCAATAATTGGGATGAAATTAAAGTTGGGCATTTAAATGCTGACTAGTTTTAAGAAAAGGAATAAACCCGCATTTCAGCCTAGACTGGGATGTGGAATAAACAAGGAGTATGTGATATGAAATTAGTAAAATGGATTGTATTCTGTATTGCGGCTTGTTCTTTGCTTGCTGGGTGCAGAAAGAAAGATGTTGGTGTGTTCATTCCGGCAGGGGTAGAAACACTAGGAGCAGAAGAAGAGTGGACCGTAGAAGTAGCTGAAGAGAGTGTAGAGACGGATGAAGAGACGGAGGTTTTTGCACAAGGAAAAGATCCGTTTGCTGATGTTGTTGTCGCTTCTGCAAGCGACTTTGAGTATGCTCTTACTGATAATCTTGAAGGAGTAAAGCTCATCAAGTATAAAGGAGCGGGTGCAAAAGTGGAAATTCTTTCCGAAATTGAAGGAATGCCTGTAATTGAGCTTGGTGAGAAATGTTTTGCGAGAAACAAGGCTCTGACCACGGTTGTTATCCCTGATAGCGTAAAGAAGATAGGCAATGAATTGTTTGAAGAGTGTGAATCATTGCGATATGTGCGCTTGCCGAAAGACATATCCTATATATCAGCAAATATGTTTAGCAGGTGTAAATCACTTGAAGAATTTGTGCTTCCAAGCTCGATAGAGTGGATAGGCGGTTGGGCATTTCAAGGAACCGGTTTAAAATCTATAGTTATTCCAAAATCGGTAGAATTAGGACGAGGTGTATTTTCAGGGTGTGTACAGCTTGTGTCTGTCGAATTGCCTGAAGATATGACAGCGTTGTCAGAGTGGTTATTTTCTGCTTGCAGTTCATTGAAAAAGATAACGTTGCCGAAATCTATTACAAGAATAGAAAACGAATCTTTGCCAGGTGAGTGGCTTACAGAACTAACAATCCCAAAAAATGTAGTCTATATAGGAGATATGCATTTTAAAGCGTTAAAGTCAATTGAGATGCCTGATTCGGTAGAGGTATCTTTCGCTATATTTGCAGACTGCACTTCTTTGGAATATGCCCATCTTTCCGATTCCTTAAAATCTATACCGAGTCGCTGTTTTGAGAATTGTACATCATTGAAAACTGTAAATCTTCCTGCATCGCTTGAAAGGATGGGCGGCGCAGCTTTTAAAAATTTGTCGAGCCTTGAAAAACTGATAATTCCAGATTCATTGACACGCAATATAAATGCTTTCGGTGCAGGAGAGTGGTTTGAGGGAACAAAACTCCCGCTTGCGACACAAGTGCAGTTGCGGAAGATTGGCTGTTACGAAACGTTTAAAAACTAATAGACCATAACTGACATAGGAGAAGTTGTACTTATGGAAAATTGTAGCAAGCTTAATATGGGCATGTTTACGTTAAAAGCTGTTTCCAAAATTTTTCAGGAACAACCTGAGGATATAACTACGGTGGCATTATCGGAAACGACATATTTGTTTCATGCAAAAGTCAAAATGCCTGTATCTAATAATTGGGAGAATGCAATAATTGAAATACTAGGCAACCCATCGGAATCTTTAAAGAAAAATGTTGAAAGTTACAAAGAATTTGAATTAAGGCTTTTACCCCAGTCTAATAATAAATTTCAAGTTGTCCCTGACAATATGTAATGAAGGAGAATGAAATGAGAAAGATTGTAAAACCGCTGATTTTTGTAGCAATAATCGGATGTGTAGTATATTCTTGTGGAAAAAAGATTGTCAACAATGCGATTATCGACCATGTACGAGATGAATGTTTTTGGGAAGTGGCTGATGATATTTCTATTGGGGGATTGTTTTATGCCTGTTGTTCTGACGGAAAATGGGAATTTAAACCGTCAAAAACAAAGGCAACGAGATGGGGAGCAGTTACATACACTGGAAAACTAAACGGAAAACCGCTTAAAGTAATGTTCTCCTTGTATCTTATTTCCGGGGACTTTCGTTACACATTGGACGGATTCAGTTTCAATGGTGAGGTGTTTTCTAGGAGCAAGAATCCTGACAAAGTTGAAGCGTTCCCGTATGCCATGTATGCAGAATACCTAAAGAGAATAGACTAATGATAATGTGTATTTTCAGAGGAGACACTATGGCATATCCATATGGTAGATTTTACCTCTCTAGGGGGTGCCCTTGAAGATTTGTCACTCGAGTAACTAAAACGCACGAAGCGTTTGGAGAGAAAAACTGATGAATTGGAGATGCGCACAGTATTGTGCTCCCATTATTAAACTAAATCAAGGTAGGTATAAGTATGAGGACACTGGAAAGTATACAGGCAGAAATCAAAGCACTTGGGGAAGTCGATTTGTTTGGAACGGCAAAAGAAGTTTCACATCTTCCCGAAGTTCTGCATGATGACGAGAATATCAAGTATTTGACTTCGGGGCTGATGAACAAAACGACATGGCTGATTGTCTGCACGCAAAAGCGCATTGTGCTGCTTGATTACGGAATGTTTTTTGGGGTCAAGCAGTCGGAGATGAATCTGGAAAATATCAATTCCATTTCATATCAGACGGGACTGCTTTTTGGCTCGATTGAAATATGGCACAGCGGCGCACGGATGTTTATTGAAAACTGCGAGAAAAAGACTGTAAAGCCGTTCGTTGAAGCCGTGCAATCTGCCATGAAAGCGCTGAAAGCCGCTTCACAACCTGCCCCTCAGGCGAGTGCACCGGTGCAAGATATTGCAGGGCAGCTTGAAAAGCTCGCCGCCCTTGTGGAAAAAGGGCTTCTGACGAAAGAAGAATTTGACGCGCAGAAAGCGAAGCTTTTGGGCATGGCATAATGCCGCCGTGCCTGTTCTAAAAATACCCCTATAAGGAGACCACACTATGACTAAACTGAAAACTGCCGCCCTTTTGCTTGCGTTGCCGTTCCTCTTTGTTTCCTGCGCCAAGGCGCAGAGCCAAATTTCCGGCGGCAACTTCATTGCCTGCGTCGGCGAGGGCATCGGGTCGGACGGAACGGTAACGTCGTTCTTTGAATTGAACTTGAAAGGTGGAAAGCGCGTGTATCGCGTTCCGTTTGCCGACAGGAAGGCGGCGCAGGCGTTTTTTGACGGCTTCAAAAAATCGTACCTTGACGAAGAGAAGACGGGCGAAGGCATGGGCGGACGCATCGCGATGAGTTATGTGGAACGCTTTGACCTGCAAACTGTCGGCGGGCAGGAATACATCTCCGTGGATCTCAACGCGGAGCCGAACTTTGCCATGCCGGGCGAGGCGGTTTCGGCGGATTATCTGATCGACAGGTTCGGGCAGATTGTCGGCGACTTCTTGCAGGTCGGCACGGAGCTTATGTCGTGTGATTTGACCACGGCGCAAGAAGAGCGGGTGCTTGAAATCATCGAGGATTTTAATCTGTTCGATGCATTCGATTCGTTCTAATGAAACGCCATTCGTACAAACTTTTTTCATTTCTTGCCGCGCTTGTCCTGCTCGTTGCGGGCTTGCCGTCGTTCGCCGCAAAGCAGCGCGTTCCCCGGTGGGCGGACGGTGCGCTTGAGGCGGACTTTCCGCGTGATTCGTATATTGCGGCGGTCGGTTACGGCGCGTCGGCGGAAGAGGCGGCGGCAGCGGCTGACGCGGAACTGGGGCGGTATTTCAGCCAGTCGGTGGAAACGTCCGTGCAGGCGGAGCAGGTTGCCGTCAGCGTTTCCGGCGTGACGACGGACGAGCGGAGCATTCGGCGGCAGACGGTCATCACGTCTTCCGTGGAACTGTTTGCCGTCCGTCATACAGAGCCGTGGCGCGGACAGAAGTCGGCGCAGTATGCTGTCTGCGCGTACATTGACCGCGCGGAGGCATGGCAGACGTTCGAGCCGAAGTTGAAGGAAGCCGCACAGCGATTTACCGCCTTGCACGGCGAGGCTCGGCGGCAGGAGGATACGTTCCGTTCGTTGCTGGGATATGGCGCGGCAAAGGATTGCGCGGAGCGTGACGGACTTTCGGATTTGGTTTTGTTCGCGCACGTGCTTTTTCCGTCCGGCGCACGGCAGTATCAGGTGGCGCAGGATATGCTCGCTTCCGTTCCTGCGGACATGAAGCGGCTGGCGAACGGCTGTTCCGTTGCCGTGGAATGTGCCAGCGATTGTGGCGGTGTCGTTGCCTCGGCGGTTGCCGCGTCGTTTGCGCGGCTTGGTATTGCCGTTTCCAGCGGTTTGGGCGAGGCAGGATATGTCTGCACGGTGGATGTGGCGGAGAACAGGCAGGAGCTTCCCGCCGGAACGTTCTACACGCCTTCGGTGCGGATAACAGTTTTGTCCAAGGGCGCGGCGGTTTACTCGTACAGCCGGACGGCGGCAAAGACTGGCGCACGTAATGCGGACGTTGCGCAGCAACGGGCTTACGGCGCGCTTTCCCAGGAAATCACCCGGTCGTTCTTGCAAGAACGCTGATATGAAAAAGGAGTTCAGACTATGAAAAAATCACAAAGCGTCCTTTGCGGCGCAGTGCTGTTTATGTGTATGCTGTTTGCAGGATGCGCAAGCACGGAAGTGTCCGCTGATTCAGGCGTGGACGCACCATCCCTGGCACCTGTCAAACCCGTCGCCGCGCTCGCAACTGCCCTGTACAAGGGCGAAGGCATGACGGTCGCTGTGCTTTCCCCGGAGTTTTCCGGCGGCACGAATGACGGCTGGATTCCGCAGTCGTTGCAGGACAACCTTACCGGGCTGTTCGCCCTGTACTCGAAGATGAGCGTCCTCGACCGGAAGAACGAGGCGGTCGCCGTTGCCGAGCAGACGCTTTCCGAGAGCGGCTTTTACAGCGAAGAGAACGCCGCGCAAATCGGGCGGATGACGAACGCGCAGTATATCATAGTCGGCTCCGTGCAGAAAACCGGCGGCGCGTATGCATGCAATTTCCGCGTCAACGAGGTGGAGACGAACGAAATCAAGGCGGCGGCAGTCGGACGCTATCCGCTTTCCGCGCTGGAAAACGGCACGGCAGTCAAGGAAATCGCGCGGCAGCTGCTTTCGGGGCTTTCTGTCGAACTTTCGGACGCGGAACTGGAACGGCTCACGCAGAAGGACGACGCGGAAGTGAAGTCGGTGACGATGCTCGCAAAAGGCGACGCGGCGAACAAGGCGGAAAAGTACATTGAGGCGCTTTCGTTCTACAATCAGGTCGGCGGCTCGCACAAAAACGAGGCTGCGCAAAGCTCGCGCGCCATGCTCGCAGGCTCGTTCGACACGTCTTCCCTCAAAGAGCGGATTTCGTACCAGCAGCGGCAGGTGGAAAAATGGAACAAGATATTCCACGAGCTGGAAGCGTACATGCTCGACCATGCGCTGATTGCCGTGTACGACTTTTCAGTCATGGAAGATAAAATCAATGCGGGGAACAACACGGTGAATATCAGTGTTACCCCCGGAATCAAAATCTTTCCCGACCGAAATGCGCTTTCCGTGTGGAAAACGGTGCTTGACGAATGGATTGCGGTTTATTCGGACAAGGACAATAGGGATTGGGCATGGACGGTTTACAAGCCAGTGTTTGGAGAAATCGGAACTGGTCCATACAACTTGAACTACCAGTGCATATCGGAAGTCGGCTTGTATAATGAAGATGAGGAGCTTTTGAAAAAAGTCGATGTCCGCTCGTCAGTTCGTATAGTCGTGTGCAGGAACGAGGCATTGATACCTCCGCTTGATTCTCCGCAACTCAAGTCCCAGAAGACATATTTTACAGAAGCAAGATTGGGAAAAGTGGAGTTCTCGGGCATTCCGCTTTCCCGCATTTCGTCGGAACTGACGGTAAAATTGATAGGAGACATAAAGATAGAGCATAAAGACAGCAGCAAACTGCGCAAGACCGTGACGGCGGTCTATTCGGCAGAGGAATGGCGGCGGATGAACGAGTAGCGGGGCATATTCACTTTGGCGTGGATTTTTAGTATAGTGTGTGAAGAGAATTTCGGAGGTTACCATGGCGAAGAACATTCTTTTCATCGTGGGGTCGTTGCGCGCCCGGTCGTTTAACCGGCAGCTGGCGCAGAACGCGGCGGAACTGGTGCGCGCTCAGGCAGACGTTTCGTTCCTTGAGTGGGCGGACGTGCCGCTGTTCAGTCAGGACGCGGAATTTCCGCTGCCGCCGTCGGTCGCGCGGGTGCGAAAGGAAGTGCAGACGGTGGACGGTATCTGGATTTTTTCGCCGGAATACAACGGGACGATTCCGGGCACGCTCAAAAATCTGCTTGACTGGCTTTCCCGCCCGCTCGTTCCCGGCGACTTTTCAAGCGGAACTGCCGTAGCCGGAAAAACGGTGACCGTCAGCGGCGTAGGCGGAAAAAGCGCGACGCGCTTCGTTCGTGCCGATTTGCAGAAACTGCTTGCGTTCATGCGGATGCGCGTGGTCTGCGGAGAAGGCACCGGCTATGCGGCAGACGCGGCGGCATTCCAGACGGATAAACTGACGCTCACCGAAGAAAACGTCGCCCTGCTTGCGTCACAGGCAACGGAATTCCTCGCGGCGGTGTGAGACGGGCATCGCGTTCCGCCGCCGTCGCAATGCTTTCCATAAATTAAAACTCATTTCCCCTTGCGTTCCCACCAGGTTTTGAACAAATCGACCCATACGGCGCATTCTGGCTCAACGGTGCTGCCGTCGGGGGCGGAGGTTTCGGGGGTGGCGAGGGCGAGTCCGTGTTTGCCGTGCGTAAAGAGATGATAGGCGAACGGTACGCCCGCGCGGCGCAATGCGTCAGCAAGGCGCAGGGAATTTTCGGCGGGAACGGACTGGTCGGCAAGCGTGTGCCAGAGGAACGTGGGCGGAAAATCGCCCGTCACGTGACATTCGATGCTCACGTCGTCGCGGGAAAAGCGGGCGGACGCGCCGAGTACGTGGCGGATTGACGACGGGTGGCAATATGTTTCGTCCGCCGTGATGACGGGATAGCAGAGAATGAGCGCGTCCGGCTTGATGTCCGCGGCTTTGTGGGGAAGATACGGTGCGAATAGGTCGCTGTTCCAGTAGCAGCCGAGCGTGGCGCACAGATGTCCGCCCGCGCTGAATCCACAGGCAATAATGTTTTGCGCGTCAACGTGCCATTCATCCGCATGGGCGCGGGCGTAGCACACGGCTTCTGCCAAATCACAGGCGGCGGCGGGAAATTCCATGGGCGCAAGGCTGTATGCCAGCACCACCGCTTGAAATCCCAGCGCATTGAATCGGACGGCGACTGCTTCTGCCTCGCGTGCAGAATGGTGGTCGTAGCCGCCGCCGGGACACACAATCACAAGCGGTCGCGCGGGCGCGGTATCGTTCTGAAGCAGGTAGGTTGTGAGCGTCGGCGGCTGTCCGTTCGTTTGCAGTTTATCCGCATAATGCACGGGCAGCGGGATTGTCTGGTGTATCATGGTTTTGCCTTCTTCGGTTTTGGCGCGGGGAGTTCATCGTACATTGCGTCCAGCAGGCGGCGCAGAAAATCGCGGTCGTCGAGGTTTTCGACCAAAAGCATTTCTTTTGCGCCCGCGTAGGGAATTTCGCGCGGCGCGTTCGGCATGAGCGCGATGGCGGCGGGTACGGGCTTGACCAAAAGGCGGTCGTCATAAATGCCGCCCGCCAGTTTTCCGCGCCAGTACAAAAGGTATTCGCCCATCATCGCGCGGATTTGCACGTCCGGAGACGGCGCGAGCTGGTCGAGCACAAAATCACGGTATTCTTGCGACGATGCCATGCGGTCTCCTGCGCTACCATAAACGAGCCGTTCGTGGTATAGTAATAATCGCTTTTAAAAACAAAAGACCCCGCAAAGGAGGTGAAACGGGGTCTTTACGAGCATGTTTAATACTGCCGCAACAAAACTTTAGAGTATTATGGAAAAATAGTCAAGAGATTTTTCAAATTAAAGAGGAAAATTGCATTTTGCGGTTTCCTCTATTAAGGATAAGGGGTGAATGATAAAAGCACCGCGCAAATGGTGCGGGCTTTTATCATCTCAAGTTTCCGTTGGAAACTTGCATATTTAATGCACATTCTCACTGCGTTGCGAATGTGCGTAAAAAGTCAAGAATAAAGTTGCAACATTCTTCTTGACTTTTTAAAGGGGTGAATGATGGGAACGATGAAGAAAATCGGCATTATCGGCGCAATGGAGGCGGAGGTCGCGTATCTCAAGGATGCGGCGGCGGGCAAGGAATCGACTGCCGGTGGCTTGGTCTTTTTTGAAGGCGCGATTGACGGCGTGAGCGTGGTCGTCGTCAGGAGCGGGATTGGCAAGGTGAATGCGGCGCTGTGCGCGCAGCGGCTCATCATGCAGTACGGCGTGACGCACGTCATCAACACGGGCATTGCGGGCGCGGCGGCGCGCGGGCTTGGCGTACTTGATTTTGTCGCCTCTACGGACGCGGTGTATCACGATATGGACGCGACGGGATTCGGCTATGCGCCGACGGTCATTCCGCAAATGGCGTGTTCGGCGTTTCCCGCGGACAAAGCGATGCTTGCGGCGGCGCAGGAAGCGTTTGCGGCCGGCAAGGACGTGTTCGGCGGGCACAAGCTGATTGCGGGGCGCGTGGCGACGGGCGACCAATTTATTGCCGACAAGGCGGTCAAGGCGCGTATCATCAAAACCTGCGCCCCTGCCTGCGTGGAAATGGAGGGAGCGGCAATCGCCCATGCGTGTTGGCTGAACGGAACGCCGTTTTTAATCCTGCGCTGCATGAGCGACATGGCGGACGACGAGGGCGAGACGACTTCCGTGTTCAACGAGCAGACCGCCGCCGAAATGAGCGCGAAACTGGTTGTCAATCTGCTGAAAAAATTATAAAATTGTAAAGAGCGTTCCTATGGCAGAAAGAAAATACAAGGTCGAATCATTCAATCTTGATCATACTAAAGTCGTCGCGCCGTTCGTTCGTCTGGCGGCAAAGAAAATCGGCGAAAAAGGCGACGTGGTGACCAAATTCGATATCCGCGTTACGCAGCCGAACGCCGAATTCATGCCGACCGGCGCGATTCATACGATTGAGCATATCGTCGCCGAGCATATCCGCGACGAAATCGACGGCGTTATCGATTTCAGTCCGATGGGCTGCCGCACGGGATTTTATCTTACCGTGTGGGGCGACCGGGACGAGGCGTTCATTGCGGGACATCTGCTGCCGGTGTTCAAGAAAGTGATTGCATGGGAAGGACCGGTCCCCGCCGCCACCGAAACCGAATGCGGCAACTTCCGCGACATGGATTTGCCGGGCGCAAAACGGTTTGCCCGGCAGTGGGTGGACGGCATCGAGGCGAACGGCTGGCAGTGCTTCAAATAGGCGTTTTTTGGCGCGGAACGAAATATCGAATGGGTAGCATCGCATGAATATCTTGCAGAAACTCAAAGAAACCGTCTCTTCCGTCCTGCCGATTATGGTGGTCGTCCTGTTGCTCGGCGTGACGATTGCTCCGCTGGGCGGGTCGCTTATCGTGCGCTTTTTGGTGGGCGGCGTGCTGGTTATCCTGGGGCTGACGGTTTTTCTGCTCGGCATTGACATTGGGGTCATTCCAATTGGCGAGCAGAGCGGCGCGGCACTTGCGGCAAAACGGAATCTTCCGCTGCTACTGATTGCCGCGTTCATGATCGGCTTTATCGTCACCGTCGCCGAGCCGGACGTGCAGGTGCTTGCCGACCAAGTGCGCGGCATCGCTCCCGCCGTCAACAAATGGCACCTGATTCTGATGATTGCGGCGGGAATCGGCTTGGCGGTGTCGCTCGGCATTTTCCGCATGGTGTTTTCGCTCCCGCTCAATATACTGCTGGTCATTGCCTATGCGATTGTGTTCGCGCTCGCGTTTTTTACGCCTGCCGAATTCCAAGGCATTGCGTTTGACAGTGGCGGTGCGACGACCGGGCCGATGACCGTGCCGTTTATCATGGCGTTGGGCTTGGGCGTTGCCGCCGTGCGCGTGAAGACGGGCGCAAAGGACGCTGCCGAAAATGACGACGGCTTTGGTCTGACGGGCATTGCGTCTATCGGACCGATTGCGGCGGTCTGCCTGTACGGCATTATTTTTGCGCATACGGGAAAGGCGGCGGACGGGGCTGTCGTGGAGGCTGAGGCGGCGGCGCACACGGCGGCAAGCGGGCTGTCCGTTTTTGTGCAGCTGCTTCCCGCAATTACGCACGAAGTGGTGAACGCGCTGTTGCCGCTGTTGGCGATGGCGGTCTTTTTTCAGGTGACGCTCATAAAAATGCCGCCGTTCCAGGTTATCCGCATGGTGCGTGGCTTTGTGTTCAGTTTTGTCGGCCTGGTTATTTTTTTGGTGGGCGCGAACGGCGGTTTTATGCCGGCGGGCGAACGGCTCGGCGAAGTGCTCGGCGCGCTCGCGGCGGCAAGCCCGCTGTGGTCGGCGTTGCTCGTTGTGGTGGGCTTTGCCTTTGGCGCGGTGGTCGTCATTGCCGAGCCTGCCGTATGGGTGCTGACCGATCAGGTGGAAAGCGTGAGCGGCGGCACGATTAAGCGGCGCGTCATGCTGATTGCGCTTTCTGCGGGCGTGGCGACCTCAATCGGGCTGTCGATGCTCCGCGTGCTGACAGGGTTCAGCCTGTGGTACGTGCTGATTCCGGGGTACGCCATTTCGCTTGTCCTCGCGTTTTTCTGCCCCAAGCTGTTTACGGGCATTGCGTTTGACAGCGGCGGCGTGGCAAGCGGCACGATGACGAGCACGTTTATCCTTTCGTTCACGCTCGGCGCGTCGGCGGCAAGCGGCGGAAACCCTGCGGTGGATGCGTTCGGCGTTATCGCGCTCGTCGCCATGACACCGCTCATCGCAATCCAGATTTTGGGAATGATTTTTGCCATCAAAAACCGGCGCGCGCAGCGCACTGTTCGCTGTTCGGCACAAGGAGACGGGCAATGAGTATGTTCAATCTGCTGATGAGCATTGTTCCGCATGACAAGGGCGAAAAACTGACGGCGGCGGCGGTTGAGGCGGGCTGCCGGGGCGGTACGGTGCTCATGGGGCGCGGGCTTGCCCGGTCAAACCTTGCGGCAGTGCTCGGTCTGGGCGAGACGACCAAAGACGTGATTTATATGCTCGTGGACGAGCGGCAGAAGCAGAATATCATCGACGCGATTGTCAATGCCACGCTGCTTGAAAAGGCGAATTTCGGTCAGTTGTTTTCGGTGGACGTGGACTTGATGATGCGGACGGGCGTTATCACGCAGGAAGAAAACGAAGGAGATATGCACATGGAAAAGGCTCGCGATTTGATTTCGGTCGTCGTGAACAAAGGCTATGCCGATGATGCGATGGCGGCGGCGCGTCGTGCGGGCGCGGGCGGCGGTACGGTCATCAACGCGCGCGGAACTGCCCGCGAGGACGACGAGAAATTTTTTGGTATGCATATCGTTCCCGAAAAGGAAATGCTGCTGATTGTGGTGGAGCACGAAAAAAAAGCGGCGGTGCTGAGTGCTATCCGCGACTTGAAATGCCTGCGCGAGCCGGGAAGCGGCATTGCGTTTTGCAGCGGCGTGGACGACTTTACGTTGCTCGGCAGAAAAAATGCGTAGCGGCCGGAGGAATTGCTGTATGGCTAAAAGACTGGCGGCAATGGTGGCGGCGTTGTGTATCGTGTTTGTCGGCTGCAAGAAAATGCAGAACGTCGCGGTGCGCCCGGGAGCGGATGCTGCGGAAAGCGGCAGTACGTCTGTAACGATAAGGCTTGGTTTTTCCACGAACAAAGAAGATCCGCGCGGCGTTGCGTCGCTCTTATTCAAGGAAGAAGTGGAGCAGAATTCCAACGGCAGGATTACGGTTGATATTCATGCCGACGGCAAATTGGGCAGCGACGCGGATTTGATAGACGGCGTGGTCAACGACACCTTGGACATGACGATTTCAAGCGCGGGGAATTTTGCCGTGTATGCGCCCGAAGTGGGCATTTCCGCACTGCCGTTCCTGTTCTCCGATTTTGAATCCGCGTGGCAGTTTATGGACAGTCCGCTCATTCAAGACGTGGACAAGACGCTGGAAGCGTTCAATATCGTGGTGCTTTCCCATTTTGACAACGGTTTCCGCTGCGTGACCACGACCGACCGGGCGGTCAATTGCGTGGCGGACATGAAAGGACTGCATATCCGCACGCCGCCGAACCAAATCGTCATGGAGACGATGACCGCGCTCGGTGCGAACCCCGAACCGTATGCGTTCAACGAGCTGAAAAAGGCACTGAAAGACGGGCTGTTTGACTCGCAGGAAAATCCCATTCCGATTATCTACAACAGCCGGCTGTACGAAGAGCAGCACTGCCTTGCCATTACCAATCACAGTTACGACGCGATGCCGCTTGTTATCCGCAAAAGCCTGTGGGACACGCTCGGCGAGGGCGACCGGCGGATTCTGCGCGAGGCGGCAAAAAAGGCACAGGATTTGAACCGTCAGTTGGTGAGAAATCAGACGGATGCGTTCGTGTCGCGCCTGCATAACGTGGGCATGACCATTACCAATCCCAACCTGCACGAATTTGCGCTGGCAACGACGCGCGTCATGGACACGTTCTCCGCGGTATATGGCAAAGAACTGATTCATGAGATGAAAGCGCTGGCACACTAGCGTCAGAGTTTTGTATGTCCACCAAGTCGGCTGTTTTTTCCGCGCTCGTTGCGTCCGCTGATTTTGTTTCCGGCGAAGAACTTGCCGCGGCGTGTGGCGTTTCGCGCACGTCGGTATGGAAAGCGATTACGGCGTTGCGCGCGGACGGCTGCCAAATTGCCGCCGTCTCCAACCGTGGCTACCGGCTGATTTCCGCTCCCGATAAAATTGACGGCGCATATATCGCGCGGAGGCTGACCGAACTCGGCGCACGGCCCGGCGCGGTTTTCTGCTTTGACGAAATCGATTCCACGCTTGCGGAAAGCAAACGACAGTGCGCGGCGGTCGGCGTGTTCCGGGACGCACACGGCGAATTGACGGCGGACGGGGCACGGCTGCACCGCGCGCTTATTGTGGCAGGCAAGCAGACGGCGGGGCGCGGGCGCATGGGTCGTCCGTTTGCGTCGCCGCCGGACAGCGGCGTATATTTTACGCTCATCTACGCGCCCAAAAACGGCGTGACCAATCCCGCGTTGCTGACCGCCGCTGCCGCCGTTGCCGTTGCCCGTGCGGCGGACGAGTTGTTCGGCACACACGCGCAGATAAAATGGGTGAACGATGTCTTTTTGGGCGGCAAAAAAATCTGCGGCATTCTGACCGAAGGGGTCGCCAATTTTGAGTCCGGGCAGATAGAGGCGGCGAACGTGGGAATCGGCATTAACGTGCGCGACGGCGGATTTCCCGGCGAATTGGCGGCGGTTGCCGGATCGCTGCAAGAATTCGCTCCCGACAAAGAAAAAGCCGCCCGTGTGAGCCGCAATGAGGTAGTCGCCCGTGTGGCGGCGCACCTGCTTTCGTTTTATGACGCGGGGGAACGGGGCAACGTTGCGGCGACCGCCGCGCTCATGGCGGAGTACCGTGCGCGTTCATTCGTCATCGGGAAAACGGTGACGGTCAATCCGGCGGCGGGTCTGCGCGGCGAGCCGTACCAGGCGACCGTGCTCGATATTTCCGACGATGCCGGTCTGGTCGTGCGCTGTGCGGACGGCACGGAAAAAACGCTCCAGAGCGGCGAAGTGAGCCTGCACGGCACGGACTTTGCGCAATAACCTCTTGTGCCGGTGTTTGTTGATTTTTACGTCATATCGGTTTATACTATAGATATGGGTGGAAAAAAATCGAAGAAACATACGAGCGGACTGGCATTGGCGTGCTGGCTGGTTGGTTTTCTCGTACTGCTGATTGTCTTTTTGGTAAAGCTTGACGACATAAAATCGAACCTTAAATCGACGCGGTTTTTTGAGCGCGTTTTTGGGACAACGCCAACGTTTATCGAACATTACGAAGAGAAAAAGCCCGTTGCCGAGCCGTTGCCCGAAGAAGATGTCGTCATCACGCTCAACACCGTGCCGTCTGCGCAGGTCGCGCTGCCCGCTGAGCCGTTGCCGTCGGACGAACCGCGCCCGCCCGTGCAGCCACCGGCAAACGCGGCAGAAAAGCCGATGCAGCAGCCGTCAGTACCGCGCGAGCAGACCCCGCCCGCGCCCGTCACGCCGCCTGCGGACGAAAAGCCCGCGGTTGCGACGAGCACGGCAAAACTTTATTTTGTCTCAATTGACAATGACGGCTCGGTAACGCGCAAGGAAATGGCGCGGACGGTAACGCGGAACGACTCGCCGCTCACGGGCAATATCACGCTCCTGCTTGCCGGACCGAATCCGTCGGAGCGGGGGAAAGGCTGCCGCTCGCTCATTCCCGACGGCACGAGGCTGCTTTCTGCGACGGTGCGCGACGGCGTTGCGGTGCTGAATTTCAGCGAGGAATTTGAATACAACCGCGTGGGCGTGGAAGGCTATATCGGGCAGCTGATGCAGATTGTCTACACGGCGACGGAGTTCCCCACGGTAAACAGCGTACAGTTTTTGATTGACGGCGAGCGCAAGGAATACCTTGGCAGTGAGGGCGTGTGGATTGGCTCGCCGCTGTCGCGGTCAAGTTTCTAGCGTTGCTTGATGCGGTACGAATCTAAAATCCTCTGAAAATACGCCTTGTTTTTGGTGTACGCGCCGCTGAACACGGTGAGCGTAAAGAATCCCACCGAGCCGTCGCCGAGTTTGGTCAGAACCTTAAAGTCCTGCGTTACGCTTTCGGTGTTCGGCTTGTAAAGCACGTTGCTGATTTTTGTCTGCCCGGCTTCGGTTGAGACGGAAAGGCGGCTCAGGTCGGGGTAGGAATGGTCTGTACCGAGCAACATTTTCCGCGTGAGGAGCGCGAGCATCGTTTCGTCGGCATTCGCGGGGCGGGGGATTACGTCCATCACAAGAATGGCGTTGTCGCCGAGCAGCCACAGGTTGTCCATGGACTGTTTCCACTGCGCGTCAAGCGCGACGGCCTGCAAAACGGACGTGCCTTCTTTTTGGTAGGTCTGCTCGCTCGCCGGTGATTTTTTCGGCTTGAACTGGTGGCGTTTGTCGGTAAGCACGGCGGGCATACCCTTGAACGCAAAGAAACTGTCGTCCTCGGAAGAGACAAGCTGCCCTGCCGTAACGAGCGAGAACACGGCCTTGTTGTTGGCCGACGTAATCGATACGAGGTTGAACAGCGGAATGAGCGCGTCAAAATGCAACGTCACGCGCCCGCCGAACTGCTCATAGTCCTGGCGGCTTTCCGTTTTTCCGGTAAAAGTGCCGGCTTTCTGGCGGCGCGCGGTCAGCTCGTACAGAATATCGTGCAGGTAATTAACGATGTCGGTGTCTTCTGGCGTTATTGCCGTGATAATCCGTTCGCCCGTCAAATCGACGTGGTTTTTGGTCGGGTCGAGCGAGAACAGAATCTGTATGTCCTTTGCGCGCTGCTTTTTATTCGTCATCGGCGCATAATAGCGCAGCGCATACGTGCTTTCGTCGTAGCACAGGATTCCCGTGTACGACTCGCGCTCAAACGTCGTGTCCTTATAATACACGTACTGCCCCGAAAGGTCGGGAATAGACGGCTGCACGCCGGGCAGCGCGAACGCAAGCGGCGGAAACAGAAAACAGGCAAAAAGAAACAGCGGGTTTTTCATCATGTATAGTATAATAGCGAACGAAAAAATGTGCAAGGTGGTTTTTCCGTTACGATTTTAATGAGCAACAGCACCAAAAATGCGCAAAAGTAATCAACAACCCCCGACGCAGAGCGTCGGGGTATTAACCTTCCGCACGAATAAAAAAATCCCCCGCGCTTGCGGGGGATACCGGCACACGGGTGCGTACCGGCAGGAAGAGATTTCTCTCTCCTAAAAATCAACTCTCAAGTGTACTGGCACACTGACAACAACATTTGCGTCCCTGCCGCTAACACGGAGATTGTCCACGGAACAGATTATGCCTGTTGTAACGGCGACTTTGTTGCTTGCCATAATCTGTGCGTGAGGGTGCACGAATATCTGCGTAAGTTTATCTCCGTCAAAGAAACTCTGTTGCCCGGCTGTGGCGACGAGATGCAATGAATTGCTCTTCCTGTATCTCATGCCAACCATATTCCATAGCGCATAGTTTGCAATGTTTGCCGGTGTGTCCAAGTTGCCAATTTTTCCGTATACCTTTGTTCCCGAATTGTCCTTGAGGTAGGAAATATTATTGAATGACGTGAACGAAAGTTTATCGTTCGCCTTAAAGTACAAGCGGACATCGGCATTCCATTCGGTAAGTTTGCCGTCATACAGAACTACAGAACCGCCGATACCCGAGTCCGCAAGAATCGGAATGTGGGTTGGTTTGCCGTATGCACCTATCACAAGATTCTGTTTGTCGTCCTTATCCCCATGTCCTTTTACGAACACTTCAGCCTCAAACACATTCTTCACGACGGGCTGCACGAACACGCCCCAGCCGAGAGAGTTGTCCCAACTGGTATTGGCGTTCTTCCCTACTCCCCACGCATCGGGCGAATAGACTGCCGCCATGACGTTCAGTTTTGCGTTGTCGCTGAGTGCAAAGCCATACCCCGCCTGAGCAAAATAATCCGTTTGGTCTTTTTGGAATCCGGCTTGGTTGTTTGCACACTGTGCGTCCGTAGCGAACATAGATCCGGGCTTGTATGCCTCAAACACTTGTCCTTCATCGTTACCTGCGTCCTTGGTCGCACGGTATCTCATTATACCATCTCTGTTCCAGCCCGCAAGGAAAGAGAAGTCACCAAGTTTTGCACCAATCGTCACAATCTTGAGCAGGACAATGTCCTCGCCGATGTCACTTTTCAAAGGAGCAACTGCCGGCGAAAGTGTCGCCGCAAAACTGAATATATCACCCGTCGCCTTAAACGCTACATTGGAATTGCCTGCCCAAAAATTGTTTAGGTTGAACAGTTCCACATCTTTTTTGTTTGTTGTCGCGTCTTTTGAGTTGTATTTGACAGCACTGCTGCCGAGTTTGAAACCGGCAGCGAGCGAAACGTCTGCCATGGCAAGACCCGCTGCCGTTGCGCCCAATACGAGCGCACTGATTATCTTTTTCATCTTCATTGCCTGTTACTCCCGTATTTAGTAGTTGTAGCTGAATATCACCGGAATGGTGAGAGCATCCACTTTTACCGTCCAGTTGCGGATGTCATTGATTTCCGCGCGTAGCGAGGTGGTGACCGTTACACGCTCCGTTGCTTGAATGGCGAGTGACGGGGAAATGATTACGTCCCACCGATTCTCATGGTCGTCGTCAAGCCCTGCGCTCACGCTCTGCAAGGTCAGCGCGGCTTTCAGGTTGTCCGCAAACGCATAGGTTGCGTTCAGCATATCCCACAGGACGAGCTGATTCCCGTCTTTTCCGTCGTGTGCTTTGGTGGTGCTTGCCGTACCGCTTGAGATGTTGTTCATCGTGGTGATACTCAGCGTGTCCGTCACCTTGTAGCGCGCGCGCAGGTCAACGCCCCATTCGGTCTTGCGCTCTCCCCATGACACGAATGTCACTTCTTTGCCTTTGTCCGGGTTGTCAACGGTTAAGGCTTTTCCGCTTGCAACCGTGCCTCCTATCGTGAGCTGAAGTTTTTCTGCCATGAGCGGGCTGAACCACAAGCCGAAACTATAGCTGGTTTTAGTAATACTGCGCGCGGCAAAGTTTATGTTGAACAAACCGTCTTGTCGGTATGCCACTTCGCCTGTAAAGCCCGCCTTGACCTTTACGTCACCTGCCTCTGCATCCGGATTCCAGTTCCAGCCGTCGCTCTGCTGAATGTTTTTCCGGCTGATTGTATTCGCCACGCCGAGTTTGACGACAAGTACACCAGGCAACTTGTCCGCAAGCGTCCATGCCGCCACAATACCAAGGTTGCCCCTCGTCAGGTTGTCGCTGTCCGCACCCGCCGTGCCGTTGATGACACCCGGTTTGTACAACTCAAAGTCCTCAGCGTCAAGGTCGCCCTTGTCCGTGCGGATGCGGTCTGCGTAGCGTCCATTCCAACGTCCTGCCGTCACTTGCAATGCTCCAATCGGCAGAGTGAAGTTGAGCCACCCGTAGTATTCGTCCTGCTTGATGCCAAGTCCATCCTCGTTGCTGTCGAAGTCTATGACCACACCGCCTGCCGTACCGCTCAGTTTTATGCTCATGCAGTCCGCGCGGTCAAAGAAATCAAGGAAACCTCTTTCCTCAGGAGTTCCTTTCACATTGTCAAGCCGAGGCTGGGCTTTATCACTCCTGCTGTATGACTTGAAATAGTTTGAGCCTTTGTAGGAAAATCCTATGTCGGCTGCTGTCGTGATGCCCGTCAGCAAGCCCGCTGCCAGTATCACACCTACGATTTTTTTCATAAAAAAATCCTCCTAGTTTTTAGAGGGAGTTAAAACCGACGGTTTTTTCGAGAGGGGCAGGGGCAAACGGTCTCATTTGCACGTGCATTTCGTTCGTGCGGTAATCACCATACCTCGACGCAAGCATCGAGGTATGGTGTTCTCATAAGGTATCGCAGTCGGGTTTCATCCCCTTTATTACGACGCTATTCGCAACGTAGTTTCCTGCGCGAGCGTCGGGGTATGAAACCCTCTGCACGAATCAGTATTGTTTCAAAATGTTTCTCCGTATGAAACACTTTTGTCGCTCGGCGCGCGGAGTTTTTCGTCTGTTTTCTATATAAATGGCTTTCCTGTCGGGGCTTCCCGTTAGACTCCTTAACGGAGACACTTCCGTTACTGCCCTTAACGGCGCGGCTTCGTTAAGGTTCTTAACCGTGCCAAGGAGAGGGCTTTAAACATCGTCGGGAGAGACTCCTTAACACGGCAACGCCGGGCGGCTCTCCTTGGCGGGAGAGGCGACATTTCGCCTAAAATTGCGGAAATTCAGAAAAGTTACATTGACTTGTAAAAAAATCCATGATAGAATAGCATAAAAAGGGGGCACTCGAAAAAACCGTCGGTTTAAATGCCCCAACAGACAGAGGAGGATTTTTATGAA
>CAMWTK010000034.1 GCA_947177175.1 uncultured Treponema sp.
AGCCGGCCTTGTAGTTCTTCGCGAACGGCTCCCACGGATTGTCGGTCACCTGCTTGAGCCCCACGCGAATGCGGCGGCCGTCCGGATCGGTCTCCAAGACAACCACGTCAACTTCCTGCCCCTCGGACAGCTCGCTGCCCGGATGCTTGACTTTCTTCGTCCAGGAAATGTCCTCCGCATGCAGGAATCCGTCAATGCCTTCTTCCAGCTGAACGAACGCGCCCGTGCCGGTCAGCTTGATGACCTTGCCGTGCACTTTCGTTCCCGCGGGGTATTTCTCCGCAATCGTGTCCCACGGATTGTCGGTCACCTGCTTCAGACCGAGCGAAACGCGCCCCGCCTGAATGTCGTAGCCAAGCACCATGCACTTGACCGTCTCGCCGATCTTGACCATATCGCCCGGCTTGTTGATTTTCTTTGTCCAGCTGAACTCGGAGATATGCGCAAGCCCCTCAATGCCCTCTTCCAGCTCGATGAACGCGCCGAAATCGGTCAGCTTGGTCACCTTGCCTTCCACGATGTCATCAACGTGATACTTCTCCTCAAAATGCACCCACGGGTCTTCGGTAAAATGCTTGAGCGACAAATTGATGCGCTTTTCCACGGGATCAAGGCGGATGACCTTCAGCTCATATTCCTGCCCTTTCTTGACGAAATCCTTGGGACGGGTAACGTGTCCCCAGCTCATGTCGTTGATGTGGAGCAGGCCGTCAAACCCGCCCAAGTCGATGAACGCGCCGAAACTGGTAAAACTCTTGACCGTGCCTTTTACGGTATCGCCAATCTGCGTCTCGTCAAAGAATTTGTCGCGGTTCGCGCTGATTGCTTCCTCAAGGTATTTCCTGCGGTTGACGACCACATTCGCCTTGTTGTCCGAATAGAGACGCTCAATATAGAACGGCGCTTTCAGCCCGAGCAGTTTTTCGGGGTTCTCCACTTTCTGGCTGTCCGACTGGCTGATCGGCAAAAATGCGTGGATGTCGCCGCCGAGGTTCACGTCAAAACCGCCCTTCACTTCTTTTTCGATGACACCCTCAACGGGCAGTTTCTCATCGAACGCCTTGCGCAGCTCTTTCCAAAGCTGTTTTGCATCCGCGCGGGACTTTGAGATTTCCGGTCCATTGCGCCCGTCCTTTCTGACAAGGACGACTGTGACGACATCACCGACTTTCGGCAGATTGCCTGCGAACTCCTGCACGGGAATCTTTCCCTCTGACTTGTAGCCGATATCCACGAAAACAAGCTCGTCCGTAACCGCAATGACGGTGCTGTCAACAAGCTGCCCGTCCTCCAGTTCCTTGAGACCTTTGAGAGATTCTTCTAATTGTGTCTGGATTGCGCTCTTGGAGTCCTGAGCCTCGTCCTTTTCCACTTCCATCTGTTCCATACTAGACCCTTTGTTGTGAATATTTGCTATAATTATCTCACAAACTTGCTCAATGGTCAAGGTGGAAGTGTCGATATATACGGCATCCGGCGCACGTTTTAGCGCGCCCTCTTTCTTGCCACGGTCAATCTCGTCGCGCTTCTGGATAGCCGCCTTGATTTCCTCAAGCGACAGCTGCGAAACGCCCTGCTCGAACCGCCGCCGCGCCTGCACGTCAATAGAAGCGTCCAGATAGAACTTATGATCCGCATGCGGGAACACGACCGTCGTCATGTCGCGCCCCTCGCAGACGACGGAAAGGCTTTGGGTAATCTCGCGCATACGGTCGTTCACCAAATGGCGGACGGGCACGATGCTCGACAGCGGGGCGACCCGCGCGCTCACCGCGTCATCGTGCAGCCGGTCATCCACGTCCGTCCCGTTGAGCACGAGGCGGGAATTGACATATTCCAGCTTCTGCCGCGCGCAAAATGCCACGACGCGCTCCTCGTCGGCAAGGTCGATGTCCGTGTCGTTGAGGGCAAGCGTCAGCGCGCGGTAAAAACTGCCGCTGTTCAGGTACGTAATGCCGAGTTTTTTGGCGATAATTGCGGCGACGGTGGATTTTCCCGTGCCCGCAGGTCCATCTATAGCAATAATCATAGCGATGCTCCTTTCTGATGTCTTGCGCAAAAATGCGCGTGACAATTATATCAGTTTTTGCACGTCGCTAAAAGCCCCCGCACCTCGTCCGGCGACAGCTCCCGGAATTCGCCCGCGCGCAGGCCGTCCACCCGCACCGTGCCGATTCTGACGCGCTCCAGACTGCGGATCGCCGCCCCGGCATGCTCAAAAACCCGCCGGATCTCGCGGTTCTTGCCTTCGATAAGGACGACGCGCATACGGTGGGAGCTGAGTTTTTCGGCCCTGACCGCCCGGTAAAAAATCCCCGCGACACGGACGCCTTTCATGAACTGCACCGCAAGCCCTTCGGGCACAGGATAACTCGTTTCTACTATATATTCTTTTTCGATTTCCGCGCTCGGGTGCGACAGGGTGGCGGCAAAATCGCCGTCATTGGTAAAGATAATCGCGCCGCGGCTGTACATGTCGAGACGCCCCACGTTGTACAGACGCTCGCGGAATGCGGGCTTCAGCAAATCCACCGCGACCTGCCGCCCCTTTTCGTCGGACTGTGAGCAGACATACCCCGCGGGCTTGTTCAGCAGCACGTAGCGTTTCGTCTCCTCAAGCGACACCGCCTCGCCGTCAACGCAGACCGTGTCCGCCGCCGTCACTTTCGTGCCAAGCTCCGTCACCACCGCGCCGTTCACCGTCACGCGCCCCTGCGCGATAATCTGCTCGCTCGCGCGGCGGCTCGCCACGCCGCAATGGGCAAGAAACGTCTGCAGCCGGACAGAACCGTCACCGCTCACGGGAATGCTGCCCCAACAGCTTGGACAAAGCCTCCAATGACGCGGATCCGGCGGCGGCTTCGCGGTTCTGCGCCTGAATGGAATCGTACACTTCCTGCCGGAACACTTTGACGTTCTTGGGCGCTTCCACCCCGATTTTTACCTGATCCCCGTGAATCTCAATAATCGTGAGCGTAATGTCGCTGCCGATCTTGATTTTCTCATCGACTTTTCGTGACAGTATGAGCATCAGTTTCCCCGTGTCTGCAACGCTTTGAGAATGTTATGCTTGATGGTCCACTTGGAATCAGAAAGGATAACTTGCAGCGCCTGCCGCGTCTTGCGGTTGATCACGAGCGGACCTTGCAGGTTTGCCGTGACCGGGCCGCCGTCGGCAGGAACGGTGACGACCGACCACACGTACACGTCAGCCGGGGACGCGACGCCGATGTCGCCGAGCATTTTGTCGTCTATATCAAGCTCATAGTCATTGACAATGAGGAACGGATCGACGAGCAGGAACGCCAAGCCCACTTCGTCAAGGGATTGCAGCCAGAAAAACGGCTCATATTCCGCCTCAATCAGCGCGTAACGGTGGTACTCCTCAAAGCCGAACAATCCCTTGGGAAAGTCAAGCACGCGGGAATCGTCCACCGTCACCATGCCCCTTGTCTTTGTCTGTACTTCCATGCCATGTCACTCCTGCAATCGTGCTGCCACCCCGTGCGGCTATTTCATATAGTTCAGCAGGCTTGACGAATACATCTTGCCCGCGTTGCTGAGCGTCGCCTGCTGGGTCAGCTCAAGCATTTTTTCGTCGGTAATGGCCTTGGTCAAATCCAAGTCGCCCTCGCGCGAAATATGCCCCGTCACGGTGAGCGCGGTGCGCGAGTTGCGCAGCATATCGTTCTGCACGCGCTCGTATTCCGAGCCGCTTTTTGCGACGCGCGCCGTGAGCGTGCTGATACCGCTGTCCAAACTGGCGAGCACGCGCCCGCCGATTGCCTCATGGTCGCCCTTGAACATCGCGTCGCGCAGGGCAATCACCGTGTCGAACAGGCTGCCGCCGGACACGCGCACGCTGTCGCCCAGATTGTACGGCGGCCGCTGGCTCGCGTCCTTGATGATGCCCAGCTCGTTGAGCGCGCTGCCCGTCACGTCCTCAAGCCACAGCTGGCGCGCGTCGGTGGTGGTCAGGTCAAGCCCGCGGGTAACGGGATCTAGCCCGGCCTTGATTGCCGCGCCGCTGTCGTTGATTTTGGCGATGAGCGCGTAGATATTGTCGCCCGTCTCAATCTGAATCAGCTGTCCGTCCACCGAAATCGTAGAATCCTGCGTCGCCTGCCAATCGGTCGTGTCACGCCCGCCGAACAGACGCTGATTCTCCGCCCAGAACGTGCGGTTGCCCGCGTTCTCCACCGTGATGTAACGGTTCTCGTCAAGCTCGACCTTGTTGGAATCAATCGTGCCGTTATAGCGCACGCCCGCCACGAGCGGAACGGACGAGCCTTCCACCGCGCCCATATCAATGTCGAACGCGCGCATGTGCGTGTTCGTGCCCGCAAAAATCGACGAGCCGTCCGGGCCGGTCGCGTTGGCGTTCTGAATCAGCTCGCCCAAAAGCTCGTTCACCTCAACCGCCATGTTGCTCAGGTCGTCCTTGGTGTACGTGCCGTGCGCCCCGCTGACCGCAAGCTCGCGCACGCGCTGCATAATCTCGAGCGAATTGTACATATAGCCTTCGCGGTACTGAAACTGGTCGCGCAGCGTGGCGGCGTTCTTCTCGAAATTCTCGACGCGCGTCAGGTAGGAATCGTATTTGACCAGATGCCCGGCAGAAATCGGGTCGTCGCGCAGGTTGAGAATCCGCTGCTGCGTACCGATCTGATTGGTCACGCGGTTCAGCCGGCTCTCCTGCTGACGGAGATGATACTGCGTGTTGTTGTTGTTCATCTGACTCGATATTCTGCGCATGACGGCCTCCTATAAAAACTCACTGTCCCCGCCGGGGTCAAACGCCCAGCCGGTTGATAATCGTGTCCAGCATGCCGTCAATCACGGTGATGAATTTTGCCGCCGCGTTGTACCCGTGCTGGAATTTGATGATGTCCGCCAGCTCTTCGTCAATATTGACCCCGCTGATGCTGTCGCGCAGGTCGCGGAGGTCGTTCATGATTTTGTTCTGGCTGAGCAGGTTCGTCTCCGCCTGCTCGCCTTTCAGGCCGACGTTGGTCACGCTGTTGGCAAAATACTCGTCGAACGTGCGGTCCGTGCCGATCATCACCTGCGAGTTGCGGATCGCCGCAATCTCCACCGCCGCGCGCCCGTCACCCGCCATCACGTCGCCGCGGGCAGTCGGCATTGCCGCCGCCACGCTCAGCACATCCGTGCGGATTGCCTGATTCACCGCGACATAGCCCGCCGGGTTCAGCACGGGCGCGACCGAAAAGCCCGCGTCAGCCACGAGCGCGTTCACCGCGTCCGCCTGCGCAAAGTCATACGCACCCGCCGCGCCGGAATCGTTCAGAATGCCCGCGTAGCCGGTCAGGAACATACCGCTGTCCTCCATGTGGCGGATGACAAAATCGGGATTCTCCCGGTCGCTCGCCGTAGTTGCCTTGAGCACGAGGCGGTTGTCGCGGTCAAGATACGCCTTGACCTCGCCGTCGCTGTCGTTGATGCGGTTGACCACCGCGTCAACCGTGTCGGTGGCATAATACGGCACGGTCACGGTGCCGCTCTTCCCGCTGAACGTCATCTCGCCTTCCAAGCCCACCTTGTCCTGCCCGTGCAGCGCGTTCGCGCCCGTAAAGCGGAAAATATACGACGTGTCCAGCTGCCCGTCGCCGTTGCGGTCATAGTTGCCGTTCACGTCGGTCACGAACGGATACTGCGTGAAAAACGCAAGCCCCGTCACGCCGTTCGCGCCGATGCCCGCCTTGTGCACGTCGTTCACCAGGTCGGCAAAATTCATCGTCATCGTGTTCAGCGACTGTATCTCGCCGCGCACGTCCACGTCGCGCAGCTCAATGAGCGCGCCGAGCGTGCCGCCGGAAATCTCCGCGAGGTTGCCCGTGTCTTTCCAAATAACTTCGCTGTAGCCGTTGTTGTCGGTCGTCGCGCGGATGTCGAGGCCACGCGCGACCGAGCCTTGCACCAGGACGTGCCCGTCAATATGCACCATGAATTCGTCCGCGTCGCGGCGGTCGGTCGTAATGTTGGCGAGCGCGCCCAGTTTCTCCACGAGCAGGTCGCGGCGGTCATACAAATCGTTGGGATTGTCGCCCATCGCCTCCGAGCGCACGATCTCGTTGTTGATACGGGCAATCTGATTGGCAAAGTCGTTCACCTGCCGCACGGTCGCCTCGATGTCGCCGTTGAGCATCGTGCCCACGCCAGAAAGGCTCGCAAAACGCTGATGAATCGATGTCGTCAGGCTCTCGCCGCGCGTCACCACCGCCTGCCGTGCCGCCTTGTTGTCCGGGAACACCGACAGCTCCTGCCACGCCGACCAGAAGCGGTCCATGTTCGTGCGGACGGACACGTCGTTCGGCTCGTTGTAAATCTGCTCGAGCATGACGTAGTATTTCTCGCGCGTCGCCCAATAGCTTTCCTGGTTTTCCTGCGCAACGATGCGCTGGTCGAGCAGCTCGTCGCGCAGGCGGGTAACCTGCTCAATCGCCGTTCCCTGCCCGATCTGTCCGGGAGTCTCCGCGCGCGTCAGGTCGGGGCGATAAATCGGGTCAAACGCCTTCACCTGCACGCGCTGCCGGGTGTAGCCTTCAGTGTCCGCATTGGAAATATTGTGCCCCGCCGTGTTTATCTGCTGGGCGTGCGCCATTAAACTGCGCTTGCCAAGTTCAATCGCTCCAAATGAATTCGCCATGTTCCGAACCTCCGTGCCGACCGGGAAAACAGTCCGCCGCTTTCATTGTCGGAACGCGGGAATGACGACTTGAGGGAATTCGCTTAAAATACGCGGTTGAGCGTGACGCCGCTCAGTTCGGGACGGACGATTTTTCCCGTGCGGGAATAGAGCGTGTTCCGGCGCTGCGGGACGACGGAATCGAACACGCCTTGCAGGAATTTGCGCGTGGTCTTGATATATTCGTTGAGCGCGTGGTTCTCAATCTTCGACTTTTGCAGCTTGCCGCGCACCTCGCTCAGCACGGGGGCGCAGTCCGCGTCCGACGCAAGGGAAGCGTCCCCGCTCAACGCCGTGCGCGCGTCCTCAAGCTCCGCGAATTCATCGGAAAGCGCCTGCAAGTTGGTCATCGCGTCCTCAAGGTGCGCCCAGTCCTTTTTTGCCACGCAGTCATGCAGCACCGACTGCTGCTCCAAAATAACGTCGAGCAGCGTGTTCTCTTTCTGCATTACCGCGATCAGCTCCTGCTTCGCCTCGATTTTTTGCTCTTCATTCATATTCAGAATATCGGTGCCTACGGCGGCGACTTGACAGAAAACCGCACCACTCCCGCGCGGGCGGCAATCACCCCCTACCGGGGTGCGACACTTCACCCTTAGAGGGGTGCGATGGCGTACCCTTATAAGGGGCGCAAAACCGTCCGCGCAGATCGCAACCTTGACACGCGCCGTATTTTTATCCATACTGACCGTATATTCATGCACCGGGGTTCACCGTGAAAGACCGTCTTGCCCGACTCAAGGCAATCAAACAGCTCATCAAGAACAACCGCATTGCGAATCAGGACGAACTGCTGACGCGCCTGAAAAAGAACGGATTCGACGTGACCCAGGCGACGCTCAGCCGCGACCTCAAGCTGCTCAAAGTCGGCAAAGTGAGCGACGGGAACGGCGGCTACATCTACACGCTCCCCGGCGACGACGAGCGGTCGGAAAGCGCGCAGATTTTCGCGCAGGACTTCCTGCGCGGCTACGTCAGCATCGACTGGAGCGGGAACATCGTGGTCATCAAGACGTTCGGCGGGCATGCGGACAGCGTGTCGAACGCGCTCGACTGCCTGAACATGGACGAAATCCTGGGCACGGTCGCGGGCGACAACTGCATTTTTGCCTGCCTGCGCGCCGGCGTTACGGGCGAGCAGTTCATGGCCGCGCTCAAGCAGCGCATTCCCGACATCGAAGACTAGATTTTGCTTTCTTTTCTGCCCGTTCCGGTATATAATGACGTATGATTACGCTCACGCTTTCGACAGGAAAAAAGATTTCGGCAGAACAGAACGTCGCCGCGCTGACGCTGGCCGGTGAATTTGACGGCGGCGAGGAAAAACTCGCCGCGCTGATGGTGAACAACAAGGTGACCGCGCTCACGAGCGCCATTCAGTTCGACTCTTACGTCGAGCCGATTTATTTCAACTCAAAGCACGGCTCTGAAGCATACCGGCGCACGCTCTGCTTTATGCTCGCGGCGGCGGCGCACAAACTGCACCCCGAACGCCGACTGACGATCGGGCACAGCCTCGGCTACGCCTACTATTACACGTTCGAGTCGGACACGGCCGTCAAAAAAGAGGGAATTGCCGCGCTCGAAGCAGAAATGCGCGCCAGCATCGCCGCCGACACGCCCATTACGACCCGCGTCATCTCCTACACGCAGGCAAAGGCACTGCTGGAAAAAAACGGGCAGACCGAAACGCGCAAGCACCTTGACTACGTGAATCCCGACCAGCTGCTCGTCAACACGATGGGCGACTACTGCGACATGAACATCGGTCCGCTCGTCAACCGCACGGGAAAAATCAGAACGTTCGCGCTCCTGCCCTATCAGGACGGCTTCCTGCTCCAGTTCCCCACCACCAAAGCCCCGGACGAGCTGCCCGCGTTCACCGACCACCCGAAAATCTTCCAGATTTACCGGACGTACAAGGCATGGGGAAAGCAAATCAACGTGACGTCGGTCGCCGCGCTCAACGAGCTGATTGCCAAGCGGAAAATCAACGATTTCGTGGACATCACGGAGACGTTCCAGGCGCAGCATTTCGCCGAAACCGCGCGACAGATCCATGCGCGCGGGAACGTCAAAGTCGTGCTGATTGCCGGGCCGTCATCGTCGGGAAAAACGACGTCGGCAAAAAAACTGTCGCTCCATTTGCAGGCGTTGGGCTACACGCCGCGCGTCATCAGCCTGGACAACTATTATGTCGGCCGCGACCGCAACCCCAAGGACGAAAACGGCAATTACGACTACGAATGCCTTGAGGCGCTGGACATCCCGCTGCTCAACCAGAATCTGGTCGATCTCTTTGCCGGCAAGGAAATTCAGGTGCCGTCGTACAACTTCGACCTGGGGCAGCCCTACTACACGGGAAAGACGATGAAACTGCGCCCCCACGACATCCTCATCGTGGAAGGCATCCACGGGCTGAATGACCGGCTCACGCCGCTCATCAAGAACGAATACAAATTCAAAGTCTATCTTTCCGCGCTGACCCAGCTGAACATCGACGACCACAACCGCGTGCCATCGCGCGACAACCGCCTGATCCGCCGCATCGTGCGCGACGCGAAATTCCGCGGCAAAAGCGCGGCGGCAACGATCAGCATGTGGGACAACGTGCAGAAAGGCGAGAACCTGCACATCTTCCCGTTCCAGAACAACGCCGATGCCGTGCTGAACACCGCGCTCGACTATGAGCTTGCGGTACTCAAAGTATACGCCGACCCGCTGCTCCGCTGCGTCTCCCCCGAACAGAAAGAATATGCCGAAGCGTCGCGTCTGTTGCAGTTTCTCGATTTGTTCTCACCGATGGCGGCGGATTACGTTCCCGGGCAGTCTATCGTGCGCGAATTTATCGGCGGGAGCATGTTCAAATACTAGGCTCAAAGCGCGAGGTCACGATGTCGTCAATGGTCAGCTCCTCTTCCGAAAGCCGTTCTTTTTTCCAGGCGGCAAGGCGGCTTTCCCGGAGCTGCTCCAAGACCTTGCATTTTCTCATCGCCTCGCGCATGACTTCGCGTTTCTGCTCGCTCACGAGCTGCGCCTGCGCAAGGTCGCACAGAAGCCGCTCTTTCCGCTGGGCAAGCAGGGCAAAATACTGGTTCACGCCGTACAGCTCATGCACGTCGGTCATGCTGTCGGCGGCGGCGACCGCGCTGACATGCTGCTGCGCGACCAGTTCCAGTGCCTGCCGGAGAGCGTTCTCAGCGGCGAGCGCGCGACCTAAATCTGCCTCCGCCTGCTTGCGCTCGAATTCGCGCAGATCAAGCACTTTCTGCATACTGAACGAGAATTTTTTCATAACGCCGTCTGCCCGGCAGGATTTCCGTCAGCCGCAGATTCCGCGAGTGCCTTGACCATCTGTGCGGTCGTCTTGCGGTCAAGCGCGGGCTGCTCGTCGTATTCGCTTTCGGGAATGTCGGTTTCGGCAAGGGCGGCAAGTTTTTGCAGCGTATCCGCAATCGGACACGGCTCGTATTCTTCCTGCGTCAAAAAAGCCTCAATCGCCTCGTGCTTGGCAATCGCCTCGTCAATGTCGGCGTTCGCGCCCTGCTGGTACACGCCCGCATTGATCATCTCCGCGTTCTGCGCGTACAGGGCGACCAGCCGCGCGATTTTGTTCGCCGCCGCGACCGACGCTTTGCCGCTCACGCGCTTGGAAAGACGGCTGATACTCTGCAACACGTCGATTGCCGGATAATGCCGCGCCTGAGCGAGCGTCCGGCTCAGCACGATATGCCCGTCGAGCGTTCCGCGCACCTTGTCGGTAATCGGCTCGTCCATGTCGTCGCCGTCCACGAGCACGTTGTAGAATGCCGTGATCGTCCCCTTGTCGCTCGTGCCGCTGCGCTCCAACAGTTTCGGAATCAAATCGAACACGCTCGGCGGATACCCGCGCTGGGCAGGAGCCTCGCCCGTAGACAAGCCGATTTCGCGCTGCGCGTGGGCAAAGCGCGTCATGTTGTCCATCATGAGCATGACATCCTTGCCCTGATCGCGGAAATATTCGGCGACGGCGGTCGTCACGTAGGCGGCGCGCAAACGCGCAATCGAGGGCGTGTCGCTCGTGGCGACCACCACCACCGAGCGCGCCATGCCCGCCTCGCCCAAATCACGGTTGATAAAATCCATCACCTCGCGCCCGCGCTCGCCGATCAAGCCAATCACGTTGATGTCCGCGCTCGTGTTGCGCGCAATCATCGAAAGCAGCGTCGATTTTCCCACGCCGCTGCCCGCAAAAATGCCCAGCCGCTGTCCTTTGCCGCAGGTCAACAGCGCATCGATGACGCGCACGCCCGTCACCATGCGGCGGTCAATCGGCTGCCGCGCCATCGGATTGGGCGGGTCGGCAAGAACCGGGTAGTACGCCGTCGCGCCGAGCGGACCTTTGCCGTCAATCGGCTTTCCCGTCGCGTCAATCACCCTGCCGAGCAGGGAATCGCCCACGGGAACTTGCAGGACGTGCCCGCTCGCCACCACCTCGCAGCCCACGACAATGCCTTTCGTGTCGCCATACGCCATCAATTTGACGGTTGCCCCGGCAAGCCCCATCACCTCCGCCGCTACGGAAGTCCCGTCGGGCAGCCGGATGTCGCACAGCTCGCCAATCATGGAACGCGGGCCGATGCTCTCAATCATCAGCCCCTTGACCGCAGTCACCGCCCCGGTATAGAGAATGGTCTCGGTTTGTTTAACCGTATCCAGATATTTCGTAAAAAAAGATTCCATCTGCCCCCACCCTTGCATTGCGCTATGCAGACGAACCGCCGCCTTTGTTCAGCGTCTTGACGGGAGAAATCTCCAGCACTTTTGATTCCAGCTCGCCGAGCTGGCTTGCGATGCGCGCGTCGATTGCGCCGAAGTCAGTCTCCACGACGCAGCCGCCCTTGTCCACGGAAGAATCCTCGTACACGGAAACGCCCTCAACGCCCTCAAACTGTCGCACGAAATTCTGCGCGTGCTCGGTCGTCAGCTTGAGGTCGGCAAGGTTGACCCGAATATTCACCTTGCCGCGGCCGCGCACTTTCTTCAGCGCCTCAAGCACGTTCGCCATCACCACGTTTTTCTGGCTTTCGCTCAGCAACTTGACCACTTTCCGCGTCATCAGAATGACCAGCTCCACAATCTGCTGTTCCGTGCTGCGCAGGATTTCCTCGCGGCGGGAAATAACTTCGTCCAAAATGGCATGTGTGCGCTCAATCAGCCGCCCGACTTCCGCCTTGCCCTCATCGTAGCCCTCGGTGCGCCCCTGCTCGTAGCCGTCTTTCTGCGACCGCTCCGCCAGGGCATCCTGCTGTGCCTGCGCGTCCGCAATAATCTGCGCGGCCTCATCCTTTGCCTTCTGCACGATGTCCGCCGCCTCGCGCTCCGCCTGGGCTTTCACTTCCTGCGCATGGTCGGTCTGATTCTTCACCTCGTTGAACGCCGCTTCTTTCGCGCGCTCGACAATGCTGTCGGCATCCGCCTGGGCAGCCGCCAGCATCTGCTGTTTTTCGGTCTCCCATTTTGCCTTGAAATCGTCGGCTTCCTTTTGCAGCTCCTCGACGGTCGGTCCCGTGTAGACAGGCGTTTCTTCGACGACCTCTTCGACCACCGGCCTCGCATACTCGTGCAGCAGCCGCAGCTCGAATTTGTCATCCTTTTTCTTCACCTCACCCGGCGTAAAAACCTGTCTTCTTGCCATGCCACACTCCTAGCTACACCACGAGCTCGTCTTCGCCGGAACGCGCGATAACGATTTCGCCCGCATCTTCCAAACGACGGATCGTCGAGACGATTTTCTGCTGCGCCTCTTCCACGTCCTTCAGGCGCACGGGTCCCATAAATTCCATGTCCTCTTTGAGCATGGATGCCGCGCGTTTTGACATATTGCGGAAAATTTTGTCCTGCACTTCTGTATCGACCGATTTGAGGGCCTTCGACAACTCTTGCGTGTCCACCTCGCGCAGCACTTTCTGAATCGCGCGGTCGTCCAGCATAACGATGTCCTCGAACACGAACATACGCTTCTTGATTTCTTCCGCCAAGTCGGGATCTTCCTCTTCCAAGCTTTCGATGATAGACTTTTCGGACGAACGATCGACCAGGTTGAGGATTTCGACGATTGCCTCAACGCCGCCCGCCGCCGTGTAGTCCTCGCTTGACAGCGTAGAAAGTTTCTTCTCCAACACGCGCTCAACCTCGCGCAGAACGTCCGGCGAGGTTCGGTCCATGGTCGCCAGGCGGCGCGACACTTCCGGCTGGATTTCGACCGGCAGGTTCTGCAAAATAACCGCCGCCTTGCTCGGCTCCAGATATGCCAAAATCAGCGCGATCGTCTGCGGATATTCGGTCTGAATAAAGTTGAGCAGATGCGCCGGGTCGGTACGGCGGATAAAGTCGAACGGACGCACCTGCAAGCTGGACGTGAGCCGGTTGATAATATCGATTGCCTTCTGCGATCCGAGCGATTTTTCCAGCAGTTCGCGCGCGTAATCAATGCCGCCCGTCGTGATGAAGTTCTGCGCGTTCATCAGGTCCTGGAATTCCTCCAGCACCTGATCCTTGAATTCCGCGTCAACGGTTTCCAGGCGCGCGATCTCAAAGGTGAGCGTCTCCACCTCGTCCTCGCGCAGGTGCTTCATCACCTCCGCAGAAACGTCAGAGCCAACCGAAACAAGGAAGATAGCCGCTTTCTGCCGCCCGGTGAGATTCTTATAATCTTTGTTGCCTTTTTTTCCGCCGCCGGCGGGCTTGAGGCTGCCCGGTTTTGCGTCTGGCATTTACTTGTCCTCCTTGAGCCATGCGCCCAGCGCATTCGCTATCGCGTCAGGATTCTGCAAGAACATAGTTCTGAATTCGTTTTCTTTCTCTTTCCGTTCCGCCGTCTTGACGAGCGCGGCAATCTCCGCGTCGCTGTGCACGGGCTTGGCGATGCCCTTGCGCACGCCCCATTCGTTCGCCTCGGCAAGTACGTCGGTCTCGTCCGCCCAGTTCACTTTTTTTCCCAATGAACGCATTGCCTTGCGCAGTTTCTTGACTTCAGCATCGGTCAGATGCTCAAAAATGCCCTCCGCACTGCCGCCAAGCTCGCCCAACAGAATCGCCGCTTTTTCTTTTCCCGAAAGAGGACGACGGTACTGTCCGGTGACCATCTGAAAAGGTTCGTTTGCCATACTATTCCTCCATCATCCAGGTGCGGAGCAGCATCGCCACGTCCTCGGGATGCTCTTTTGACATGGCAATTGCCGTCTCCAGCAGCTCAGCGCGCTTGCGCTCTTCCACGGACATGGTGACTTCCATGCCTTCCTGCCGCGCGTCCCACAGCGCCTTCTCGCGCTCTGCCTGCTGACGGCGCAGCATCTCCTCTTCGCGCAGGCGGCGGCGGCGTTCCAACTCGCGGCTGATAAAGCGGAAAAGAATGAACGCTATCAGAATAGCGGCAACGCCCACCAGCGCAATCATAATCGTGCGGTTGCGCCGCTGTTTCGCAAAATACGCGTCGTCCTTCGCCTCAAATTCCGCCTCGCGGTCAAACATGATGTTCGTCACCGTCACACTGTCGCCGCGGGTCGCGTCATAGCCGATCGCATCGCGGATAAGCGAGCGCGCGTTCTCCAAATCATCCTCGGAAAGCGGGTCATACTTCCGCTCAATGCCCGTGCCGTCCTCGTTCAGGACCGGCACGTGCCCTTTGCCGTACACGACCCGCCACTTGCCGTCGATGTTGACAGAAACCGTGCGCCGCCCCTGCTCCGGGCTGACCACCGTCACGCGGCGTTCGGTATTAATGGCATAGTTCGTCGTGGTCGCGCGCTCGGTCGTCTTGCCGATCATGTTGGACATATCGCTCATAACGGGCGGATTCTGTCCCTCCACGCCGGCAGGTCCTTCAGGATTATAGCCCGTGCCCGTAAATTCCTTGTCGATTGCCTGCGTCGCGAGCGCCACCGAATCAACGTACTCGGAATCGTCATACGGCAAGCCCGGCGTACGCGCCCGGCGCTCAAACGGCGTATGGATCGTCTGCTCGCGGGTCACCTCGGACATATCCATCTGCAAATTGACGTTCAAATCGCGCACACGGTCGTCGCTGAACGTGCGGCGCAGTGCGGAAAGCACTTTCGCGCGGAGTTCCGTCTCAAGGCGGGCAATCTCTTTCTGCTGTTTTTGGATGACGGTCAGCCGCTCCATTTCCGCAAGGCTGTCAAAATCGTTGAGTACCGTGCCGTTGCTGTCGGTGATAATCACGTTGTCCGCGCTCACCATGCCCGCAATCGCGCGCAGCAGAATGTTCTGAATGCCCTGCACTTTTTTTGATCCGGCGGCAACGTTCGCGCCGGGACGGAACGTCAGAATGACCGATGCCTTGGCAGGCTCCTCGTCCTCGCGGAACACCGCGTCTTTCTTCGGCGTAATCACCACGTCCGCGCTCGCCACGTCGTCCAAGGATTCGATATGCTCCTTGACCATGCGCGTGACCGAACGCTGCAAATTCACGTTGCGCTCAAAGTCGGTCGTTGACCAACTCGTCGTGTCGAACAGCGACCAGGCGTCCATTGACCCCGGCACAAGGTCTTCCGAAAGCAAGGTCGCGCGCCATTTTCGCGCCGTCCGCTCGTCGTCAACATAGATGAAGCCGTTCGCGCTCGTCGCCTTGACGTTGCCCTCATCGAGCCGGAAGAGGATATTGTCGAGCGTCGCCTGATCGGTAATCGCGGCGTTGAACAGCGGGACGGTCGTCGGCTTTGCCGAAAACTTGCCCGCAAAAATAATCGCCACGATGACGGCGACGACGATTGCAATAAGGATGATTCTTTGGACGACAGACCACTTTGCCCACCGTTCCTTTGCGCTGGCCGAAAACTTTTTGAGCCATTCGTTCATCTGACCCCTCCCGTGAACGAAAAACCACTAATATATCGCATATAGTTTACTACATAATGCGAAATTTGCAAAGCCCTAACGACTTATTTTGCCGGGAAAAAGCCCTACCGCGTCGTAGAAAGCTCATTCCAGCCGGTCGTAATGCGGTCGATCACCGTCTGCGCGAGCGAAAGCGACATCTGCGCCTTCGCCATTGCCGTGGTGATGTCCTCCACGTTCACGGAATCCGGGTCGGTGATGTACTGCTTCGTCAGATTGTCCACGTCCAGCTGCTGGGCGTTCACCGTGCTCACGGCCTCCAGCAGATACGACTCAAACGCGCCCGTCTTCTTTGCCGACCGCGCCGATTCCGCATTCCGCGCGGTCAGGTCCGTAAGCGGGGCAGTCCCCACGTGCGCCGCATCGCTGCGCTGCATTTCCGGTGCCGACATCAGCGGCATTGCCTGTATTTTCATCGTCGTCCCCCTGCCCGGCATACGCCAAGCCGTTCCCTTTTATCTTGCTTATGCCTTGCCGATCTCAAGCGCCGCGCTGAACATATCCTTTGCGCCCTGCACGACCGTCCCGTTCGCCTCGTAGGCGCGGCTCGCCGAAATCAGGTTGACCATTTCGTTCACGATGTTCACGTTGGGCATCTCCACGTAGCCTTTGTGCGGGCCGCTCTGATACGCGTCCGGGTTGTCAGGATCCCAGCGCAACGGGCCTTCCGACGAATCCTTGATAATCTGCTTGACGCGAACGCCCTGCCCCGGACCGTTGTCCTGATCGGCAGCAACGAACGGCGTGCGCCACACGGGATGCTCGGACGCGATAGGCTCAAGGACGACCAGCGACTTCTTGAACGGTCCGCCCTCCGGCGTGCGCGTAGTGGACGCATTGGCGATATTGTTTGAAATCACGTCAGTGCGCAGACGCTCGACGCTCATGCCGGTCGCCGCAATGTTCAGGCTCGTAAACATTCCCATACTCTCACCTCACCTATTTGCGCATTGCCGTCCGCAGCTGGCTGAATTCAAAACTCTGCACCTGCGTCAGCAGACGATAGCTCATCTGCAATTTCAAGATGTTCATCGCCTCGTACTCGGCATCGACATTGCTGCCGTTCGCCTCGGCGGTCGTCGCCCAGTCGGTCACGCGGCGCGGCTCAACCTCGCGCCAGTCATACGGTTCGCCCAACGAAAAATGGCGGCTGTCCGTGCGCGTCAGCTGAACCTGCCGGCCTTTGTCCGCCTCGCTCTCGAATGCCCGCTGCAACTCGCTCTCAAAGTTGACGACCTGCCGCTTGAAGCCGGGCGTTCCTGCGTTGGCGATATTGTCCGCAGACACCTGATAGCGCAACTGGTGCACGTTCATCGCGCGGTGCAATAAGTCTACCGAATCCGTAAAACTGCTCATACTCTGATTGTCGGAAGATGCGGGGCGCAAGTTGAGGAAAAATCGGGCGTTTTCTGCGGGTCGTCCGCCACGCCCGCGCAGAAACGCCCGATAGTGTCCTATTCCGCCGCCGCAAACGCGCGCAACGCCGCAATCTGTGCTTCCACCCGCGTCTTGGCAGGTCCGCCCGTCACGGAACGCGCCTCCACGCAAGCGCGCGGCGTAATCTGCGCGAAGATGTCCGCCCCGAACAGCGGCGAAATCGCCTGCAAGTCGGCAAGCGGCAAGTCCTCAATCGCGCCAAGCCCGCGCGCAATGCACAGCCGCACTGCCTGCGCGGCAACGCCGTGCGCGGTACGGAACGGCAGCCCCTTGCGCACCAGATAGTCCGCCACGTCGGTCGCATTGGCAAAACCGCCGTCGCAGCTCGCCGCCATCCGCTGCGTGTTCCACCGCGCGGTTGCAATCATCGCCTCAAAGACGACCACGTTATCGCGCACCGTATCATACGCCTCGAACAGGCTCTGCTTGTCCTCCTGCATATCCTTGTCGTATGCAAGCGGCAGCCCTTTCATCATCACCAGCAGGGAGACCAAATCGCCGTAGACTTTTCCCGTGCGCCCGCGGATAAGCTCCGCAAAGTCGGGGTTTTTTTTCTGCGGCATAATCGAGCTGCCCGTGGACCATTTCTCGCTCAGATCGACAAAGCCGAACTCCGCCGTCGCCCACAGCACGATTTCTTCGCTCATGCGGCTCAAATGCATCTGCAAGAGCGCGAAATCCGCCGCGAACTCAATGCAGTAGTCGCGGTCGGAAACGCCGTCGAGCGAATTCTCCGTCACACCGTCAAAGCCGAGCGTCTCCGCGACGAATTCGCGATCAAGCGGCAGGTCAGACCCCGCGAGCGCGCCGCTACCGAGCGGACTTTTTGCAATGCGCCTCAGCGAATCGGAAAGCCGTTCGCAGTCGCGCACCAACGGCCATGCCCAGGCGCACAGATGATGCGCCAGCGTGACCGGCTGCGCGCGCTGCATGTGCGTGTAGCCCGAAAGCAAGGTTTCCGTATGCGCCGCCGCAATGTCGGCAAGCGTTTTGATGAGCGAGCGCACCGCTTTCTGCAAGTCGGGAACGGCGCGGCGCAGGTACAGGCGTTCGTCAAGGGCAATCTGATCGTTGCGGCTGCGTCCCGTGTGGACTTTCTTGCCCGCCTCGCCGATCCGATCCGTCAGCGTCGCCTCCACGAACGAATGGATGTCCTCCGCACTATAATCGACCGAAAGCGTCCCTTCCCGCAGATCCCGCGCAATCGTATCCAGTCCGCCCTGTATGGCATCGTTCTCCGCCGCGCTGATAATGCCCTGCCGCGCGAGCATTGCCGCATGCGCCTTGCTGCCCGCAATATCGTCCAACGCCATGCGCTCGTCCACGTGTATCGAAGTCTCAAACGCCACCGCCGCCGCGTCCGGTCCCTCCGCAAAACGCCCGTGCCAGAGCGCGGCATGGTTGTCGCCGGTCATCGTGCCGTGGCTGCCGTTTTCCACCATGCTACACCTCCATAATCGGGTCGTCCACGGGCTTTCCGCCGGGAACCATGGGCAGCACCATTTCGTCCAAGTCAATCCGGCACTCAATCAGCGCGCTCCGCCGCTCACGGATCGCGTCATCAAACGCCGCCTTGAATTCGCTTTCGTCCTTTGCGCGGTAGCCGCGGATCGCGTATGCCTCGGCAAGCTTGACGAAATCGGGACCGAAGTCGAGCGTCGTCTGGCTGTACCGCTGCCCGTAGAACAGATTCTGCCACTGGCGCACCATGCCCAGCGTCCCGTTGTTCAGCACGATGATGATGACCGGCAAATTGTAATGGTTGATCGTCGCCAGCTCGTTGCAATTCATGCGGAACGATCCGTCGCCCGCAAAATGCACGACGTATGCGCCGGGGTTCGCCACCTGCGCACCGATTGCCGCGCCCGTGCCAAAGCCCATCGTCCCCAAACCGCCCGACGTGATGAACGTGCGCGGCTTGGCAAACGGATAGAACTGCGCCACCCACATCTGGTGCTGCCCGACTTCCGTCGTGATAATCGCGTCGTCGCCCAGTTTTTCATGGACGTACTCGCAGATGACGCGCGGATGCATGTTTTTCGCGCTCATCCAGCTGGGAGGGACAAGCTGCTTCCATTCGGCAATCTGATCGTGCCATTTTCCCGCGTCCTTTTTTTCTACCATGCCGACCAGACGGGCGAGCGTCTCCTTGATGTTGCCGATGACGGACGCGCTCGTCTTGACGTTCTTGTCGATTTCCGCCGGGTCGATGTCGATGTGCAGCACCTTGCTGTTCTTGGCGAACCGTTTGGCATCGCTCGTCACGCGGTCGCTGAAACGCGCGCCGACCGCAATGAGCAGGTCGCACTTGCCCACGGCAAGGTTGGATGCTTTCGTGCCGTGCATGCCGACCATGCCCGTGCACAGCGGGTCGGCCGTCGGGAACGCCGATTTTCCCATCAGCGTGACGCACACAGGAATCTGCGCCTTGTGCGCCATGTCAAGCAGCTCTTTTTCCGCGCTGCTGATGATTACGCCGCCGCCGCAATAGATGAGCGGACGCTCCGCCGCGTTGATCAGATCCGCCGCCGCCCTGATGTCGTCGTCCGTCGGCTCGGCCGTCTTCACGATCCTGCGCAGGCTCGCCTTCTGCGCCGCAACCGATTCCTTGGTCGCCGCCGTCGGCTCTGCCGGAGCGTAGTCAATCACCGCCGCCGTCACGTCCTTGGGAATATCGATCAGCACCGGACCGGGGCGCCCCGACTTTGCGATCAAGAACGCCTCGCGGATCGTCGCCGCGAGTTTTTTGGGGTCGCGGACAATGTAGTTGTGCTTGGTTATGGGCATGGTGATGCCCGCAATGTCCACTTCCTGAAAACTGTCCTTGCCCAGAAGCGGCGTTCCCACATTGCAGGTAATCGCCACCAGCGGCACGCTGTCCATGTACGCCGTCGCAATGCCGGTGACCAAATTCGTCGCGCCCGGCCCGCTCGTCGCCATCACCACGCCAACGCTCCCCGTCGAACGCGCGAAACCGTCCGCCGCGTGCGCCGCGCCCTGCTCATGTGCCGTCAGAATGTGGCGGATGCGGTCGCTGCACAGGTATAGCTCGTCATAAATATTCAGAATAGTGCCGCCCGGATACCCGAACACCGTATGAACGCCCTGCTCAATCAAACACTCAACGACAACGCGTGCGCCGCTTATCTTCATACAACCCCCCGCGCGACCCCGCCGTGGCGACCGCGCCAAAAATGATACTGGCATACAGTATACCATTTTTCCCCGGCAATTTCAATTGACCGAGGGAGAAAGGAAGGCGCAGATATGTTCACACGCGCGATAACATTTCGGAAAGCGCGCGCGAAGAGACCGTGAATTATATGAAAGACATTTTCGCACGATTTTACGAAGCAAGGAAAAAATTCCGCCGAATGGAATTCGCCGATAAAAAATTGGATGAAAGAATACGCGCAGAAAACGGTGCAAATGAATTTGGTTTTTAAAGGCTAGATTTTTAATAAAGATGATTTTTTCAAAAATTTAGCTTTGAGCGCACAAGTTGGTTTTTCTAAAATTTTTTCACAGCCAATAAAAACAATTCGATTTTTTTCAAAACCTCTTGACAAAACTTAATGGGGGGGGGTAAACTATCAGTATCTTTCTAGACAAGGACAGAAAATGAAAGTTGGAATTTACGATGAAGTTTCGGAAGATAATGCGACTCGCATGGAAAATCCGCCGGAGTTTTCGCTCGTCGTTCCGTGCTACAACGAAGAAGAAAGCGTGGGAATTTTTTATAAAGAAGCTTGTATGATTTTGGAAAAAATGAATTTGAAGAATCGCGCGGAATTTGTTTTTGTGGATGACGGTTCGTCTGACAAAACTTTGGAAGAAATAAAAAATTTGCGCAAAAAAGACACACGAGTGCATTTCGTAAGTTTCAGCAGGAATTTCGGAAAAGAAAGCGCGTTGTATGCAGGACTGTTAAAGGCGCGCGGCACTTACACGGCTACGCTTGACGCAGACTTGCAAGATCCACCTTCGCTCATTCCTGTGATGCTCGACGCGGTAAAAAAAGGAGGCTTTGATTGCGCGGCTACAAGGCGTTCCACTAGAAAAAACGAGCCGAAAATTCGTTCCTTTTTCGCAAAAAAATTTTATAAAATAATGAAAAACTTGAGCAATGTTGACGTGGTAGACGGCGCGAGAGATTTTCGCGTGATGAGCGAAAAATACAAAAACGCCGTATTGAGTTTGAAAGAAAAAAATCGTTTTTCAAAAGGAATTTTTCCGTGGGTCGGATTCAATACAAAATGGTTCAGCTACGAAAACATCGAGCGCACAGCAGGAAAAACAAAATGGTCGTTTTGGAGTCTTTTTGTCTATTCGCTCGACGGCATAATCGGATTTTCAACAAAACCTTTGGTTTTGGCAGCACTGCTCGGCATTTTATCAATCTTTATTTCATTCATTTTTTTGATGTTCATAATCATCAGAAAAACATTTTGGGGAGACGAGGTTCAAGGCTGGGCAAGCATGGTCTGCATAATGATATTTGTGGCAGGTATTCAACTTTCAGTAATCGGAATAATGGGACTTTATATTTCGCGCATCTACACCGAAGTAAAATCCCGCCCGATTTTCATCGTGCGGGAAGAAGAATAAATTCAGGGGAAATGAAACAAGTTAACAAACCATCTGCACGAATCAATTGACAAAGATATAAGTATATTTATAAATTTGTATACGTAAACGAACAGAGAAAAAATTATAGAAAATTCTAGTTTTTATTTTAATGATGAGGAATTCACGTACGCTTACGAACAGTTATGGGAAGAAACGTGGTATAGAGGCGAAAACCAAAAATTAGGCTAGGAGAAACGTATAGAGAAAATATACAAAGATAGATTGCATGGGTATGAAAAAAAGCATTCAATAAATATGAAGCCGAAAAGAAATACAATAAAAATGCTGATGAAGAGATAGATGCCGAGAAACCTAACACTTCCGAAGAATGGCGATGCTTAACCAATCCCGGTTACACACGCTATGCTGTCAGTTCTTTGGGAAGAATCGTTCTCAGAACAGAATGATGGGTATAATTGCCGACCAGCAATAATGAGCATTAGTCATCTTTCCGAGATACTAACAGCTTCAACCGCGACGCTCCCGCCCCGTACAATCTCAATCCTGTTTACAAATCTTCTTTTCAGCAAGGATATTAAATCATTATTCCTGTTTTCTGTCTGGGTACATTCCAAAAGGACGGTAGTGCCATCATAGTCAATAATTGCAACTCCGAACACTTTTGAAATCCGAAACAGTTCTGTTATGTCTGCATCGGTACAATGATTTACCTTAACAAATAAGATTTCTTTCATGTGGATAGGTGTATCTGTATAATCTACCACTTTGATCACCTCAACACTTCTGCCGAGCTGTTTTTTTATCTGCTCAAAAGTCCTGTCATCACTTGTTAAACTGATTGTCATTCGTGATATGGTACTGTCCTCAGTAACTCCGACTGTCAAGCTGTCCAGATTATAAGACTTTCCGGAAAACAAACCCGAAATACGGGCAAGTACACCTATTTCATTTTCAACAAATAAACAAATCCATCTCTTTTTCATCCTCGGTGTTAGACTTAGACTTTCTTTGCGAAGCAGACCTTGCTGTGAGCAATTAGAAAGTCTCCTCACACTTTCTTCTCTTTCCAAAATCATGTCATTAAGGGAGTTCCCCGGCGGAACAATCGGCATGACATTGACTTCTCTGTCTATGATAAACTCAATAATCGTAGGCGTTTTTGTATTCTGTTTCGCACTGTTCAAAGCTGATTTTATATTCTCTGCCTTTG
>CAMWTK010000035.1 GCA_947177175.1 uncultured Treponema sp.
TTTCATACGTTTGTGTTAAAGAAATACTTAGCATACAATTCAACACCCCCTGCGCAAAATCCCTCGCCTCGCACCCCCTCCCACGTTCCCCGAAAATGTGCTATACTGTCTCCGCATGAAAAAAACGTTTGCCGCCGTCGCAATCTTGTTTCTCATTCCGCTGTGGGCGTTCTGCGCCGCGCCGTCGTTGTATGACGCTTGGGACGAATTCGCGGAGGCGGCGCGTCGGGCGGAAAGCGGCGGGAATTTTGACGGCGGCGAATATGCGACCGCGCTCGGCGATTTGGTCGCGTACTTGGACGCGCTCATGCAAAGCGACCGCTTCAAGTACATCGACAGCCAGCGCGACAATCCGCAGAGAATGGCGGCCGGGCGTTCGTGGCAGGATTCTGCCGCAGAGAAAAATATGAACACGATGGGCAATCTCTACGACGCGGTAAAAAATCTGCGCGATGCGGCGGAATCACACCGGCAGCAATTTTCCGAAGGGCGGCTTTCCGCAGACGAGGCGAAAAGCCGTGCGGAACAGTCGTTCGCCGCGCTCCAGTCTTTGGTCGTCACGGTGGCGCGGTACGAAACCGAAGCAACCAACGCGACAAGCTCCCTGTTCTCAATGCTCGTCATCATCTTTTCGGCAGTGGCGGCGGGAATCGGCGCGGCAATCATCGTGTACGTTCGCCGGCAAAAAGCCATGGCGGATCTCAAACAGAAAATGAAGGACGGGCAGACGATCGTCCGCATTCAGGAAAACGAGCGAAGCAGAATGTACCGCGAGCTGCACGACACGGTGGCGCAGGACATCCGCGCGACGGCGCTTTTTTCCAAGCAGTTCGACACCCTGAGCGGAGTGCCGAAGGAAGTCGCGGAGCTGGCAAAGAAAATCTCGCTGCTGTGCCAGCAAAGTCTGACCGGCATGTATGCGACCATTTCGGACCTCGCGCCCCCGGAACTTGACGGCAATTTTTCGGACGCGCTGGAGACGCTCTGCACGAACCACCGCAGGCTCACCGGCATTCCATGCAAGCGGCATATCGACAATGGCGCGGCGGAACGGCTTTCCGCGCTGGACGCCGACAAAAAACTGCACGTCTACCGCATCGTGCAGGAAGCGTTGCAGAATGCCGCGAAACACGCGCACCCGTCGGAATGCTCGCTCATCGTCAACGCGACCGACGAAAAAATCTCGCTGTTCGTGACGGACGACGGGACGGGCTTCTCGCAGGGCACGGCGAAAGCGCGGCGGACGTTCGGCATTTCCGGCATGAAAAGCCGCGCGGAACTGGTGGGCGCGCAGCTGTCCATCAATTCGAGCGAAGAGGGCGGCACGGAAGTCAAGCTGGAAATCCCGATTCGCCTGATACCCGGAATGGGGGGGGGTATAGAAAATGCGGACGAATATGACGGAATGTAATGCTTTGAAAGCACGAAACATTTTCGCGCAATGCGCGGCGGGAATTGTCGCGGGCTTTTTGAACCTGCTGCTTTCTTCAACGGCAATCAGATTGCACGTGCCGCTTTTTATGGACACGCTTTTCACGGTGACGGCTTCGTGTTTCGGCTGGGCGGGCGGAATCATCGCCGCAGTCGCAAGCCATATCATCGGATTTTTGTCGGACGGATATTCCGTGCCGAAAGACATTCCGAATCTGCTCTACTTTTTTTGCAGCCTCACCATAGTGGCGGGCGTGCGAATTGTGCTTTTCCGAAAGCCGCAGAATGCCGACAGAGCGAATCCGCTTGACATGCTTTTTTTGAGCATCGTCCTCGCGTTCATCATCAGTCTGGAAGGCGGACTGTTCTATGTCATGCTCGTCCAAAGCAACCGCGTGAGCGCAAATATTATAGGAAACCGCGCGGTGAGCAGCCTGATATACACGTTCGTGACGAAAAACATCCCGATGCTCATAGCCTCGCCGCTCGCAAGCATCCCTGTGAATCTCGTGGACAAAACCATCGCCGTGTTCGGCGGGTACGGGATTTTCGCACTTTTGAAAAAAACGCTGTTCCAACAAAAAAGCCAGAACGAAAGCCAAACCGAAAATTCCGCAGCGCATGATATGATGGATGAATGGATGGGGGGGGTAAAACAGAAAGCGCAGGCGAATTCGACGAAATTTGATTCTTTGAAAACGCGGAACATTCCCGCGCAATGCGCAATCGGGCTTGCCGCAGGCGTTCTGAACCTGCTTTTTTGTTCGGCGGCAATCGCGCTGAAACTGCCGCTTTTTATGGACACGCTGTTCACGGTGGCGGCTTCGTGCTTCGGCTGGGCGGGCGGAATCGTCGCCGCAGTTTCGTTCCACGTCATTAAGTTTGCGGTGCACGGACAGACTTCGCCGCAATACCTACCGAACATGGTTTTCTTTCTTTGCAGCCTGACCGTAGTGATTTGCGTGCGCCTCATGCTGTTCCGAAAAAGCGCGGCCGGTACGTCGGAACGCGGCGGCTCAAATCCGCTGCGCCTTTTGATTTTGGGAATCGTCCTCGCGCTTGCCATCAGCTTTGAAGGCGGACTGTTTTACGCCGCAATCATCAGCCGAACAAAACACATCCTTGAAAATCACGCCGTCAACATGCTGCTCTATCCTTTGATGACGCAGAACGTCCCCATGCCAGCCTCGTCAACGCTCATCAGCATTCCCGTGAACCTCGTGGACAAAACCCTCGCCGTGTTCGGCGGGTACGGGGTGTTTGCGATGCTGCGGAGGGGGATGAGGAAGGGGAAAGGGGAATTTTGATAAAATTTTTCGAACTATCATCAGGGCGCGTTCTGTCCGCGTAGCGACGCGGACAGAACCGGGCTTGCTCTGGGGTTCGCCGTCTTACGCGGCTCCGTTGCCTTGCGGCAACCGCTACGCGCCCTCCGCATCCCTCGCGCGAAAAACAAAAGCGCGGCATTCCGTATATCGCCAAACATTGCGGTGCAATGGCTGTCATCTTCGCTGTATCTTCTTCACAGCGTGTTCCACGGCGCGGCATAAAACTTGGCGCAGGAATTCCAGCGCGGAACAGACCGCGAACACGCCGATCACGCACGCGGCAAAGTACAGCGGATAGAACGTGTCGCCCTCAAAATGCGCCCCGACATGCAGCCACCGCTCGAACAGGAGCGAGGTTTCGCTCAGACCGTTTTCGCCATAAGCATGGAACAGCGGGTTTTCGTGGAGAATATACACGCCGAACGTCGTCCCCGCAATTGCGTTGATAAGGCGCGACCGTCCGATCCGCACGTATCGCTTGAAGACATAGAACAGGCTCATCGCGAGCGTCATCACGAAAATGTGTCGGCTCGCGAATATATGCAGCAGAATCCGTTTTTCCAGCTCCGCGCCGATTCCGCATTTTCCGCACAGGAAATGCACGGCGAACAGCGCGACCTGCATGAGGGCAAGCAGCCCGATAAACGCCGCGAGGCAGTGCCGCTCAAGGAAGTTGCCTTCCCGCCGCTTCAGGTACGAGACGGCGACGAAGATGCAGACAAAATCGCCGACAAGCCCGAATTCGCCGCCCGTGGGAAAAAAGAAATGCAGCGTCGGAATCGCCGCGACCAGAACGAGCGTGAGCCTTCCGTGCGTCCGTTCGTCCGCGCCCTGTACGTACTGCTGCAAGAATGGCACAATCATATAGAACAAAAGATATGTCCTGATGAACCAGTAGCCGCCCCAGGCCGGAGTGAGCAGCGCCTTTGCCAGTTCCTTTCTGCCGGCCGGCTCGAATCCGCCGATTTTCACGAGCGCAAAAATCGCGAGGTCGCACAGCATGGTCTGCGCATACAGGCGCACGATTTTTTCCGCGCGGATGCCGCTTTTTCCGCACAGAAACCAGCTTGAGATGATGACGAACAGGCATACGCCGAGCTGTCCGTACGTGCCCATGAGATAGGTCGCCGCCGTGTTCACGCCCATCGGCTGCACGAGGAGCGACCACCCGCCCGCCAACGAATGTTGCGTCGCATGGCTTGCGACAATCATCAGCATTGCCAGAATCCGCAGCAGCTCAAATTGCGAGTCGCGGATTGCCCTGTCCGCACTGATTTGTTTTGTCATACTACAATCCTTAACAACATCGTTTTGTCGAAAAATATATAAAAACAACGGAAATCACACTGTTTTAGCGAATTATATACATTATTTTATCGAAATTCAATTATAAATACGATAATAATTCATTAAAACAATGTTTTTAAACGGGGAAAATGGTCTTATATAGACGTATGTCGTTGCAGGAAACATTCATCGAGAACCTGAAATTCTACCGGAAGCAGGCGGGATTTTCGCAGAAAGATTTGTCGGTGCTGCTGAACAAAGGCTACAATTACATAAACAGCATTGAAGGCGGCGTTTCGTTCCCGCCGCCGCAGGTCATCGACGAAATCGCGTCGTTCCTGAAAGTCGAGCCGGAGATTCTCTTCTCAAAAAATTCCTGCCCCGCGAACATTGGCGCGTCGTTCAAAAAACGCTACGGCGCGTCGCTTGCGGACACGCTCGTCGCCCGGCTCAGCGGCGAAATCGAAAAAATCTGCGCGCAGATGCTGTGACGGAAAGTGCACATACTTGAAACGACCACGAAAACTTGCTTGCAATCGTGTACGAAGTTGATTAATTTTGAGTGAGGTTTCGGACGGAAAAATGGAATATTTCTCAAAAAAACTTTACATATATTTAAAAACGTATTAAAATATATAGACATTTGTTATACTCATTGTTGGAGGATGATATGAAGTCATACAAAGAAACCTTGAACACTGTCAGGGTCGAAATGGAAAAAGAATCTTTTTCATTTCCCAATCACGACAAACTTGATTACATAGGAGTCGGATTTGGATATAATTTGCAAGAATCATACCCAAAAACAATGAAACAGGCTGAAAAAGATATAAAAACTCCTCACTTTGATGCAATAGTGAAAAAAATTAGGTAGCAGACAGATGGATTATACAACACGCGAAGAGTTGCACAATCTCATAAAGGAAGTTGTGTGCGAAAAATACACTATTGCATCTGCAAATATAATTTACCTTGAACAACTAGAGTTGAGGAATTTTGTTGTCTATATGACTCAATTTCGTGATTCATTGACACATTTGGTTAATATTTATTCCGTAGATGATATATTGGATAGGAAAAATTATGTTTTGGAGCAATTGGAACGAATCAATGGGCACTTGGAAAGAATAGTCATTGATTCATACCGTAAAATCTGTGATTCGCTTTTAGGTACTATAAGGAAAGCCAAAAGATGGAAAGACATTCACGCAATGGAAGTGCAAATAGCCCTAAAAATAAAAGACTTGCGAGTTTGCGACAACGATATGACATTTGATAAGAAAAAAGATGGTTTTCAAGAGCTTGTTACTTTCCTTGAAGACATAATTAAAAAATAGCCTTAATAACTGGACAAGGATTGCTTTTATGAAACCGATTGAAACACATTGTTATAATTGCGGTTGTTTTTGCCAAGGTTTTGGTGGTTTTGATGGCAAAATTTATTGTTCAGATTGTTACTTTAAAATCTATGGAGAAAGACCTCAATTAGAAGATGATTAAAGAAAATTTCTAAATTTTTTAATCCGTCTCTCACGAAAACGCGACTCCACCTTCTCCCATCACCCCACCCGCCAGGCGGGTGGGCGTTGCTGCTACAGATATGTTACCGTCTGCTCCAGTTCTTTGCGGGAAAAGTGCATGTTCGACGGCTTCGAGTCCTCGGACGGATAGCCCATGGGCAATAGGGCGACGGGTTTTTCGGTGTCGGGCAAGCCCATCGCTTTTTTGACCTGCGCCGGATCAAAATATCCCACCCAGCACGAGCCGATGCCGAGTTCCCATGCCTGCAATAGCAGATGCGTGCACACGATGCTGCAATCGATGTCGCCGGTATGGTAATTTGGGGAGAACGGATTTTTCCAGGTCTCCGTCTCGTCCGCCGCCACCAGAAGGACGGTGGGCGCGCCGAAAATGCACTGGCAAACCGAATTGATGTTCCGCAACGCCTGCTCGCTTTGCAGCACGTAGATTTTTTGCGGCTGCTGGTTTGCCGCAGTGGGCGAAATCCGCGCGGCCTCCAAAATCTTGCCCAGCTTTTCGTCCTCGATTTTTTTGCCGGAGAACGAGCGCACCGAATAGCGCGACTTCGCCAGTTCCATGAATTCCATAGAAACCTCCTGAAAGTTTTATTGACAAATGCATTGTCAACTACTATAATAAGCCAAAAGTATATTTTTATCAAGAACGCACTTTAAAGTGCTATACTATCTTTTTAGAAAGTAAGGGGAGGGATTGTACTATGGACATTGACGTTTTGAAGTCGTGCAGCTGCCCTTTGGATGCGGCGATTGCCGTCATCGGCGGCAAATACAAATTGGACATCGTTTATTATCTTTTTGACCGGGTTCTGCGCTACAGCGAGCTTGCGAGGCTTATCAACGCGACGCCCAAAATGCTTGCCGAACAGCTCAAGGCGCTCGAAAGCGACGGCATAGTCAGCCGCAAGCTGTATCCCGTCGTCCCGCCGAAGACCGAATATTCCCTGACGGAGCTCGGCGACAAGCTGTGCAAGGCCGTGATGGAACTGTTCAATTTTGGCTGCGAGCTGTACAAGATAAACGACGTCCGCCAGCCGTGCGCCGAAAATGATTTCTCAAGGCTGCAGACCGTGGCAAACAGAAACAAAAGACGCAAACGGCGCGAATAACCCGCCGGCTTATGTTCACCGCTCGTCTTTCAATGTCTTGAGCGCGGCCTCGAGGAGCTGGATTGTTTTTGCGTGCACGACGCGGCTGCGCGCGGTTTTTCCCGTGACGAGGAATTCCACGGAAGTCTGGAGCGTCGCGGCAATCTTGACCGCCTGTTCCGCGTTCGGAAGCCTGTCCTTGCTTATCCACGATTGCAGGGTGTTGTAGCTTTCGTGAATCTGTTCGGCCAGCTCTTTCTGAGAAAACCCAAGGTAGTCAAGCCGGTCCCTTACTCGAATCCAAAAGTTCAGCATCGTCTTAAAATATAGTACAAATGGATTGTTTTCCGCTTGACAATATATCCAAATGTATGTATAATGATGAAAAATCAATCCAAATGGACAATATAGCCGTCCTTTTGGATAACGTCCCGGGGCGCGACGGAATGCGCCGGGACAAAATTCGGAGGAAATGATGAAACGCCGTGCCGCTGTGCTTGCCGTCCTGCTTTCGCTTGCGCCGCTTGCTTCCGCGATGCCCGCCAGAATCCTGCACGGCACGTACCGTTCCTCCGAATCCGACACCGTAATCAGGATCGAAAAAGGCAGGTACGTCGTCCGGGGCGACCAGATCGAAATCCGGCTGGACGGAAACAGGACCGTCCGCTACACCGTGTTCAGCTGGACGAGTTTTGGCGACGCGCACGAGCTGTTCTGCTTTTCAGATTTTGAGAAATAAAACGCTCCGCAACGAGGCTAAACTACGAAGGTGGAAAAGATGAAGAAAATGCTGATTGCATTGGCGGCGATGGCCGTCTTGGGAATGGGTGCCGCTGTGGCAGAGTCTAAGTACTACAATGACGGATTCAAATCCGGCACGAACCATGCGGATAACAGTTGCAATTACAAAAACAACTCCCATCAGGAGGATTGCAACAAAGGCTATGTGGACGGATATAACGCCATCAACAAATAGCATGGACGGATGTGCATAAAAATCGCATTGCATTCCTATCCCTTTCCTGCGGCGGCGTTCCGGGGAAAGGGATTTTTTTTGGCGGCGGATTTTTGCCGTTTGGGTGCGCGCGTTCCGAAATGCCGCGAGCCTCCCGCGTTAGGCCATGGAGTCCCTTGCCGACCGCAGCGAGGGACGAGCGAGGACGGTGAGCGTTAGCGAAGGGCGGAACGGCCGACCTGCCGGCAGGCAGGGAACGGTCGCACGGCAAGACCGTGCTTCCGAGAATTATTAACGAGCTTTTAAGCTCGTTAATAATTCTCGCGAATACTTGAAGAAATCAAGGGCGGGTTTTATTTTTAAATCAGCCCGCCACCGAATTTTTCGAGCAGTTCCTGTTTGCCCGAGGAGAGCGTCTTGTCGTAGATTCTGCTCAGGTGGTTCGTGACGGTGCGTTCGGAGATGCCGAGCGTCCGGGAAATCTGCCGGTTGTCCTGGCCGAGCACGAGGCATTCGACGATCTGGCGTTCTTTTCTGGTGAGGGCGGCGCAGACTTTTTCGTAGGTCTCGAGCTTGTCGGGGAGGAGGTTTTCCTGGACGTATGTGCCGCCTGCGGCGACGGCTTTGAGCGCCTCAAGGACGACGGAGAAATCGGCGATTTTTGAGACGAATCCCGCCGCGCCTGCGGAATCGCCCATGACGCTTCCCACGGTCGCGATGGAATCATACGTGGAGAGGACGATGCAGCGGATTCCCTTGCCGGAGGCGGCCGCATGGCGGATGATGCTGAAGCCTGACTCCTCGTCCGACGCGAACGACAAATCCACGAGCGCGACAACGCGGTCATCTCCCTGCGCCGGGGCTGCCGCGTCAATCACCGAGATGGCCTCGCGGACGCTCCCCGCCTGTCCCGCCACGTTCCAGTCCGAATTCTTTGTGAGCAGCAGTGCCATGCCCTCGCGCGTGAGCGCATGGTCGTCAAACAAAAACACGTCTTTTCTCATGCCGGAAATCATAGCACATTCGCGCGGATGTGTATTGAGTAATTTACGCACGGGTTTTGGCTGCGGGGAGCGGGGTGTTCTGTGACGGGGTACTTGCGCTTGCCCGCCCGCTCCGCTATACTGACTGTATATTTATGTAATCGAGGTGCATATATATGCAGTTTTCATTTATTGACGGCGGCGTGACGGCGGCGCGGGGCTTTACGGCAAACGGCGTGCTGAACAAAATCAAGGCGAGCCGCACCACGAACGACACGGCGCTCGTGCTCAGCGAGAAAACCTGCGCGGCGGCGGGCGTGTTCACGCAGAACCGTGTGCAGGCCGAATGCGTCAAGCTGACAAAGGCGCATATCGCAAGCGGCACGGCGCAGGCGGTCATTGCGAACAGTGGCAACGCGAATGCCTGTACGGGCGCGCGGGGCTATGACGACGCGCGCAAGGAGGCGGTCGCGGTGGCCGAAAAGACGGGCATTGCCGCTGACGACGTGCTCGTGCTTTCCACCGGCGTTATCGGGCAGCCGCTTCCCGTCGAAAAAATCCTGGGCGGCATGGACGCGCTGGTCGGCGGGCTTTCCAAGCAGGGACACGAGGCGGCGCGGGTCGCGATTATGACGACCGACACGCATTATAAGGAAGCTGCGGTCGAGACGGTCATCGGCGGAAAGACCGTGCGCCTGGGAACGATGGCAAAGGGCAGCGGCATGATTCATATCAACATGGGAACGATGCTTGCGGTCATCACGACGGACTGCGCCATTTCTGCCGCCATGCTCGCAGAGGCGTTGCGCCGGTCGGTGGCGGGCACGTACAACTGCGTGTCGATTGACGGCGACACCTCGACCAACGATTCGCTGGTCATTTTGGCGAACGGCATGGCGGGGAACGAGCCGATTGACGGCGAGGGCGCGGATTTTGACGCGTTCGTCGCCGCGCTTGACGCGCTCAATACCGAAATGGCAAAGAAAATCGCCGCCGACGGCGAGGGCGCGACCCGCCTGGTCACTTGCACGGTCATCGGCGCGGCAACAGTCGCCGACGCGCGCGGGCTTGCCAAAGCGGTCATCAGCTCAAATTTGGTAAAGGCGGCGTTCTTCGGAGCGGACGCGAACTGGGGGCGCATCCTTGACGCGATGGGCTATTCGGGCTTCTTCTTTACGCCCGAAAAGGCGAGCGTGTCGTTTTTGAGCCGCGAGGGCGCGAAGCGGTATTTTGCCGAGGGCACGGTCAACGGCGGGGCGGAGCATGCGATCCGCGTGTTTGATTGCGGCGTTCCGCTCGATTTTGATGAGGACGCGGCAAAAAAAATCCTTTCCGAAGAAGCGGTGGACATTCTGGTGGAGCTGGCGGACGGCGACGCGCAAGGAACGGCGTGGGGCTGCGACTTGACCTACGACTACGTGAAGATCAACGGCGATTATCGGACGTGAGGCGCGGATTTCGGTTGGTCGCGTCTGTTTTAAGGAGAACGATATGTCAGAAGATACGGATTTGCGGGAAAAAATTGACCCGCGCGTGGATTCCTACCATTGGTCGGACGTGCTCGTGCAGGCGTTGCCATACTTCCGTCATTGGGTGGGCAAGACGGTCGTCGTGAAGTACGGCGGCAATGCCATGCTCAACGAGGACTTGAAGGCGGCGGTGATGAAAGACATCGTGCTGCTCAGTACGATCGGCATTAAAGTCGTGCTCGTGCATGGCGGCGGGCCGGAAATCAACCACATGCTTGAGCGCGTGGGCAAGGAATCGAAATTCATCAACGGGCTGCGCCACACGGACGCGGAGACGATGGAAATCGTGCAGATGGTGCTCACGGGCAAACTGAACAAGGACATCGTGGGCTTGCTGTTGCAGGAAGGCGGCCGGGCGGTCGGGCTTTCAGGCGTGGATTCGGGGCTGCTGCGGGCAAAAAAAATCGACCGGGACGGCGTGGACTTGGGCTTTGTGGGCGAGATAACCGCCGTGCATCCCGAAATCGTGCAGTCGCTGCTTGACGAGGGCTTTATCCCGGTCGTCTCAACGGTGGCGATGGGCGAGCAGGGCGATACGGCGCGGTACAATATCAACGCGGACACGGCGGCGGCAAAGATTGCGATTGCCTTGCGGGCGGAGAAATTCGTGCAGCTGACGAATGTTCCCGGCGTGCTGCGCGACCTTGACGACCCCAAGTCGCTCATTCAGCGCATCCACATTGAGGACGTGCAGGCGTACATCGACGACGGCACGATTGCGGGCGGCATGATTCCCAAAATCGAATGCTGCATGCTGGCACGGCAGGGCGGAGTGCCGCGCACGCACATCATCGACGGGCGCGTGCCACATTCGCTGCTGATCGAGATGTTCAGCGACCGCGGCATCGGCACGATGATTTACTGACCCGGCGGGCTTTGCGGCACCGGGCGCAAGACAAAAACAATGACAGCGAGGATACTATGGCGAGCAAAAACGTGCTGAACAATTACGGTTCGTTCGACGTGACTTTCGTGCGGGGCGACGGGGCGACGCTCTATGACGCGGACGGAAAGTCTTATATCGATTTTTTGGCGGGCATTGCGGTCAACTGCCTGGGGCACAATTACCCGCCGCTGGTCAAGGCGATTGCGGAGCAGGCGGCGCGGCAAATTCATATCTGCAACTATTTTACGAGCGACATCGGCGAGGCGTATGCGCGGCACTTGCTCGCGGCGACGGGATTTGACGGCGTGTTCTTCGGCAACAGCGGCGCGGAGGCGAACGAGGCGGCGATCAAGCTTGCCCGCAAGTACGGCTACCTGCACGGCGGCGAAAAACGGCGCACGATCGTCACGCTGGCGAGGTCGTTCCACGGACGCACGATGGCGACGCTGACGGCGACGGGGCAGGACAAATTCCATCCCGCCTGCTTCGCGCCCTATCTCCCGGAGTTCCGCACGATTGCGGCGAACGATTTTGCCGCGCTGGAGACCGCCTTTGACGATACCGTCGCCGCCGTGCTCATTGAGTGCGTGCAGGGCGAGGGCGGCGTGTACCTGATTGACGAAGCCTGGGCGCGCGCGCTTGCGGCGGCGGCGCGGAATGCGGGCGCGCTCGTCATGGTGGACGAAGTGCAGACGGGCATGGGGCGCACGGGAACGCTGCTGGCAAGCGACGCGCTCGGCATTGCGCCCGACGTGGTGACGTTGGCAAAAGGCATTGCGGGCGGCGTGCCGATGGGCGCGTGCCTGTACCGCGGCGCGGCGCGGGACGTATTCGTGGCGGGCGACCACCAGTCAACGTTCGGCGGCAATCCGCTGGCGTGTGCGGCGGCGGACGTGGTGCTTTCGACCGTGAACGACGCGGCGTTCCTTGCGGACGTGGTGCGGAAAGGCGACTTTATCCGCGCGCAGATTGCCGGCTGGCACAGTCCGCTGGTGCGCGACGTGCGCGGCAAGGGGCTGATGATCGGCGTGGATTTGTCCGAGGCGGTGCGCGCGCTTGACCTGGAGAAGACCTTGCTTGCGGCGGGGCTTGCCACGTCCACGGCAGGCAAGAATACCCTGCGCATCGTGCCGCCGCTCAACATCACGCAGCGCGAGATTGACGCGGGGCTGGCAATCCTGCGCCCGGTGCTGACGGCATAAGGAACGCTAGACAAGGCGCGGGTTTTCCGCGAAAATGGACGGTATTATGAAGCAGACGGTGTATGTTATTGGTCACCGCAATCCCGACACGGATTCTGTGGTCGCGGCGATTGCGTATGCGAGGCTCAAGAATCTACAGGGACACGCCGAATACGTGGCGGCGCGCGCGGGGCATCTTTCTCCGCAGACAGATTATATCCTCAAGCGGTTCAACGTGCCCAAATCGCAGTATTTCCACGACTTGCAACCCCGCGTTGAGTTTTATATGCCCGAAGGCACGGAGACGGTGCTTGAGGACAAGTCGGTGTGGAGTGCGGTGGAGAAATTGCAGAAGAACGGCTGGCATTCCATGCCGGTGGTTGACGGCGAGGGGCGGTACAAAGCACTCCTGCACTACAGCGGCTTTGCGAAGAATATCCTTGACATCCTCAACCCGGAGCGGCAGACGGCAATTACGACGAGCGTGGAGCTGATTCGCGAGACGCTGGACGCGCAGCCGCTGTGCGTCCGGGACGACCGCGAAGTGTTCAAGGGACTTGTGCTGGTGGCGGACGATTCGTTGGAGACGTTCAAGAAGATTTTCGAGTCGCACCTGTCCGAAAAAGTCATCGTCGTGACGGGCGACCGCACCGACATTCAGGATTACTGCATCGAAAACGGCGTGCGCGCGCTGGTCATCGTCTCTTCGCTCGTGCCGACTAAGGAGATTATCGCGAAGGCGGAAAAAAAGAAGATTCCCATGCTGCTCAGCTCTTACGACACGTCGTCCACGGTGCTGCTCACCACGTATTCTTCCCCCGTGGCGATTATGGCGGACACCGACGTGCCCGCGGTGCACAAAAACGACAGCGTGAAGAAAATCAGGCCGATCCTGCACGCAAGTCCGAGCCGCTCGCTGACGGTGGTGGACGACGACAACAAAGTGGTGGGCATGATTACCGAGAACGACCTTCTCCACGACGCGCTCGTCGAGATCGCGCTGGTCGATCACAATGAGGTGTCGCAGGCTGCGGAGGGCATTGAGCATTACACAATCCGCGAGATTATCGACCACCACCGGATCGGCACGGTCACCACGCGCACGCCGATTACGTTCATCAACAAGCCGGTCGGATCGACTTCGACAATCGTGGCGAATCTGTACCGCGAGAACCACGTGTCCATTCCGCTTGAGATCGCGCAGGTTTTGCTCTGCGGCATTCTGAGCGACACGCTGATTCTGCATTCGGCGACGACGACCGACATCGACCGCGAGACTGCCGACTATCTTTCGAGCATCACGGGGCTTGATGTACAGACGCTCGGCCAGGACGTGTTGAACGCGGGCAGCCACATCGGCGCACGGAGCGCGGCGGACGTAATCAAGCAGGACAAAAAAGAATACCGGGACGAGCGCAACGTCTATACCGTGAGCCAGATTGAGGTTGACGGCACGGACGAACTGCTTGCCCGCAAGCAGGAATTCCTGGACGAGCTGGAGATTACGCGCCGGTCGCACGGGGCATTGTTTGCCGCGTTGCTCGTCACCGACATTGCGCGGCTCAGCTCGCTCATGCTTGTTTCGGCGGACAAGCGTTTTCTGCCGTACATCACGTTCCCCAAGCAGGAAGACAACGTGTATTTCCTCAAGGATGTGATGAGCCGCAAAAAACAGTTGATTCCGCTGCTGAGCGAACTGATCGAACGCTACAACGGCTAGCCGACCGCCGCTTTGGGCGCGGGCGGATTATTCCCACCCGAACGTTGCCGGCGGCTTGTTAGTCACGTCGTAGAAGATTGCGTCAACATACGGCAGCGCGGCGATTTTTGCGACAATCGGCATGAGCACATCCTGCGGCAGCTGCGCGAACCGGGCGGTCATCACGTCTTCGCTGCACACGGGGCGCAGGACAAAGCTGCACCGTTTTGCGTCCGTCGCATACGGCAGGTGTATCGTCAGGTGCTGGAAAATCTTGCTGTACCAGCCGCTCTGGCGCAGCGCGGTCAGCACGATGTCGTCCGCGTCGCGCGTCTGGTCGAGGCGGCGTTTGTCGCAGTAGCCTTCCTGCAAGCGGAAATCATCGTCTTTGGCGCGCGGGTTTTTCCACAGGGTGACGACGCAGCGGTTGATGTACTGCGCGCTGTTCGTCACCGCGCTTGAGGCCGCTTCCAGTTTTTCCCATTTTTTCGGCAGATGATAGAAGCCGTTTTCCTCCGCGCGGAACGTGAGCACGGCGGGGAATCGGTACGTTCGGAAGTCGCCCTGTACGCCCACGGAGCGCACGGGAAGCACGGAACGCCGGAGCGTCTGCGTGCAATGAGGGCAGAACTGCGTGAACGTCACGGCGTCCAGCTCGGCCTGCGCCTGTTTCATTTCTGCCTCGTCGGTCGCGCTGATTGTTCCGTCCGTGCACAGCACGTTGATGCTCAGTCCCGGTCCGGGGAACGGATGGCGCATGACCAGATCGTCGCTCAGTCCCAGTTTTTTGCCGATGGCGCGCACTTCATCCTTGTACAAATCCTTGAGCGGCTCAATAATCAGCCCTTGCCCCAGCAACGCCTGAATGCCGGCGACGCGGTTGTGGTGCGTTTTTATCGTCTTGCTGTTTTTCGTCCCGCCCGACTCGATGATGTCGGGGTAGAGCGTTCCCTGCGCGAGCATCCAGCGGCTTTCGTCCAAATGCTGCCGCGCGACGACTTCGTTGCGGACGGTGATGAAATGCTCGCCGACTGCCATGCGTTTTTTCTGCGGGTCGGTCAGCCCTCTGACAGCGGCAAGGAAGCCTTCGCCCGCGTCCTCCACGATAAAATTGGTGAATCCGTGCGCCCGGTATGCCTTCTGCACGTCCGCGCTTTCGTTCTTGCGCATGAATCCGTTGTCGATATGCAGGCCGAGCACTCGTTCCGGTCCGAGTGCCTTGTTGAGCAGGGCGAATGCCACGGTGCTGTCCACGCCGCCGCTCAGAAAAAGCAGGACGTTCTTGTCGCCCGCGTCATGCGTGATGGACGCGAGGATATGATTGAGCACCGTGTCTTCGTTCCAGTTGTGCTCCATGCCGCACAGCCGGGCAAAATTGGCGAAAATCGTCGTGCCTTCGGGCGTGTCTTTTACCTCGCAGTGGCACTGGAGCGAAAAACGCTTGCGCGTAAGGTTCTGCACGGCGGCGAACGGGCAGTCCTTGGTCGTTCCGGCGACCTCAAATCCCGGTCCGAGCGAAAGAATGCCGTCCTGGTGGCTCATCCATACTTGCGTCGTGTCGCTGACACCCGCGAGCAGCGGCGACGATTTTCCCGCGTCGGTCTTGGTCAGCTGCGCAAAGCCGAATTCGCCGACGGCTGCCTTGCCCACCGAACCGCCGTAATGCTGTGCCATCAGGTGATGACCGTAGCACAGTCCGAGAATCGGCACGGGCAGGTCGAAGATTGCCGGGTTGCATTCCGGGATGTCCGCGTCGTAGACGCTCGCCGGGCCGCCGCTCAGGATAATGCCCTTGACGTTCTGTCCCAGCGTCTCGGTCGGAACGGACGGCAGCGCGATTTCGCTGTAATAGCCTAACATACGCAGCCGTTTCGCAATCAGGTGCGCGTACTGCGAGCCAAAATCCAACACAACAATTTTTTCGCGTTCGTGAGCCATGGTCTGATGATAGCAAATTGGGCGGATTTGTGCTATACTGTTTTCATGCGGCGTTTTGTTTTGGTCAGGATTTTCGTGATGTTCGGTTTGTTCGTCCTTGCGGGGTCGTTGTCCGCGCAGGCGACGGGCGGCGCAGATTCCGCCGTGCGGCATGACGTGTTTTCGTATGAGGCGGCGGAATTTGTCCGTCAGGCGGGCGAAGGCTCGCACGTGGTCGTCGTTTCCGGGGCGATGGACACGTGTCTGCTGGGCAAACTGTGCGCTGCCCTGCGCGAAAATTCCCGTGCGACATTCGCGCTCGACTTGTCGGCGGTCTCCGGCGTGTTCGAGCTGCGCAATGAGGTGCTGGGCGGCTGCGGGAATTTGGTTTCGCTCGTCATTCCCGACGGGCTTGCGCGCGTACAGGGCGAATGCTTTGCCGGCTGCGAGCGGCTTGCCGCGATTGACGCGACGGACGGCAGCGCGTATTTTTCTTCGGCGCGGGGCATTCTGTACGACAAGGCGGGGCGGGAGTTGGTCGCCTGTCCGTCTGCCTGGGACGGCACGGTGGAAATTCCGGCGGCGGTTTCGTCCGTGCGCGGCGGCGCGTTCGCGTATTGTCCCGGCGTTACCGATTTTGCCTTGCAGACGCGCGACGCGGCGGGAAACACGGTTGAGAGCGCGGCGTTTTCGGTGCGCGACGGGATTTTGTACAGCAAGGACATGACGCGGCTCGTTCAGGTTCCGGCGGGCAGGGCAGGGCGCGTGACGATTCCCGACCCGGTAGCAGTCATCGCCTGCGAATCGTTCGCCTATTGCGCGCGCGTGACGGCGGTGGAGCTTCCCGCGAGCGTGCGCACGATTGAGCCGCGGGCGTTCAGTCATTGCGCCGCCCTGGAATCGGTGGACATTCCGGCGGGAGTCACGAGTATCGGGAAGCAGTCGTTTTTGTGGTGCACGGCCTTGGGCGACATGACGATTCCTGCGGGCGTGGTCTATCTTGGTTCCCGTTCGTTCTTCAAGTCGTCGGTTACGGCGGTGACGTTTGCAGACACGGAGGGCTGGACATACGGCAAAAAAAAGCGGGTGGCGGTGGACAATCCCCGCGTCAATGCCGAGCAGCTGACGCACCCCGGTCAGTATTGGTTTCTGGATATTTATAAAGAATGATACGAGAAAGCCGTCTGCCGTTGTTCTATCTGAGTGCGCTTGCCGCAGTCGTGCTGCTGGTGGTGCTGTCGCTGTGCGCGGGGGCGGTGCGCGTTTCTCCCGGTGCGATATGGTCGGCGGTGCGCGGCGATACGGACGGCACGGCGTATAAAATCGTGCGGTTCGTGCGGCTGCCGCGTGCGGCAGCGGCTGTGCTGTGCGGCGCGGCGTTGGCTTCGAGCGGCGCGATTATTCAGTCTGTGTTGCGCAATCCGCTCGGCAGTCCGACGGTGCTCGGCATGAACGCGGGCGCGTGCCTGTTCACGATGCTGTGCGCGGTGTTCGTGCCGTTTGCGTCAAAAATCCTGCCGTTCGCCGCGTTTGCGGGCGCGTTCGTGACGCTGTTGCTTGTCTGCGCGCTCGGAAAAAAGGCGGGCGGCTCGCGGTCGTCGGTGCTGCTTGCGGGCATTGCGGCGAACACTTTTTTCACTGCGCTTGCCGATGTCGTTACCGTTTTTGTCCCCGACACGATATACGGTCGCACGGCGTTTAAGATTGGGTCGCTTGCGGGCGTGCAGTTTTCGGTGCTTGCGCCAGCCGCCGCCGTCATTGCGCTTGCGGTCGTGGCGGCGTTTTTTCTGCGGAACGAACTTGATGTCCTCGCGCTCGGCGACGAAACGGCGCAGTCCGTCGGCTTGTCCGTGGGCGCGGTGCGGTTTTGCGCGCTCGTGCTTGCCGCGTTGCTGTGCGGCGCGGGTATCAGCTTTGCGGGATTGGTCGGGTTTGTGGGGCTTATCGTGCCGCATAGCGCGCGCGTCATCGTGGGGAACGAAATGCGCCACCTGCTGCCGGCGAGCATGTTGCTGGGCGCGGCGTTGGTTCTGCTCTGCGACGTGCTCAGCCGCGTGCTGTTCGCGCCGTTCGAGGTGCCGGTGGGCATCGTGCTTTCGCTCGTCGGCGGACCGTTTTTTGTCGTGCTGTTGCTGAAAGAAAGGTGGGCGCGGCATGATTGACGTGTGCGCCTTGACGACCGGCTACGCGAAGCGGCGCGGAAAAAATGCCGTGCTCACGTCGGTTTCCTGCACGATTCCGGCGCGGCGCATGACGGTGCTGGTCGGACCGAACGGGAGCGGCAAATCGACGTTGCTCAGGGCAATCTGCGGATTTCTGCCCGCCTGGACGGGCACGGTGACGGTGGACGGTCGGCCGCTTTCGGCATACACGCCGGTGCAGCGCGCGCAGAAAATCGCGTTCCTTGCCCAGCGGCATATCGTGCCGGACTGCACCGTACGCCGCCTGGTGCTGCACGGACGCTTTCCGTACACGCGCTTTCCGCGTCAGTATCGTGCGGACGACATTGCCGCCGTGCAGGACGCGCTGAATCTGTTGGGAATTGCGGATCTGGCGGAGAAAAATCTCCGCGCATTGAGCGGCGGGCAGCAGCAGAAAGCGTATCTTGCCATGGCGCTTGCCCAGCAGACGCCCGTTCTGGTGCTTGACGAGCCGCTCACGTTTTTGGACATCCGCCAGCAGATTGATTTGGTGCAGACGCTCGGTCGGCTGAAGGCGCAGGGCAAGACAATCGTCCTTGTGGTGCATGACTTGCACACCGCGCTCACCGTTGCCGACAAGCTGATCGTGCTGTGCGCCGGGAACGTCGTGGCGCAGGGAAATCCCGCCGTGATTGCGGGCGACGGCACGATTGACCGCGTGTTTGCCGTGCGAACGCAGAAAATTGACGGCGCGGACGGTGCGTTGCTGTACACCTTTTGCGCGGATGGCGCGGTTTCGCCCCGTCCGCAGACGGAGTTGGTATGACCTTGGACGAATTCTATTATCAGGTTGCCGTCAGAAAGCCGATCGAGCTGACGCATGGCGGCAAAACCTACAACCTGACCTACGGCACGGACGGGCAGGGCGAGTACCTTGCTTTCGGCCGCCTGCACGACACGCCCGTGCGCTACCGTTCTGTCGGCGAGTTGCTGAACGCCGTCAAAATCGAAAACCATTTCTTGCGGGAAGTGCTTGCCGACGTGTAATCGTCCGCCGTCGCTTCGCACTCCCGTCGTCAGTTCGTGATGTCTGCCTTAAAATACCGCTCCGAAATCGCGCTGAGCGTTCCGTCGGCGGCGAGTTCGGCAAGGGCGGCGTTGATGGCTTCGCGCAGCGTGGCGGTGTCCTCGCCCTTGCGCAACGGGATTGCCACCTGCGCCGCGTCGTCCGAAATCGCGACGATTTTGAACGGCTTTTGGGGATGGACGCGCATGTAGTCAAAGAAACTGACATCGGCGTTGAGCGTCGCGTCCACGCGGTCGTGCTCCACCAGCTGCAAAGTCTCTTCCAGCGTGTCAATCGTCTGCACGTTTGCGCCGTACCGCTCCGCCTGCATCGCGTAGGTGCTGCCGAGCGAATTCGCCGTGGTCTTTCCGTTCAGGTCGGCAAAATCGGCGATGTCGGTGGTGTCCGCGCGCACGATGAGCGCGGTGTGGATGTACCCGTAGGGGTCGGAAAAGTCGTATTTTTCCGCGCGCTCGTCGGTAACCTCAACGCCGTTGCACGTGATGTCGTAGCGGCCGCTGTCGAGGCCGGCAAAAATGCCGTCCCACTCGGTTTCGGCAAAGGTCACGGTCACACCCAGTTTTTCCGCGATTGCCCGTGCCACCTCAACGTCAAAGCCGACCAAGTTGTCCGCTTCGTCGTGGAACGTCCAGGGCGACCAGATGCCTTCGGTCGCGACTACGATTTCGCCCCGTGCCTTGATACGAGCGAGCGCGTCGCCGGTCGGCTTCTTTGCGCACCCTGCGGCAGTCAGTGCCGCGACGATAGCCGCAACGGCAAGCAATGTGTTTTTCATATAAACTCCTTAAAAAAGTCGGGAGCGATTTTTCAAAATCGCGAGTGACTTTTTTGTGTGCGTTCGTAATGAAATGAGAACGCACCGTTGATATAAAAGTTTGCAACGCAAACTTTGAAGCCAAAAGCGTCGCGCTATGTGTGCGATGCTTTTGGCTAAAACTCCTTAAATAGAATCCTTGTTCAGCGTCCGCAGAAATGCTTTGGTGCGTTCCTGGCGCGGGTTGGCAAAGAAGTCGCGCGACGCGGCCGCTTCCACGATAACGCCGCCGTCAAGGAACAGCGTCTTGTCCGACACGCTCTTCGCGAACGGCAGCTCGTGGGTCACCACGATCATCGTCATGCCTTCTTCGGCGAGCTGTTTTATGACGGCAAGCACTTCGCCGGTCAGCTCCGGGTCAAGCGCGCTCGTCGGCTCGTCAAAATAGATGATCTGCGGGTTTGCGGCGAGCGCGCGGGCAATGGCGACGCGCTGCTGCTGCCCGCCGGAAAGCTGGTGCGGGTACTGCCGCGCCTTGTCCGCAAGCCCCACTTTTGCGAGCAGGGCAAGCCCGGTCGCCTCGGCATCCGCCTTTTTCATGCCGCGCACGGCAATCAGCCCTTCGGTCACGTTCTGGAGCGCGGTCTTGTTGCGGAACAGGTTGTAGTTCTGGAACACGAACCCCGTCTTCTTGCGCAGACGGATAATGTCCTTTCGGTGCATTGCCGCAAGGTCGAACCGCTCGCCGTCGAACGTGAGCGTCCCCGCGTCCGCCTGTTCCAGGAAATTCAGGCAGCGCAGCAGCGTCGTCTTGCCGCTTCCGCTCGGTCCGAGGACGGCAACCACGTCGCCTTTCTCCACGGAAAGCGAGATGCCGCCGAGTACGCGCGTCGCGCCGAATGATTTTTGCAGTCCGTCCACTTCGAGCACCGCCATGCTATCGCCCCGCCTCCGCATAAAAACGCCCCAGCCTTTTTTCGCCGAACCGCTGGAGCTTCGTCAGCAGCGTGGAGAACAGCAGGTAGATGAGCGCGACCTCAATGTACAGCGCGAGCGGCTCATAGGTGCGCGCCACGATCCGCTGCGTCGCCATGAACATTTCCGTCACCGTGATGTTCGCTGCGAGCGACGTGTCCTTGGTCATGGCGATGAGCGAATTCGACAGCGGCGGGAACGCCGTGCGGAACGCCTGCGGCAGCACAATCCGCCGCATAATCTGCATATAGCTCATGCCCAGGCAGTAGCCCGCCTCAATCTGCCCGCCCGGCACCGATTCGAGCGCGGCGCGCATGGTCTCCGCCGAGTACGCCCCTTCATTGAGCGCGAACACGAGCACGGCGGCCGGGAACGGGTCAATCATCACGCCGAGGTTGGGCAGCCCGTAGAATACCACGTACAGCTGGACGAGCAGGGGTGTGCCGCGCATGATCCAGATATAGAACCGCACGATTCCCGTCAGGTACTTGACCCGGGCGAACTGCACGAGCGCCGCCGCCACCGCAATGACGAGCGCGAGCGCGAACGAAATCGCCGTCAGCGGGATCGTCATCTTCAGCCCCGGCAGGAGAATTTTCCAGAAAGAGTCAAGCAGGATATGGGCAAGCCGTTCGCTCATCGTCGCTCCCGAAACATCGTTACCCTCAACATACCGCAATCCCCGCAAAACGGCAAGCAAAAAATGCGGTGCGAACAGAAAAAAAGCCCGCTCGACGTTGAGCGGACATTGCTCGATGTTGGGGAAACGTTCCCCAATGTCGGGAAGGTGTTCCGCCATGTTGGGGAGACTTCCCCCGATGTCGGGGAAGCGTTCTCCCATGTCGGGGAGGCTTTTCCCGATGTCGGGGAAATGTTTCCCCATGTTGGGGAGGTGTTCCCCCACATCAGGAAGTCTTTCCCTGATGTCGGGGAGATGTTCCCCAATGTTGGGGAGGTGTTCCCCCACGTGGGGGAGCGTTCTGTCTGTGTCAGGTGAGATGCTTTGTCAGTGGAAAGCGAATGGAAAAAACGCCAAAGCAAGTGACGGTGCGGAACGGCTTTGCGCCTTGACAAAACAGCGGTTCGGGCGTAGGGTAAAGGCATGGTGACGGCTATAAAACCATTCCTTTCCCGCCTCGTCATCTGCCTGCTCGTCGCGCCGGCGTTCGCGCTGCATATCTACCGCCCCGAAAACAAATCGCCGCTCAACACCGTGCCGTGCCTTATCCGCGTGACCGACCTCGACGGGAACGACGCGTCGGCGGCAGTTACGCACCTGTCATATAATTGGTACTACGAGCTGCGGCATTTAGACTGGCGCGGCGAGCCGAAGCGGCAGAACACGTATTTTAACGGCTGCTTTACCGGCGGCGTGGTGGTGCATTTGCTGACTAAGCCGGGCATCTACCGTATTTCGGTATACACGCCCGCGGCATATCAACAGGGACTCGGCGACGGGGAGCGGACGTGGGAATCGAACGCCTTCACGTATGACACGCGCAACAAGCCCACCGTGATTTTTGTCAGCCCCACGGCAAACGACAACGGATTTTTTTCCGACGGCTGGCACCTCGACCACCGCGCGCCCCGCTTCTGGCAGTACACCAAGCCGTACCGGGAATCTTGAGGGGGAAAAGTCTTTCCCCTAGGGCGCACTGCGTCGCGCCCATACCCCTTTCTCCTAGGGGCTTCGCCCCTAAAACCCCACATATTTTCCGAAGGGCAAAACAATATTCTCACCTGCGACAGCGGGTTCTTAGGGCAGCGCCCTAAGCCGTGCTGGGAAGGGGTGAGGGTTTGGGAG
>CAMWTK010000036.1 GCA_947177175.1 uncultured Treponema sp.
GCGGGGGTTTTCTCCCTCCAAACCACCCACTTTCCCCAGCACCGCTTGGGGCGGCTGCCCCAAGACCCCGCAAAGTTGTTGCCGACAGGCTTTCGTCTCCCGACAAGTGCGCGTTTGGCACAACAAATTTCCTCTCAGCGGCCGACAAGTACGCATTCGGCGCACCAAATTTGTCCATGCACGTCTGCGCGATGACATCTTGCACACCAAATTCGTTCATGCAGGGGTGCGCGACGGCATCGTGCGCACCAAATCCGTCCATGCAAGACTGCGCGGTGGCATTTTGCGCACCAAATTTGTCCATGCAAGAGTGCGCGATGGCATTTTGCGTACAAAATTCGTCCGTACAAGACCGCGCAATGGCATTTTGCGCACCAAATCCGTCCGGGCGCGGGCGGACAGAAACCGGAAACCGGCCGGCGCGTATGCGGCGGCAGCATATCAGCATAAAGGAGCATTCCTATGAAAGAAATCCAGGCAGTATACGTGGGCGGCATGAACAACGCGGCGCACTTCCTGTTCGTGTCGAACGTGGCGGGGCGCGCGGAAAAGGACGCGGCGGTGGCGGCAAAGTGTGCGGCGCAGGTACAGGCGTTGCGGGCGGCGGTCACGGCGGAGGACGAGAGCCTGCAAATCAGCGCGAAGAGCCTGACCACCGACAAAATCGTGGAGGCGGACCGCCAGCGCGACCAGCTCTACGCGGGCTACAAGAAGGCCGTGGCGGGCTACGAGAAATTCCCCCTTGCGGACATGGCGGAGGCGGCGAAAATCCTCGCGCAGCACCTCAAGGACTACAAGATTGACCCGAGGATGCAGCTGGACAAGGAGACGGGGCTGCTCGTCAACTTCATCCAGGACTTGGAGGGCAAGTTCGCCGCGCAAGTAAAGGCATTGTCGCTCGGCGCGTTCGTTGAGAAGCTCAAGGCCGCGAACGAAGCGGTGCGCGAACTGACCGGGCAGCGCACGGACGAGCGGTCGGCAAAGACGGCGGGCGCGCTCAAGGCGGCGCGGAACGCAAGCGACGAGGCGTACCGAATGCTCGTTCTGCACGTGAACGCCCACGCGCTGCTTGAGGGCGACGGGGACTACGCCGCGTTCATCGACTACGCGAACACCGAGATCGACCACTTCAAGCAGGAAGTGCTGGGCGGGTCAAAGAAGAGCAAGAACGGCAACTGACAAAAACGTCCGCACAGACGGACAAGGAGATGTACATGAAAAAGAAATGGATTGCGTCGCAAACGGCAATGGCGTTCGCAATGGCGGCGATGACGGTGCTGCTCGCCGCGGGGTGCGACAACGGCATGACGGGCGCAGTGGCGGCAGTGGTCGCCGGGCAGCAGAACGGCACGGGGAGCAATCATGCCCCGTCCATGCCGGACGGCGAGATAGACGACGACGGCGTACTCACGAAATACACCGGGAACGAGACGGCGGTGACCATCCCCAACGGCGTGACGGGCATCGAGTGGCTCGCGTTTAAGGACTGCACCGCCCTCACGGACGTGGCGATACCCGCAAGTGTGACGAGCATCGGATGGGGTGCGTTCTATGGGTGCGAGAGCCTTGAGACCGTGACCTACAACGGCACGCTCGCGCAGTGGTGCGCGATGGACAATGATTATGAGCTCATGGGTTATGCAGAACGCGTGATACTGACCGGCGAAAACAATAGGGACTTGAAGCAGGCGACGACGCTCGAAATCCCCGACGGCGTGGAGCGCATCGGGAGCAGCGCGTTTTATGACTGCACCGCTCTCACGGACGTGACGATACCCGCAAGTGTGACGTTCATCGGCAGCAATGCGTTCTACGGCTGCACGTCGCTCAAGGAAATCGTGTTCAAAGGCACGGTGGAGCAGTGGCAAGCAATCCAGGGAAGCGGGTCTGTGGGGATTCCGGGCATCCGCTGTGAGGACGGCTATGTGGGCGTTGAAAACGCTCCCGACTACCTCACGATAAGCGGCACGCGCGTGACGGGGTATACCGGCGAAGTCCCCGCAGCACTCGTCATTCCCGACGGCGTGACGAGCATTGGGTGGGGCGCGTTCCGGGGTTGCACGAGCCTCACGAGCGTGAATATTCCCGACGGCGTGACGAGCATGGGGGACAACGCGTTCAATAGTTGTACGAGTCTCACGAGCGTGACGATAGGTGACGGCGTGACGAGCATCGGGAACAACGCGTTCTACGGCTGCACGTCGCTCAAGGAAATCGTGTTCAAAGGCACGGTGGAGCAGTGGCAGGCAATTCAGGGAAGCGACAAGGTAATGATTCCGTGCATCCAGTGCGACGACGGTTATTTGGGCATCAAGGACATTCCCGAATGCCTCAAGATGAACGGCACACAAGTGACGGGGTATACTGGCGAAGTCCCCGCAGCACTCGTCATTCCCGACGGCGTGACGAGCATTGGGTGGGGCGCGTTCCGGGGTTGCACGAGCCTTGAGACTGTGAATATACCCGCAAGCGTGTCGTACATCAGTAACTATGCGTTCGATAGTTGTACAAGCCTCACGAGCGTGGAAATTCCCGACAGCGTGACGAGCATCGGAGAATGCGCGTTCGAGCTCTGCACGAGCCTCACGGGCGTGACAATCCCTGCAAACATGACGAGCATCGGGAGAGCCGCGTTCTGGGGCTGCGAGAGCCTTGCGAACGTGACGATCCCCAACAGCGTGACGAGCATCGGGGACAACGCGTTCTATCGGTGCGACGTTCTTAAGGAGATACGGTTCAACGGCACGGTGGAGCAGTGGAAGGCAATCCAGGGAAGCGACAAGGTAATGATTCCGTGCATCCAGTGCGACGACGGTTATTTGGGCATCAAGGACATTCCCGAATGCCTCAAGATGAACGGCACACAAGTGGTGGGGTATACCGGCGAAGTCCCCGCAGAACTCGTCATTCCCGACGGCGTGACGAACATTGGGCAGGGCGCGTTCGAGGACTGCACGAGCCTTGAAAGCGTGAAGATTCCCAACGGCGTGACGGAAATCGGACGGGGCGCGTTCTCTGGGTGCAAGAGCCTCACGAGCGTGAATATTCCCGACGGCGTGACGAGCATCGGGGACGTCGCGTTCTACGGCTGCACGAGCCTCACGAGCGTGAATATTCCCGACAGCGTGAAGAGCATCGGGGCATACGCGTTCTGTTACTGCTATGCTCTCACGGGCGTGAACTACGGCGGCTCAGAGGAACAATGGAGTGCCATAACAAAGGCCAGCAATTGGGATGAAGACATGGGCGACTATAAGATAACGTACAACTACAAGGAGTAACCGGGCGGCACTCGCAGGCCTTGCGTCGCAGGGCTTGCGTACCGGGTTTTCGTTGAAAACTCGCACGTGCGTACCCGTACCCTGCGCGAGGTTTGCGTTGCAAGGCTCGCGTAAGGGGCAATCTTCCCGCGCAAAACTAAACGGGCGCGGGAAACATAAAACATAAACGGGGAAGGCGGGAAGCCTCCCCAAGGAGAACACTATGGCATGGACATCAAAATTTGCAGGGGTAGACTACAAGAAGCGGGCGGAATACCTGCACAATTACCTTACCCAGCGGCCGGACGGACTGGCGCAGAGAAGCCCCGAAGACCCGTTCGCCCGCGGATACAAGGACGTGCTCTCGTTCATCGTGGCAAGCCTTTGCATGCGCAGCGAGTACCGCTATATCTCAGAGGGGGCGAGAGAATATCTCAAAAAGAACGGCATTGACAAGCCGGTCTACAGCCACGTATACACGAAGTACGAAGACCTCACCAACGAGCACACTATCCCCGTGAGCGTGATTATCGAGCATCTTGCCTCGCTGGACAAGGCGCTGCTGACGGTGGAGTACCTCACGGACTTCATAGAGAAAATCTCCGGCCTCGCGCTCATCACCGACGAAGAAGACGACGCGCTGGACGACAATGGACTGAGGAACAAGCTACCGTCCGGCACAACGCTCGACGCCATTCTGCAAGGCAAGAAACCGCACTCCGCCCGCTATGACGCGGCCGGCATCAAGATGGCGGATACGAACCACGGGGCAAAGGCATAGCGGGCGGCACGCCCCTTGCGCCCGCGTGTATTCCCAAAGCGGCACAAATCGTGTATACTGCCGCCATGACCATAGTTGTAGTGCAATGTCGGCTGAATTCGTCCCGGCTGCCGGGAAAGGCGCTGTTCCCGCTGGGGGGCAAGTCGCTCCTTGACTGGACGCTCTGTGCGATGCGGCGCGTTCCGGCGGACGGCTACTGGCTGGCGACCGACGCAGACAGCGCGCCGTCGCTCGCCCCTGCCGCGGAGCGCAACGGGTTCGAGCTGTTTGCCGGGCCGCTGGACGATGTTTTGGAACGGTTCTGCCAGGTCATCAGGCAGACGGGCGCGGATGCGGTCGTCCGTGCCACGGCGGACAACCCGTTCCTGTTCTTTGAGGCGGCGCAGGCACTGGTAGAGGAGTTCGGCAGGCGGCGGCAGACGGGGGCATGCGATTACATCACGTTCACGGGGCTGCCCCACGGGAGCGGGGTGGAGCTGTTCGACGCGCATGCGCTCCTGACGGCGGCGGCGCAGACGGATTCCCCCTACGACCATGAGCATGTCGGCCCTGCGCTGTACAACCATGCCGATACCTGGCACTGCGTTTTTGCGGACGCGCCCGTCTGTTTCAGGCATCCCGACTTGCGGACGACGGTGGACACGGCTGCCGATTACCGCCGCGCGTGTGCGCTGGTGCGCGCCGTGTCGCTCAGGGACGGCTCTGAGGCAGACCCGGTGTCCGAGCCGTATACGGCGGAGCAGATTGTGGGTGCGTTCGCTGAGCCGTCGGTCGCGCGTCCCGTGCTGTGCGTTCCGAGCGTGCGCAAGGGGCGCGGGACGGGACATCTGCGCCGCTGTCTTGCGATTGCGACGGCGTGTGTCGCGGATGTGTATATCCCCCGTGATGCCGATTTGGAGCGGGCGGATGAGCTGATCGCGCAGGCGAAGGCGGACGGGCTTGCCGACTGGCAGGTGACGCACGGGCTTCCGCAGCAAGGCGATTACGCGCTCATCGTGACGGATGCCTTTGCGCTTGACCGCGCGTTCGCGCTGCGGCTTGCCGCCGCCGCGCCGATCGTCGCGATTGACGAAGGTTCGCTCAACACTGATCTGTGCGATTTCCTGTTTGACATTATTCCGTCTTACGGCATTGCCCGCCCGGCGAATGTGTCCGACCCGTCATATATCACGCTGCCGCAGCACCGCCGCGAGCTGCCGCCCGTCGCCACGTCCGATGACATCAGGACGGTTCTGGTGACCGTCGGCGGCGAGGATCCGGCGGATCTGGTCGTTCCGGCGGCGGTGGCGTTCGCCGCATGCCGCAAGCAGGTTACTGCCATCGTGCAGTCCCCGGACGAGGCGGCTTCGCGCGTGGCGGAGCATGTGCCTGCGGCAAAGGACGCGGTTACGTTCATCGCGCCGGTACACAACCTGCGCGAGCGGCTTGCCGACTACGACGTGGTGGTGACGCATTACGGGTTCACCGCGTTTGAGGCGGTGGCGGCGGGGTGCGGTGTGATCCTGCTCGGCACGTCGCCGCTGCATATCCAGCTGGCGCAGAAATACGGTTTTGCCTGCATCGCGCCGTCCGACCTGAACGAGCATACCGCGCAGGACGCGCTCGCCAATGTCGTCGCGCTCTATCCCGCCATTCCGTTCGCGCACGGCGGGGGCAAGAAATCGCTCGGCGGATTCATCACGGCCTTGTCGGGCGGCCGCCGGTTTGCCTGCCCGGTCTGCCGGAAGACGGCTTTGGAGACCGGGGATTCGATTGTCGCCCGCACGGCAAAGCACACGTTCCGCCGTTGTCAGGCATGCGGCATGCTGTATATGTCATGGACGGCGGTCGCGGAGAACACCGCCTACGACACGTCGTATTTTTTCGACGATTACAAGCATCAGTACGGCAAGACGTACCTGGACGATTTCACGGCGATAAAGTCACAGTGCGTGCGCCGCACGTCAATCGTGGATGCCTTGTATCGGAGCGCGCACAAGGCGGTCACGCCCACCGTGCTCGATGTCGGCTGCGCCTATGGCCCGTACCTTGACGCGGCGAACGACGCGGGCTGGCAGGTCTACGGCACGGACATCGCTCCTGAGGCGGTCGCCTACGTGCAGGATCATCTGCATTATCCCGCCGCCGTGGCGCAGTTCCCCGCGTTCGACCCGGTGGCTGAATTCGGCATTCCGACGTTCGACGCGGTGACGATGTGGTATGTCATCGAGCATTTTCAGGACCTTGACGCGGTGTTGCGGGGGGTGTCCAAGATGCTCAAGCCGGGCGGAATCTTTGCGTTCTCCACGCCGTCGGCTTCGGGCGTGTCGGCAAAATTCAGCCCGCAGAAATTCTTTGCCCAAAGCCCCGACGACCATTACACGCTCTGGGAGCCGGCCCGGGCCGCGTCGGTTCTGCGTCCCTACGGCTTCAAGGTGGTGAAAATCGTTTCGACCGGGCATCATCCCGAACGGTTTCCCCAGCTCTCTGCGCGGAAAGGGCAGAAAATCAGCAGCTTCAAGGTGTCGCTGTTCACGGCGGCGAGCCATTTTTTTGCGCTCGGCGACACGTTTGAGGTCTACTGCAAGAAGGAGCGGGGCATCTGATGCAGTCGGTCTTGCTGTTGGGTGCGGGGTTGATGCAGAAACCCGCCATACTTGCCGCAAAGCGTCTCGGCTACCGTGCCGTCGTGGTGGACGGAAACCCGGCTGCCGTCTGTGCGCCGCTCGCCGACCGTTTTGTGCCGGTCGATCTGAAGGATCGGGACGCGCTCGTCGCGCTTGCTGACTCGTTGCGTTCTAGTGCGGAGCCGCTCGCCGCCGTGTTCACGGCGGGCACGGATTTTTCGGCGAACGTGGCGTTTGTCGCCGAGCGGTGTGGTCTGCGCGGGCATTCCTATCAGGCGTGCCTGAACGCCAGCGACAAGGCGCGGATGCGCCGTTGTTTTGCCGCCGCGGGCGTTCCCAGTCCCAGTTTCAGGGAGCTGACCGCCTCAAGTTTGGCGGACGGCGCGGTTGACGGAATCGCCTATCCGCAGGTGATAAAGCCGGTGGACAACATGGGCGGGCGCGGCTGCCGCCTGGTGCGGGATTCCGCCGAACTGCGGGGCGCGCTGGACGAGGCGGTGCGCAATTCCCGCTCCGGCAGGGCGATCCTTGAGGACGTTATGGACGGCGCGGAGTACAGCATCGACGCGGTTGTCTGGAACGGGACGCTCACCATTACGGGCTTTGCCGACCGCCATATCTGCTATCCGCCGTATTTTATCGAGATGGGGCATACGATGCCGTCTTCCTGCGACGAAAAGACGCGGAACGAGCTGATTGCGACGTTCGCGCTCGGCATTCAGTCGCTCGGTCTGACCTGCGGCGTTGCCAAGGCCGACATCAAGTATACCGCCGCAGGGCCGATGGTCGGCGAGATTGCGGCGCGGCTTTCCGGCGGCTACATGAGCGGCTGGACGTATCCCTATGCGTCCGGCTGCGACCTCACCGAACAGGCGTTGCTCGTTGCGCTCGGAGAAACGCCCGATTTCCTCGTGCGTCACCGCGTTCCGCTGCCGTGGCAGCCGCATCCGTCGGTCGCGGGAAAGGCGCAGCCGTTCGCGCTGTACGATATGCCGTGCGCGCGGGTGAGTGCCGAGCGCACGTGGATTTCCATTCCGGGGACAGTCGCCGCTGTCACGGGACTTGAAGCCGCCGCAAAAACGCCGTTCGTACGCGACGTGTTTCCCCGCGCCGCTGCGGGCGATGCCGTGATGTTCCCGCGCAACAACGTGCAGAAATGCGGCAATGTCATCGCCGTTGCGCCGTCGCGCACGCAGGCGGAACAGGCGGCGTATGCGGCGATACAGCAGATTACCGTGCGCCTGGTGCCGCACCAGCCCCAGACCGACGCTTTCCTGCGCGGCGCGGGCGAATCAGGCGAGCGGGGCTTTCCGCCGCCGGCATTTCCTGCCGCGCTTGACGCATACGAAAAGCACCCCTGCGCGGATTCCGCGCTGATTCCTGCCGGTGTGCCGGTCAGCACGATTCTGCCGCCGCCGTTGTTGCCATTTTTGGACAGCGAGGTTGACTGGAATCACGGCTCGTTGCGCCAAGTCCTCGGACGCTTTGACGAACTGCGGCAAAATCAGTATGCTATACGTGCCGACCAATTCTGGCGCGCGCTGCTCCGCGGCTCAATTCAGGGCGCGCTGTATGTGGCGGACGGTATGTCATGAAAAAGAGACTGTGCTTTTTTGCCATCGTCGTTCTCGTTGCGGCTGCATTCGCGCAGAATACCGAAAATCTTGTCGCGTCCGCGGAAAAGACGGGCGCGCAGGTGTACTGGGATTCGCTATCGGGCACGGGAATCCTCGAGAAAAACGGGCATCAGCTTTCGTTCCGCACGGGCGATGCCGTCGTCTTGCAGGACTACAAGACAATCGCGCTCACCGACGCTCCCGAACTCCGTGACGGCGTGCTGTACGTGAGCAGGCAGTTTCTCTCCCTTGCGGAGAAGGTGTTCGCCCAGACGCAGGACGACGCGGGCTACCACATCGGCGCGGTGCTGATTGACCCCGGGCACGGCGGAAAAGACCCCGGCGCGATGGACACGCATACGATAAACGGCAAAAAAGTCACCGTCAAGGAAAAGGACGTCAACCTTGCCGTGGGAAAAATGCTCTATTCGCGGCTCAAGAACGCCTATCCCGACAAAAAAATCCTGATGACCCGCGACACGGATACGTTCCTTTCGCTCTCTCAGCGCACCGACATCGCCAATTCCGTCAAGCTGAAGGACGGCGAGGCGATCCTGTACGTCTCTGTCCATGTCAATTCGTCGCTGGACAAAAAGGCGAGCGGCTACGAAGTCTGGTATCTTTCTCCGGGAACGCGGCGCACGGTGCTGGACAAAAATGCCACTGACGACAAGAACCTTTTCGACATCATGAATTCGATGATGGAGGAGGAATTCACCACCGAGAGCATTCTGATTGCCAAATTCATCATGGACGGTCTTCAGGCGCAGGTGGGAAACCTCGCCACAGCGCGGGGCATCAAGGCGGAAGAATGGTTTGTCGTCAAGAATTCAAATATGCCGGCGGTGCTCGTTGAGGTCGGATTCCTTTCCAATCAGAAAGAGGCGGCGCTGCTCGTGGACAATGCCTACTTGCAGAAACTTTCGCTCGGCATTTATAACGGACTTGCCGCGTTCGTCACGCATTTTGAGCGGTCGCGCGGCTTTACGGGGAGCAAATGAGAAAAATCAGTTTTCGTCTGGCGGCGTGTGCCGTCATTGCCGGTGCCTTCGTCGTTTCGCTCGCGTGTTTTCTGCCGTCTGTGGCGCGCCGCCATGTGTTCGTGTTCCCGTCCGTCACTTCGGGCGACCGGGTGGTGGAAGTGCGGTATGTGCCGCGCCATCCCGTGCAAGGCAACATCCCCCGGTTCGTCGATGAGCTGCTGCTCGGGCCGCAGTCGCGCCGCGCCCGTCCGCTTTTTGCGCTGGGAACGCGGACTGAATTCTGCTTCCTGCGCGGAAAGACGCTCTATCTGGGGCTTTCCAAGGAAGTGATTGCCGCGGACGCGGCGGGAAATGCTTTGCTCGGCGACATCGCGCTCTTTAAGGAGAACATTCGGAACAATTTTTCGCGGCTGGACAGCATCGTGCTTTTCGTTGACGGAAAATATGTCGAATAATCAGAAAAATCTGTAAAAATATCGTTGACAAAACGGTGCATTTCGGCGATACTGAATACGTATACAAGGCTACATCAAATTGTATAAAAGAAAGGAGCTTCGAATGAAGAAAACTTTAGTTTTATCTGCTGCTATCGCGGCGATCTTCGGAACGGCTGCGTTTGCTACGGAAGCAACGCTCATCGATTTCACGACGCTGAGTGCTGACATGACCGTGAAGATGCCGGACAGCGACGTGGAGATTCCGCAGAACTCACGCACCATTATGGATTATGGTCGTGCTGCCGGCGCAACGTTCAGCGAGGAACAGAAAGACTTGATGAAAACGTCCCTGTACATCGGTGAATGGGAAGTTGTCCTCAACAGTTCTGCCCGCAACACGGTCAGCGTTTCACAGTCAATTGTTAAGCCTGCGCCGGTAAAAGAGTCTGCGAAAGTTCCGTTTGCCGGAAAAGATGTTATGGGTGTCCATGTTATTTTCCCGACAGGCGCATACAATGCAAACTGTAGGATTGTTCCGCCGTTTGACATTCCGGTCTATGAGCCGCTTTCAAGTGCTGACGAGAACGGAAACCGCCAGGAGCAGACTGACGAGCAGAAATCATCAGGACGTTTCTTGTTTGAGGCGGATGAAGATGAGACGCAGGGTTCACCGGCATACGGTGTCGTCCGCAACGTCGGTACGCTCAAGTCAATTGCCGTGACCACGATGGGCATGAACTACCCGCATGCGTTGTACGTCCTGCTCAAAGACAATGAGACGGACGAGCGCGGCGCGTCGGTTGAGGAACGCCGCTATTTCATGGGCTATCTCGGCTTTGACGGCTGGAAAACGCTGACATGGAACAACCCGGATTACATTACGGATGTGCGCACCCGTGAAATCCGCGTGTACCCGATTTATCCGCGTGGCTTGCCGTTCGTCAAGTTTGCCGGTTTCCAGGTCGTGCGTGATGCGTCTCACATCGGCGATGACTACATCGGTTACTTCAAGGACGTGAAGATTATTTACGACAAGGCAGAGCTTACCTCTGAACGCGATATTGCTGACGAGGATTTGTGGGGCATCGTGAGCACCCGCGAACGTGCAAAGCAGAATATCGAATTCAGCCGCTTTGGTAACAAGCAGGTGAATCGCTATCTTGAGAAAGCGAAGATGGCTACTGAAGAGTCATTTACGCCGAGTTTGGATGATGGTTCTTCATCTAATGCTCAGCAGAATGGCGGACAGGCAGCTGACGCTAAATAAGTAAACTTCTGCATACCGTTAGCTCGGCTAACAAGACCGCCTGTAATGCACAGGCGGTCTTTTGTTTGAATAATCGTTTGCGTTATCGGGACATCAATGGTACAATACAGATATGGAACACACGGGGCTTTATCCTAAAAAGCAACAAATTCAAGAACTCTATGACGCATATTGCCCCATTTTTGCGGAAATTTTGGGGCGTATCGAAAATCGTTTGCGGCAGTCAATACGGCTTTCTTCTTTGCCGACGTATAAATCGCGCATAAAGTCGTTCAAAAGTTATTATCGCAAGGTGTTGCGCCAGAAAGCGGGCGAGGCGGAGACATCGAAAACGTTGGTGACGCTTACCGACATGATGGGAATTCGTGTCATCTGCGCGTTTTTGGAGGACATTCAGCTTGCGGTTGAGCAGATAAAGCAGCAGTTTGACGTGAAAGAAGTGGAATACAAAGGCGCGGAGCAGAATTTCCGCGAATTTGGCTATGAGTCCATTCATGTGCTCGTGGCGATTCCCGACGACTGCCGCCCCAAGCAGTGCGATTTGTCTTTGCCCGAGAACCTTGTCTGCGAGATACAGGTGCGTACCATTTTGCAGGATGCCTGGGCGGAGGTTGAGCACGAGCTTATTTACAAGACGGAATTCACGCCGTTTGATATGCCCTTGCGGCGCAAGCTTGCTTCAATGAATGCAAGCCTGAGCCTTGCGGACATCATTTTTCAAGAAATCCGCGACTATCAGAACAAATTGCAGGGCGAGGTGAGCGCGCGCCGTGCGTCGTTTTATGAGAAAGTGGACGAATTTACGTATCAGGGCGAGGTGCGTGAAAAAAATGTCAAAAATGACAGTAGGCATATTTCGCGCGTGTCGCCGTATGTGCACGGCACGATTGATGATTTGATTTTGGAGGCGATTCACGCGCATAACAGCGGCGAGCTTGATACCGCATTGCAGATTTATTCGCAGATTTTGGACAGCGACCCGATTCCCCCGGATGCTGTGCTTGCCGTCATCAGGAAGCACCGGGGGATGGCGTATTTTGCCAAGGGCTTGTACGAGGAGTCGCTGGAAGATTTTCAGCAGAGCGTCAGGTATGACCCGCAGGGCTTCCGTTCGTATTATTATTTGGGCATTGTGTACAGCGTGATGGACAAGAATGAGGATGCCGTCACGGCGTTTTCCCGGTCGCTGGAACTGAACGAGTACCAGTCTCATGCGCATTACCGCCGTGCCGTTTCGTATTTTAAGCTGGGCGATGACAGCAAGGCTTTGGCGGACGTGACGGCTGCCGAGCAGCTTGGCTTGGAGGACGCGGACTGCGCGGCATTGCATGAGAAAATCGTCAAGAAAATGGGCATGGGAATGTAAAAATCGCTGGCATCGGCAGATAAAACACTTGACGAAACCGTTTGGTTTTGGTATAGTAACAGCGTCACAGAGTGACGGATGTCTCCTTCGTCTAGTGGTTAGGACATCGGGTTTTCATCCCGACAACAGCAGTTCAATTCTGCTAGGAGATGGAGAGGCTTGTGGTCGGTTGGCTGCAAGCCTTTTTTATTATTGCGTATGGACGTGCGGAACAGGTTTTCAGATGCGGTACGGGAAGAAATAAGACGCCAGATTGTCGAAGCGGATGGAAATGAAGTGTTTTTTTCCGGCGCGATAAATGAAGCAGGCGTGGTCGTTTCCGTAACGGCTGCCGCACGGGGTGATGCGCATTCCGTTCCCGTGAATTATGCCGAGGCGCGCAAAGGCTCGGTGCTTATCCATAATCATCCGTCGGGGAATCTGCATCCGTCGGAGGCGGATTTGCGGATTGCGTCCGACTGCGCTGAGAACGCGCAGGGATTTTTTATCGTCAACAATACCGTAAGCGAAGTCTACGTGGTGATGGAGCCGGTCAAGCCGGTGGTCATAACACGGCTTGACGAAGCGCGCGTGGCGTATTATCTTTCGGCCGAAGGCTCGCTCGCCGCTTCGAATCCTGCGTATGAGGAGCGGCCCGTTCAGCTGGCGTTGGCAAAAAACATCGCGCGCGCGTTCAATGACAATGCGGTCGGCGTATTTGAGGCGGGAACGGGAGTCGGAAAATCGTTTGCGTACCTCGTGCCGAGTATGCTCTGGGCGTTGGAGAACAAAGAGCGCGTGGTTATCAGCACGGGGACGATAAATCTTCAGCAGCAGCTCATTGAAAAAGACGTTCCGCTGGCGCAGAAAATCATCGGAAAGCCGGTCAAGGCGGTTCTGGTGAAAGGCCGGCAGCATTATGTGTGCCTGCGGCGGCTTGACGACGCGGGCAAAGAGCGCGATTTGTTCAGCGAGGATCAGGAGACGTTTGACCGCATTGCGGCATGGGCGAAGGAGTCAAAGACGGGAAACCGTGCCGACCTTTCGTTTATGCCCTCGGAAAGTGTCTGGTCGCGCGTGAATTCGGAGACCGATTTGTGTGCGGGAATGCGCTGTGCGTTCCGCGAGAAATGTTTTGTGATGCGCGTTCGGAAGGAAGCGGCGGACGCACAGCTGCTCGTGGTGAATCATCATCTTTTGTTTGCGGACATTGAGTCGCGCAGTTCCGGCATCGGCTATGATGATACGGCGGTGCTTCCTCCGTATCGTCGCCTGGTGTTTGACGAGGCGCACGGCATTGAGGACGCGGCGACCAGTTTTTTCAGCGAGACGCTGCATCGCTTTAAAATCACCAAGCAGCTCAACCTGCTGTTCCGCACGCGGAAGTCTGCGGCGGCGGGATTTTTGTTTACGATTGCCGCGCTTTCCGTGCAGGAAGATCATCGTGCCGAGGCGCAGGCGGAAATCGCCCGGATAAAAAATGCCTTTGCGGTGCTGGAAGATGCTGCCCTGGAGATGATGGACCGGGATTTTTCGGTGCGGCTGTTCGCGCAGAATGCGTCGCGGTTCGGCAGTGTCCTTGCCGCGCTTTCTGACGTGCAGCGGCATATCGCGAATCTGACGGCTCTCATGCGCGAGATGATAGCGGAGATTCCCGAAGACGATGCGGACAATGCGGTCGTGCGCGAGACAAAATCGGTGCTGAGCCGTTTGGACGGCATGGCGGTGCTCTGCAAGAATTTCTGCGGCTGGGACGAGCATCCTGAATCGGTGTACTGGATGCAGCGGCAGCGGATGAATCCCGAGCTTGCGAAGCATTACGATTCGCCGTTTTTCGTTCAGCTGTTCCAGTCGCCGCTTGACATTGCGCCGCTCATGTGCGGAGGCGTGTTCGAGCCGATGGATACGGTCGTCTGTACGTCGGCGACGCTCTGCATTGGCGGTAATTTTTCGTTCTGGAAGCGGCGGACGGGCGTGGGCTTTGTGGAGCACGAGCGGCTTTTGAGCGGCGATTTTCCGTCGCCATTTCCGTATAAGAAAAATCTCTTGTTCGCCGTTCCGAACGACGCGCCGTTTTCCGACAGCGAGCATTTTCAGCCGTACCTTGAGGATGCAATCGTGCGCCTGATTCAGGCGGCGGGCGGGCGGACGCTGGTGCTTTTTACGGCATACGATTCGTTGCGCCATGCGTGTGCGACGGCGCGTTCCCGCCTGCATTCGCTCGGCATGACGGTGCTGAAGCAGGGGGACGACGAGCGGTTTCGGCTGCTCAATGCGTTCAAGGACGATACGGGCAGCGTGCTGTTTGCCACGGATTCGTTTTGGGAAGGCGTGGACGTTCCCGGCGATTCGTTGAGTCAGGTCATTATCGTCAAGCTGCCGTTCGATGTGCCGAGCGATCCCGTGTTCACCGCCCGTTCCGAGCTGATTCAGCAGCGTGGCGGCAGCCCGTTTATGGAACTGAGCGTTCCGCAGGCGGTGATAAAATTCCGGCAGGGGGTCGGCCGCCTGATTCGCCGTGGGGATGACCGGGGTGTCGTCGTCTGCCTTGACCGCAGGATTATGGAAAAACGGTACGGGCAGATATTTTTGCACAGCATTCCCGACTGCAAAAGAATGTACGCGCCGCTCAATGAGATTTTGGGCGCGGTGGGCGGCATGATATAGTTTGACATCAATGCGCTTTCGGTTTAGAATGGACTATGCTCAATTTTTTATCTAATGTCATCACGCTGTCATGCTGCCTGCTGACGGTGGGGATTCCGGCAATCCTGAATATCATTGCCTATCCTATTTCAAAAAAATGGAGCCGTGCCATTTCGCATTATATCCGCACAGTGTGCTCGCACCGCGTGTTCGTGATTTTTAAGACGTACAAGCATTTTGATTTTGTCGGCTACGATGACAACCGCGAAAAACTTCCCCGGCAGTTCATTGTCGTCTCAAACCACCAGAGCTTGATTGATATTGCGCTCTACATGAATTTTTTCCGCGACGTTGAGATTCGTTTTGTGGCGAAGGATAATCTTGCGCGCCATGTGCCGCTTGTTTCGGAGATGCTGCGCGTGGAGGAGCACTGCATGATTCCCCGGCGCGGCAAGCCTTCGGTGGCAATGGAGACGTTGGATGCGTTCGGCGCGCGTGTGATGGCGCGCGGGCAGATCCCGGTGATATTTCCCGAGGGAACGCGCAGCAAGGACGGCTCACTGGGGACTTTTTACACGGCGGGATTCCGCCGTTTGTGCGCCGCCGCGCCGCTTCCCGTTGCAGTGTGTGCGCTTGACGGCGGCTACCGCATCAATAATCTGCGCACGATTTTCCAAAAACTGCATAACGGCTGGTACCGCGTCAAAGTGCTCGGTGTGTTTCCCGCGCCGGAAGGCAAGGAAGCGCAGACAAAACTGCTGGAAAAAAGCAAGGAGCTGATTCAAGCGCAGCTTGATGAGTGGCGGAGTATGGCATGACGCGGGCGCAGAAAACGAAAAATCCCGTGTACAGTACGAGCCACGGGATTTTTTGATTCGTGCGGAGGGTTTCATACCCCGATGCTCTGCGTCGGGGTATGTTGATTGAACGTTGCTCCGGGATTATTTGAAATCTTTCGGACGGCGTTCGACGCGCTTGCATTTAGGACATTCGGCGAGGTTGCGCAGTCTGCCGTTTTCCATCAATGTCTTCATCGCAATTTCGCCGCCGCACGGACACATGAATTTCTGTGTCGCGACGGTCGTTCGAGAGTTCTTACTTGCTCCAGCCATATAAGCCTCCAAAAATAATCGATTATATGCTAACTATACTGCAAGCGGGGGGTCGCTGTCAAGATAGTGGTCCGTCTGTACGGGCAGTATGATGGCGTTTGGCTTGGCTACCTCTTGACTATCCATGGGCGGTTTGCTACAATAGCAATAAGTTTTTGTTTGGAGGTGTCTCCTTTGGCAGGAAAAAAATCATCTGCGGAAAAAAGGCATGCGCAGAGCGAAGTTCGCCGTTTGCACAACAAGGCGATCAAGAGCGAATGTCGTACCATTGCCAAGCAGTTTGTAGCGGCGGTTCAGAAGAAAGATCAGTCAGAAGCACAGGACAAACTTAGGACGCTCGTTTCTAAGCTCGATTCTGCGCGCAGCAAGGGTGTTCTTACTCGTAACGCTGTTTCCCGCAAGAAGTCGCGCATGATGAAACTGTACAATGTTTCATTTGCGGCAGCGGCAAACTAAGCCGGGCAGGCATACGGCGGTGTTGCGTTGGCGTGGCACCGCAGTTTGCTTTGCGCCATTCGGATTTTGCGGGGAGTGGTATGGCTGATAAAAAGATAACAAAGGGCATCTTGGTCGAATCAGTCTATCAGAAAATTGCAAAATGTGAAAAGCATATCGTGCAGGATGTCATCGATTTGTTGCTGGTCGAGTTGAAGGATTCATTGGAATCTGGTGCGACGATTGAGCTTCGTGGCTTCGGCACGTTTGAGCCTCGCCTGCGCAAAGGGCGTTCAAAGGCTCGCAATCCCAAGACGGGCGATGTGGTTTCTGTCGCGCCGCATTATGTGGCGGTGTTCCGCGCGGGGCGGGAACTGCGAAAAGCACTGTGGGATTTTCCCGTACCGTAAAAGTTCGTGTGCGGCGTTTTTTGTCGTCTGCCGCATTACTCAGCATTGCAGTTAGTGTTTCTCAGTTTGGTATCCCGGCGAGGTGTTTTCGGCGGGCGGTATTTTTCCGTCTGTTTGACCGGCGGTGCGGGCGACGGGTAGATTTTTTGGCGGAAATGGTGTAGACTGTGCGTATGGAAGCTGAAACGGAAAAAAACGGGACGATACAAAAGCCGAAAAAAAACATAACCGTGCTCGGTCGGGAGACGGAATTTGACGGAATGATTGCCTTTACGGACAACCTTGTCATTACGGGCACGTTTTCCGGCGGACCGATTCAGGCGACGGGCGATTTGGAGATTGCGAAGACGGGCGTGTGCAACGTCGATGCTATCGAGGCGAATGCTATCGTCATTTCGGGGAACGTGACGGGCGACATGAAGGCATCCGAGCGTGTGGAAATGTGTGCGGGCAGCAAGGTGAGCGGGAACGTGACGACCGCGCATATCCGTATTGCGGACAACGTGGAATTTGAGGGGCAGGTGGCGATGCTTGATTCCGTTCCCGATGTCGATTTGTTCAGCGTGGCGAGTGCTGAATACAAAAAAGCGATGGTGCTCAAGTCTGACGATCCCCGATGAGTTTGCCTGCAAAACAAAAAGCCTTCCGTAAAGGAAGGCTTTTTGTTTTGCAGGCGGCTTATTTTGCCTGATTGAGACCGTAACGCTTGTTGAAGCGGTCGATACGGCCTGCGGTGTCAACCAGTTTCTGCTTGCCCGTGAAGAACGGGTGGCAGGCAGAGCAGATTTCAACGCTGATGTTCTGTGCGGTTGAACGGGTTTCGATTACGTTGCCACAAGCGCAGGTAATCTTGGTCAGTTTGTACTCCGGGTGAATCCCTTTTTTCATCGTATTGCTCCTCTTTCTTGCCCGATGCCGTAGAAATGCCGGTCAGCACTACCTTACACAAAAATCGCAGAAGCGAAGGCGTGTTTGTATCATTCCCTTACCGTTACATATCAAGACAGCACCACAAGAGTGATTGCTTAGTATACAAAAATCCCGCCGGTTAGTCAACCGCCGCAGACCCCGTGTTCATTGCCGCAAGGAATGCATCGTTGTTCTTGCTCTTGCGCATTTGGTTCAGGATCAGCTCGGTGATTTCCGCGTCCTCCATCGGGTTGATGACTTTGCGGAGCACCCACAGTTTCTGCAAGGTCGCTTCGTCAAGCAGCAGCTCCTCTTTGCGCGTGCCGGATTTTTTGATGTTGATTGCGGGGAACAGGCGGCGTTCTGCCAGTTTGCGGTCAAGGTTGATTTCGCTGTTGCCCGTGCCCTTGAATTCCTCGAAAATCACTTCGTCCATGCGGCTGCCGGTTTCGATGAGCGCGGTGGAGATAATCGTGAGCGATCCGCCTTCCTCAATGTTCCGTGCCGCGCCGAAAAAACGCTTGGGCTTGTGCAGCGCGTTGGAATCGACGCCGCCGGAAAGCACTTTGCCGGAAGTCGGCATGGTCAGGTTGTAGGCGCGGGCAAGGCGCGTGATCGCATCAAGGAGAATCACGACATCACGCTTGTGCTCTACCAGCCGCTTTGCCTTTTCGAGCACCATTTCGGCAACCTGCACGTGGCGCGTGGCCTGCTCGTCGAACGTGGACGAAATGACTTCGCCTTTGATAGTGCGCTCCATGTCGGTGACTTCTTCGGGCCGTTCGTCAATCAGCAGCACGATCAGGTAGACTTCGGGGTTGTTTGTGGTGATGGCGTTCGCCACTTTCTGCAAGATGGTCGTTTTTCCTGCTTTGGGCGGCGCGACAATCAGCAGGCGCTGTCCTTTGCCGATTGGCGCGAACAGGTCGATGATACGGGTACTGTATTCGGTGGAAACGGTTTCCAGCGTGAATTTGTTGTTGGGGTAGAGCGGCGTGAGGTTCTCGAACGGGACGCGGGTCTGCGCGACGCGCGGCTCGTCAAAGTTGACCGTCTCAATGCGCAACAGCGCGAAAAACCGTTCGCTTTCTTTGGGGCTGCGAGTCTGGCCGTACACCGTGTCGCCCGTTTTCAGGTTGAACAGGCGGATTTGGCTCGGGGAGATGTAGATGTCATCGGGACCGGGCAGGTAGCTGTTCTGCGGGCTGCGCAGGAAACCGTAGCCGTCGGGCAGGATTTCCAGCACGCCCTCGGCGAAAATAATGCCGCCGTGCTCGGTATGCGCCTTGAGAATCGTGAAAATCAGCTCCTGCTTTTTCATGGCGGGGAGCATGTCCTCCGGGCAGCCGTATTCGAGCGCCATGTTGCGCAGTTCCGGCATGCTCATAATCGTGAGGTCGTTGATTTTGAGGCGCGGCTTTGACTCGTATTCTTCGGGATTTTCGATGATTTGCGCCGCCTGCACTTCGGCATCGCGGAGCGCGTTGCGTTCCGCATAGCTCTGCCGGTTGTTGTAGCGGCGGTTGCTGCCGTAGCGGGTATTGTTGTAGCGGCTGTTCTGATTGTTGTTCCAGCGGTTCTGCCGGTAGCCGCCTTCGTACGTGCGGGTTTCGCCGGTCGGCTCGCTGCGTTCCGTGGTCGGCGCGGGATTCTCGGCGGACGGGTCGCCTGTCCCGGCGGTCTCCGTTTGGTCGGCGGCGGGCGCGGATTCGGTATGCTCCGCACTGTCAGCCTTTACGGTCCTGCGCCGCCTGACGACGACTTTCTTCTCTGCCGGTTCGGGATTTCCGCTTTCTGCTTGCGGTTCCGGCGATTCATAGGAAGCGGGTTGCGCTTCCCAGTCCAACTGCTGCTGTTCGTCCTTTTGTTCTTCGGGCGAGGCAGTACGGCGTCTGATCAATGCCATGTTTTAAACTCCATTCTAAGATTTAGCACTCTAAAAATAAGATATAGTCAAAGGATTTTCCAAAAAGAGCGTTCTGCACGCACCGTATCTATACGGCAAATACAGTATACCCGTCAAATGGAAGCAGTGTCAAGTGGCATGACCCGCCGCGTTTTTCCGTCATAACGCGAGGTTGCCGTAGACGGACTGTATCTTCTGCAGCATGCCGTCGGTCATGCGCTGGAGGTAGACCAGGTAGTCTTGGTACGCGGAGACGGGGTTCTCCTGGTGCGCGGGATATTCGCCCGTCGTGTCGTCCGTGCCCTGCGCGATAATTTTTTTCTCGAGGAGCCTGATTTTGCGCAGGATGCGGGCGCGGTTCTGGATGAGCAGGTCGTATTCGGGGTCAAAAAATTTCTGGTAGGTTTCTTTCTTCATGGGAATCTCCTTGCCTTTCAGTATAGCGCATGTTTTCGGAAAAAGAAAGGGCGGGATTTGCCGCGCTGCCGGGTTTTCCGTCAGCTTGTCCGTTGCAGTTTCCAGCACCGCCGCGATTTCGTTCCCTTGTAGTCTTCGGGGAGCGATGATTCCGTCATGTCCGTCACGTCGAGTGCCGCGCCGTCTGCCGCGGGCGGGATGAGCGCGCGGTCGAATTTGAGCCGGCGGCTGTTGGTGGAGAAATAGAGGATGCCGCGCGGGGCGAGCAGGCGCAGGCAGCCGGCAACGAGCGACGGCCAGTCGCGGTTGATGTCGAGCGTGTGCTGCGTGGACTTTGAGTTGCTGAACGTGGGCGGGTCGAGGATAATGCGGTCGTAGCGGTTCGTTTCGTCCGGGCGTTCCGCCTGTTTTCTTTGCAGGAATGCCGTTACGTCGCTTTTGGTGAAGAGGTATTTTTTTTCGTCGGCAAAGCCGTTCAGCGTCATGTTGTCGCGCGCCCAGGAAAGGTAGGTGTTGCTCAGGTCAACGGATTCCACGCGCCGCGCCTTGCCTTCCGCCGCATACACCGAGAACGAGCCGGTGTAACAGAACAGGTTGAGCACCGCCATGCCCGCCGCCGTCTGCCGGACGAGCGAGCGCAGGGGGCGGTGGTCAAAGAACAGCCCCGTGTCAAGGTAGTCGCTCAGGTTCACGGCGAACAGCTGGCCGCATTCCTGTACCGTGCCGCGGATCGTGCGTCCTGCCGCGATTTTTTCGTACTGGCTTTCGCCGCGCTGCCGTCTTTTCGTCTTGACGATGACGTGGCTTGCCTCAATCGACAGCACTGCCGCCGCGGCGCGCGCCATTGCGTCAAGCCACGCTGCTTCTTCCGCCGCGTCCGTCTGATAGGGTCGCTCGTACATGAACAGGTGCAGGTAGCGCCGCCGCGCGGTCTCCTGCGCCACGGACGGGTCGTTCGCCATTATGCGCCGCTCCTCCTCGCGCAGGAACTGCGCCGCCTCGGCCTTGTCGCCGATGCCGTCGGGCAGGAATTCGTAGAGATCCGCCGCCAGCGGCACTTCGGGAATGTCGCGGTCATACAGCCGGTAGCAGCTGACGCGGTTTTTCCGCGCCCATTTGCGCAGCATGCGGTATTTCTTTGCGAGCCGGTTGGAAAAAAGCCCGGCCTGATAGGCGGTTTTCGCGCTCAGGTCACTCATGCCGTCAGTGTACCATATCCTCCGGGAAAAGGCTATCGTATGCTGCCGCGCGCGGGGTCAGAATTCGAGCGTTATTATGATCGGCACGTGGTCGGAGACGGCGGCGCGGTAGGCGGTGCTGCTGGTGTAGACGGTCGTGCCGAACGGGAGGCTCGGGACGGTCTTGCCGCGCGAGTCGGAGAAGGCGCGGCCCATCTGCGCGGCGACGGTTATGCGCTTGTTGTAGACGAAGTGGTCGTAGTCGTTGGCAAAGCGTATCAGGTCGTCGCCCTTGGTGGAGAGCGTGGTGGCAATGCCGAAATGGCGGTCGGAGAACCATTGCTCCGTGCCGTCCACGAAGTCGAAGTTGCGCGCCGTCAGGTCCGCGCGCCTGGTGTTGAAATCGCCCGCGACGACAATGCCGCCCGTCCGCTTGTAGCGGGCGTACAGCCGCTCGAGCGTACGCAGGTCGCGGCGGCGGTGCGCCTTGTCGGTGTAGGGCAGGTGCACGTTTATGGCGACAAACTGCGCCCGCGAGCCGCCACGCAGGGTGAGGCGGACGAGCTGCACGGTGTTCTTGTCGAACAGGAAGTCGCCGTCAAAATGGGTGAAGCCCGCCTCGTCGGCAAGGTCGTGGAGCGTGACTTTTGCCGTGTCGTATAAAATGGCGTTGTTCTGTCCGTTCGCGCCCGCCTTGTACGTTTTGCCCCTCGCAGACCTCGGCTCGGACAGGATATAGGGGGACGAGGTGGCAAAGTCCCAGCGGCCGTCCCCCAGCTGCGCCGCCATTGCCTTGAGCGCGGCGTTGTTCGGCGCGCTCACCCAGATTTCTTGGAGGAACGCGATGTCCGCGCCCGATTCGGCGATCATGGCGGCAACGGCGGCGGCGGTCCGGTTCCTGCCGCCCATGTTGAACGACAGCAGCGTCAGCCGCTCCGCAAAAGCGGCGGCGGCAAGCGCGATGAGGGCAAGTGCAGAAAAAAATCGTCTCATAGTGAGCAGTATACCGCCGTATGCCCCGCGCGGCAAGGGTGCGCCGGGCGGCGTGGCTGCCGCACGAACGCCACTAAAAGCGCGGTTCTTATTGACGGCTGGTTGTGATTTGGGCAAGAAAAAACCGGCAGGAAACCCTGCCGGTTTTTTGCCGGAAAGCGCGCTT
>CAMWTK010000037.1 GCA_947177175.1 uncultured Treponema sp.
GCAGGGACGAACATGCAGCCCGTGCGTTTTATTCCGCGCCAGATTCGATGAGCAGCCGTGCCATGGCTTTTGCGTTGTCAGCGGACGGACCTTCCCCTTTCACGCCTTTCACATGCAAGAGCGCGTTCCTGCCCTCTGCATTCCGTGCGTTTATGTCCGCGCCGGATTCGATGAGCAGTCGTGCCACGTCAATTGCGTTATCACTCGCCGCATACATAAGCGCGGTCGTGCCCCAAGAGGTCTTTGCATTCACGTCTGCGCCAGCTTTGATGAGCAGTTCCGCCGTATCTTTATCCCTCGCGCCAGTCGCATACATGAGCGCAGTCAGGCCATCATTATTTTTTGCGTTCACGTCCGCACCTGCATCGACAAGCAGTTGCGCCATGTTTTTGTTTTCGTTGAATACCGCAAACATGAGTGCTGTGTCGCCATGAAAGATTTTTGCGTTCACGTCCGCGCCAGATTCGATGAGCAGTCGTGCCACGTCAATCGCGTTATCACCCGCCGCAACCATGAGCGCAGTCATGTCTCCATCATTTTTTGCGTTCACGTCCGTGCCTGCTTTAATGAGCAGTTTCGCCACGGCTGCCGATTCAGTCTCCGCCGCAACCATGAGCGCGTTCTTGCCCTCTGCATTCCGTGCGTTCACATCCGCGCCGAATTGTATGAGCAACCACGCCTGCACAACGTTGTTTCTATCTGCTGCCCAAAACAACAGCCGCTGGTCTTGTCTTACCGTATGCATCAAAACGGCGAACGCCGCCACGCACAGCAGCAGTGCCACAAAAACCGTGACGCACATTCCTTTCTTTTTCATGCTTTGCTCCCTCAAAAACAATTGTTTTGGACGCGCGCCATGCTTTGTTCACTGCTGCTTGCGGAACAGCATATTGTTCACGCGCTCCGTAACGTATATCTCATCGCCGACGACGCGCAGACGATAGCCGCCGGTAACCGCATCGCCGTACCGTGCCATAAGCTCCCGGTACGCACTGTCCATGGGGCGGGGAAACGTAATGCTGCTCTGGAACGATTTTTCAAGGCGGAATCCGGCCGCCCTGCACCGGCGCAGCCAGTCATCGGCGGAATAAAACGCGACGTGTCCGTCCGGCTTGACCCGCATATATGCGTCAATGAATCCGTCCCTGTCGTTTTCGTTCGGCGACGGGTCGGAAACGAGGAGTGCCCCTGCCCCGGTCAGCACGCGGCGCACTTCCGCCAGGCACTGCGGCAGGTCGGGAACATGATGCAGCGCATACCGCGACACCACCGCGTCAAACGTGCCGTCACCGAACGGGAACGCCATGCCGCCGTAGCTGACAAAAGAGAGATTCGTCATGCCGCACGCCGCCGCTTTCTGCCGGTTCGCCTCCAGCGTCCGCTCCACGATGTCCAGCCCGACCACGGACACGTCCGGGCGTTGCCGCGCAAGGGCAAAAGACACGTAGCCGCTGCCCGCGCCCAGGTCAAGGACACGCATGCCCGGCGACAGCGGCAACAAATCCAGCAACGCCTGCAACTGCGCCCCGTCCTGCGTCTGCCGGTCATAGAACGCCCCCTCCGCAAAGCTGTCCTCAAAACTCCGCCTCGTCGCGCCGATGCTTTCTTCCGCTGATTTCACCATGAGCCTGTCCATCGGCTTATTCTACGATTTTGCTCCTGTTCGGGTCAACCGGCTTGGCGTGGGGCGGCTCGCCGTCGATATAGCCGAGTATCACAAAACAGCGCGCGATATAATTTGGGGGAACGCCCCACGCTTTCAAAAGCGCATTGCCGTATTCGCCATCGAACGTCTCTTCGCCGCGCGCGATAATGCAGGACGAAATGCCGAGCTCAGTTGCCTGCAACACCATATTTTCGGCGGCGCAGAACGCGTCGGGAATGCTGTACAGAAAATGCTTTGGCGCGAACACGACGCACACGGACGGCGCACCGTAAAAGCCGCTTTTGATGTTCGGGTTGTCGATGACGCTCGGCTGCTCTTTTGAAACGTAATTGCCTTCGAGCCGACTTCGGTCAAAACGCGCGAGATTGAGTTTGCCCACGGTTTCCGCGAGCGATTTGTCGTGAATGCCAACGATTATCGTTCCCTGTCTACCGCCCGCGTTCGGCGCGCACAAGCCCGCTTCGATTATCGTTTCCAAATCTGCCCGGGGAATCTGCTCGTCCGTGTATTTGCGGATTGAGCGGCGTTTTTTGATGATGTCCAAAAGTTCCATGCGCTCTCCCTATAGTTTTTCAATCGCCTGAACGGGGCAATGTTCAAAACAGTTGCCGCAATGCAGACAATGGGTACGATTGATTTTGTACGGCAAGCCTTTTTCAATGCTTCCCTGCGGACATACTTTTGCACATTTGCCGCAACCAATACATTTATCCGTAATAACGTAGCCTTTGGGCTTTAACGTTCCGCTTCCTATCGTATAACTTTCTCTGCATATCGGGTGTACGCCAAGATTGAAATATTCGATTTCGGCATTTTCTACGGCAAAGATTATCCCCACATACCGTGTGTCGCCGGGGTAGACGTTGGCAAGATACGGCTGCTCGTCAAAAATCTTGTCGATGCATTCGCGCTGCCGGTTTTCTTCGACGGGAACGGCACGCCCCGAAAGCCGAATCATCTCATTGTACTTGGTATGCACGAGCGTCTGAATGCGTCCGTCGCGCAGTAACTGCCGTGTTAGTTCCTTGCCCCGCGCGGTAAAAAAATAGAACGAGTTTTCGTCGTAATGCACCGCGCTGATATTGCGCACTTGCGGCGCGCCGTGTTCGTCAACGGTGGCAAGGGCAAGCACCCCGACATACTGCATTTTCTTCAAACAAGTTTGAGCGTCCATTTATTTAATATCCTTCCAGCACTGCGGGTCGGCGGCGTACACATCGTGCGTGTAGCCGTAGGCGACGGACGGACAGCCGCGGCAGATATGTTTCAGCTCGCACTTGCTGCATTTTTTGAATTTATCGTACTGGCAGAACGCGCCCATTTTTTCGCCGTTCCAAACGTCGTACAAATCGCTTTCGTTTATGTTGCCGACTTTGCTTTCCATGCGGCGGCAGGCGTAAATATCGCCGTCCGGCAAAATCGTGATGTGGTTTCTCGCGCAGTTGCAGCCGTCCGTTATCTGGTCGCCGTCGGGGATTTTCAGCAGTCCTTTTTCGTACAGGAACAGGCTCCACAAATGGTCTTTCAGCTGGAACGTCGTCTTTGAATTCTTGTGCTGCTCGTATTTTTCCCAGCAGGTTTGCAAGAACGCGCGGTATTCGAGCGGCGGAATATGAATGCCCGCGTCGTAGGCTTTTTCCGTGCTCGTGGGGCAGTACCTTCCCACGGCAAACACGTCCACGCCACGTTCGTCCGCAAGGTCAATCAGCGCAGGGATTTCGTGCATGTTCGCCTTTGAGACGGTGCTCATCACGGCGCACCATATTCCCGAACGCTTTATCGTTTTTATTGCTTCAAGCGTGGTTTGAAAAGAACCCGGTTTTCGGAACGCATCGTGCGTCTGCTCCAAGCCGTCCAAGGAAAGCTGATATTTCACGCAGCCGCAGTCTTTCATGCGAGCACACACTTCGTCCGTCAAATGGAACGGATTTCCCATGATGCAAAAGCGCGTGCCGTCCGCCCCGAACAATCCGAGCAGTTCCCAAAAATGCGGATGCAGAATCGGGTCGCCGCCAGTCAGATAGACATACGGCGTTCGCCCGATCTTTTCGCAGAACGATTTGATTTGCGCGTAGGTGCTTTTGAGTTCGGCAAGCGGCGTTGTCACCAAGTGCGGATGCCCTTCCGAAAAAATATAGCAGTGCCTGCACCGCTGGTCGCACACGTCGGTAATGTGCCACTGAATCGCAAAGTACGGTTTCATGCTCCCTCCCGGTTTTCCAAAAAATACGCCTTCCGCACTCCTGCGAAAAGCGTATCCCCCGGACTATTTGTCCGAAGTTCCGCACGCGGGCGCGGGATCTTTTGCACCGCATGCAGGTGACGGATCTTTTGCGCCACATGCTGAACCAAGCACTTCATTCGCTGTCATTGTCTCACCTCCTTTCAGATTTACCGACTTTTCGAGCGGCAGCAAAATCATAGCACACTTCCGAAATTAAATCCTGATTCCTACAAATCTATTAGTCTGTAATAAAAAAGTAACCATCAGGCGCACACTTTCTTTTTGAAACTAACCGCACCATTTTATTGCAACAGCTCATTTTGTATGCGATACTGAAGAAAAGAGGTCAAAATGCTGACGAAAGACGAATTGCCCGAATGCCCTGTCGCGACGACCGTGCAGCTCATCGGCAACAAATGGAAACTCCTGATTATCCGCAACCTGCTCGCCGCCCCGCAACGCTTCACCGAAATCCTGCGGTCAATCCCGATCAGCCAGAAAGTGCTGACCGACAACCTGCGCGCGCTCGAAAAAGACGGCCTCGTCGTGCGCCAAGCATTCGCCGAAGTGCCCCCATGCGTAATCTACTCGCTTTCCGAACTCGGCAATTCGCTCCGCCCGATTATGGATGCAATGGAAGCGTGGGGCTGCGCCTACAAAAACAATGCGTGAGGGGAATGCCGAGGCAATCACTGAATCTTTGCCGAAAAGAACGCCTCCACGACGGCGGGATCAAAATGCGTGCCGGATTCCGCGCGGATAATCGCGTATGCTTTTTCGAGCGGCATGGCATCTTTGTAGCACCGCCGGGAAGTCAGCGCGTCGAACACGTCGGCGACCGCCATAATCCGGGCGCACAGCGGGATTTCTTCGCCCTTGCATCCGCGGGGATAGCCGCGTCCGTCCCACCATTCGTGATGATAGACCGCCATTTCCTCCGCCATGCTCAGGTATGCCGACTCGCCAAGTTCCGTCTTTGCGTAGGCAATCAGCCGCTGCCCCGCCTCGGCATGCGTCTTCATCACCGCGAATTCTTCTTCCGTGAGCCGCCCCGGCTTTTGCAGCACGGCATCCGGTATGTGTATCTTCCCGATGTCATGGAGCGGTGCCGCCACGACCATGTTCTGCACGTACGCGTCGGTCAGGATGTCGGGGTACGCGCCCTGTTTTTGCAGCTCCCGCGCGATTTTTTCCACATACGCCGCCGTCCGCCGGATATGCCCGCCCGTGCTGCCGTCCCGGTTCTCCACGATTTCCGCCATCAGCGTAATCATGCCGGACTGCATGGCGGCGACCCTCTCATGGTAGAACGCGCGCCGGTTTCCCTGCATAATCAGCACGATGATTGTCACGGTCATAATGAACGCGGTGACACTGCTGATGCCGATGAACGCGTCGAACTTCCGCACATAATCCGCCGCTCCCGGAATGCCCGCCCCGCCCGCTTCTATCTGCGCCGCAATCGAGACCGAAAAGAACAGCTGCAAGATGCCGATTGACCAGAGCAAGTACCGCTCCGACTTCCGCAGGCTGCGCCGCTGCATGTTGCCATGAAACCAGTTGCGCCACGGCTTTCCCTTGACGAGGAACAGCACCAGCAGCACGGCGGACACCCCGTACATCGCAAGCTGATACACTGCCGCCGACCGTTCCGTCATGCCGATCAGGTACGGCGGAACGCGCATTACCGGGACAAACAGCCCGCTGATAATGCCCGGCAGCGGAATGATCAGCAGCAGCGCCCGCAGCCGGCGCGTCTTCCGCCCCAGGCAGACGCTCAGCCCGGTCAGGAACAGCACCGCAAGCGCAGCGGCATCTTTCCCCAACGCCGCAAACACCGCGCCGACGACGGCGATACCGCACCCGTAAAAAACGCGCCGGAATCCGGGCTGCAGGTCCGGCTCCAAAAAGACATATTTTTTTATCAGCACTGCGCTGACCGCGACTGCCGCAGTCTCCAGTATCTCAAGAAGCTCGGTCATCATACGTTCTCCTCCGAATTGCCGAAAGTATACTCCGCATGGAGGAAAAGCGCAAGGAACGGAAAGAACGAGCTGCGGCAGCACACGTGCAGACCATGCGCTGCATCTCCGCGACGCTCAAAAAACGTCCGCAATCAGCCGCCCGTGCGGGACGATTCTTTTTCCGCGCGCGTGACGCGCTCGCAGAATGCGCGGTTCGCGCGGTCGAGGGCGACGGACGGGTCTATACCGAGCAGGCGGGCATAATCGGCAAGGGCGAACAGCGCGTCGCCGACTGCCGATTCCAGTCGCAGCTGCGCCGCATTCAGTGCCGGAGTGCCGCCGCTGACGGTGAATGGCTCGTCCGTAGCCGACTGCTGCGCCGCTTCCCTCTCTGCCGCCGACTCGGAAATGCCGCGCAACGCCTCGTCAAGCCTGGCGCGGGATTCGGCGGCGGTGCGCGGGGCATAACCTTTTTTGACGGCTTTTTTGAGCAGCTTGTACGCGCGCAGCAGCGGCGGGAATCCTTCCGGCACGTCGGCAAGGACGGAATCACCGTTCCGATGCTCCACGGTCGCCTTGATGTCGTCCCATTGCTTCTGGATTGCCTCGTTCGTCATCGCGCCCGCGTCCGGCGGTTCGGCATCGTCCCGCAAAAAGACGTGCGGGTGGCGGCGGATAAGCTTGTCGCCAATGTCGCGCAGGCTCTGCGCAAGCGTAAAGTCGCCCGACTGCTCGTACAGATACGCGATCAGCACCACGTTGAAGAACACGTCGCCCAGCTCCTCGCGCACATGCCCCGCGTCGCCGTCAGTCATCGCGTCCACCGTCTCGAACGCCTCTTCGATGAGAAACCGACGGAGCGAAAGCGGGGTCTGGTCCTTGTCCCACGGGCAGCCACGCTCGCCGCGCACGGTGCGCACAATGGCGTACAGGCGCGAAAAGGCCTGCTCGGCTTCGGTATGCTGCGCGTCGCGTTCCGCCATGCTCATGGTCGCTCCGTGATTTTCTTTTTGCCCCAGGCAGGAATGAGCCGCGCGGGGTCGGCAGAAAGCAGCAGCCGCGCGAACAGCCGCGCGCTTTCGGCAAAAATGGTCTGCAAGGCGAGCCGCTCATCGGCGGAAAAATCGCTCAGCACGTAGTCGGCGATGTCGCGTCCCTGCGGCTTGGTCAGCCCAAAGCGCAGCCGCCAGAAATCCGCCGTGCCGAGGACGGCTTTGGTCGAGCGCAGCCCGTTGTGTCCGCCAAGGCCGCCCGCCCATTTGAGGCTCACCGTGCCGAACGGCAGCTCCAGCTCGTCATGCACCACCAGCACCTGCGCCGCGTCAATCTTGAAAAACCGCGCCAGCTCGCCGATCGACTCGCCGCTCAGGTTCATGTAGGTGCGCGGCTTGAGGAAATAGATTTTGTCGGGCGCGTCTTTGGGGAGCGCGGGCGTTCCGCCGTCCTTTGCCGTCAGCAGCCCGCTCCGCGCGCAGTGCCCGGCGAACGCTTCCGTGTCCATGACGGCATAGTCGCCGCGGAATTTTTCCTGCCACGAAAGCGCGCCATAAAATGGCAGCGACTCGGCGAACTGCCACGCCACGTTATGCCGCGTGCGCTCATACTCCCGCCCGATATTGCCCAGAAATGCCACCAAAGAAATCATACCGCTATTCTACCGCACCCGCCCAGTGGGTTGCAACGGCTGTGTATCGCCGCCGTGCCGAACGGCAGGAAAACACCGCGTCTATGCTACTTCGCCGTCCATGTAATCGGATTTCCGTCTGCATCTTTGCTGATTATCGTCTTGCCCTTCAAGCCGTACCCGCTTGCTTTTGTTATGGCATTCCATTGCTCCTCCGTACCGCCATAGTATATCGTCTTGAGATTCGTACACTGAGCGAATGCATTGGATTCGATGCTCGTCACGCTGACAGGGATTGTCAGATGCTCAAGCATGGTTTTTAAACGGAACGCTGCTTCCCCAATGCCGGTCACGCCTTCGGGGATTTCTACCATTGTTAGATACCCGTTGTATTTCGTGAGTACGCCGTTGTCGTCTATCGTTCCGTTCGATATTTTCGGCTTGGGGAACGCGCATACCGCGCACGTGCCGTCGCTGTAGGCATGGTTCTCGGTCTTGGTCGCGGCGCAGGACGTGCAGGTCATGCTATGAGTGCCGTTGCCGTTGTCCGTGCCGTTGTCATATTTGTGTTCCTCGGTGTTGGCATACTCACACTTCGTGCAAGTTATCGTGTGCGTTCCGTCGGCACTGTCCTTGTACTCGTAGTCGTGCGCCACGGCTTTGGACTGCCCGTGGCAGACGGAGCAGGTCTGATAGTGCTTGCCGTTTTCGTCGTCAGTATATGCACCCCAGTCATGCACCGCATGTTCAGTACGCTTGCATACTGAACAGGTTTTACTGTGGTTGAAGCCGTCGTGGTCGTCGGTATATGCGCTCCAGGTATGCTCCTCGGTCGCGGAATGAGCGGTACAGCCCGTCGTAGTGCAGATCTTATAATGCCCGTTACCGTCGTTCTCGTATGTGTCGCCCCACGTATGTTGTGCCGTCTCGGAGCGTCCGCACCCCGTGCAGGTCTTGGTATGTCCCGCGTCTGTGTATGTCTCGCCGCCGTAGTCGTGGGCTTCGGTCTTGGCATAGTCGCACTCCGTACAGGTCATGGTGTGCGTGGTGCTGCTGTCGTCCGAGTATGTGTACCCGTGTGGCGCGGATTCGGTACGCCCGCAGCCTGTGCAAGCCCTGCTGTGCGTGCCGTCGCCGTTGTCCGTATATTCCACGCCCCAAGTATGCGCTTCGGTTTTGGAATAGCCGCAGTTCGCCGTGCAGGTTTTGGTGTGCGTGTCACCGTTTTCCGTATACGTGCACTCGTGCGGCACGATCTCGGAATGTTCGCTGCATCCTTCTGTCGTACAGGTTCGGTAATGCCCGTCCTCGCCGCCGTTTGTGTACGCTTCGCCCCAAGTATGGGTGTGCGCGGGCGTGCCGCTCTCACCCGTGAACTGTACGGTCACCCCGTCCAGCCCGCCGTCCTTGGCGAGTTCGTCCCACTGTTCCGCCGTGCCGTGGTAGGTGACGGCCGTCCCCGCAGGAAGCGCGCCCGCGCCGATGTCCGTGACGCTCGCGGGGATGTCCACATGGGCAAGGCCCGTACATCCGGCAAACGCGTTTTCGCCGATGCTCGTCACGCCCGCAGGAATGCTGATATGCTCCAGTTCGGTATGCCCCGTGAACGCGCCGCCCGCGATTGCCGTCACGCCGTCGGGAATCGTCACGTCCGCCCTGTCCCCGCGGTAGCCGACGAGCGTGCCTTCGTCTACCGCGAATACCGTCAGCCCGCCCAGGTCGCTGTTCGCGGCGAGTGTCTCCCACTCTTCCCGTGTGCCGTGGAAGATGATCGTTGTCCCCGAAGGAATCGCGCCCGCCTCAATCTTCGTCACGCCTTTGGGAATCGTCACGGTCGCCGCGTTCCCGGAGTATTTGACGAGTACGCCGTCCGTTATCTGCCAGTCATTCGGCGTGACCGGCACGGCGGGCGCAGTCCATTTCCATTCGCCGTCGGAGCATATCACCGGGGTGTTGCGCAGCGTCTCCCCGAATCCATCCTGCTCTACCATGGCGGTCCACTCGCCGACCATGCCGCCGAAGATGATTTTTCCGATTTTCACGCCGGAGAATGTGTAGCGCATGATGTGCGTCACGGATTTGGGGATGGTCAGCGTCCCGATAGTACCGCAGTTGCTGAACGCGTTGTTCCCGATGCTCGATGCGTTGCCCGGCACTACCATGTCCTCCGCGCCCCCGGAACACCACACGAGCCGCCCGCCCATGACTTTGTACTCCACCGCCGGTGGCGTGTCCGCGTCGTCGTCGCTCCCGCAGCCCGCTGTGAGCAACAGTGCCGCCAGCAGTGCGATTAAGAGTTTTGTGTGCGTTCTTTTCATGTCGTTCTCCTTGTTCGTCGCAGGGCTTGCGCCCTGCTTACTTACTCCGTGGAAGTAGACGGCTTCTTCTTTGCGCCGCCCAAGACTTCCTGCCGGAAGTGGTCGATTTCGGTGTTGGCGTAGTCGATGAACGCGGCGTAGGCTGCTTCGCCCTCAAGCAGGGCGTGGGCGTTCACGTGTAGCACGAGCATGCGGTACGCCTCGTCGCTCGCGGTACGGGCGGCCTTGAGCGCGCCCGCCGTCTTTGCCGAGCGTTCGTCCGTCCGCTGTGAGGTCAGCGCGCGTACTTCCTCGTTCGCCGCCTTGAGTTTCTCCACGAACGCGCCGAGCGATAGCGCGTCCACCTGCGGCTTGTACTTGCCCTCCAAATCTTGGATGAAGTTGACGAGCAGGCCCGTCTCCTTGTCCAGCTGCGCCTTCGGGTCGATCTTGTAGTCCTTGATGTGCTGCTGCAAGACTTTTGCCGCTTCCGCCATGTCCGCCAGGGGGAATCCCGCGTAGCCCGCCACGGCTTTCTTGTAGCCCGCATACAGCTGGTCGCGCAGGCGGTCAGCCTCGGCGATTTTGTCCGTCGTCAGGCTCTTCGCGCTGACTTGCAGGTTCTCGTCCTCCGCCTGCACCGCCGCACGGAGCGATTTTACCTGCGCCGCGCATTTCTCGGACACCGCCGCGTCCTTTTCCGCGCGCCCCGCCACGTTGGACACGAACAAGAAGTGCGCCGCGTTGTTCATGGTGGTGAGCGGGAGTGATTGGATTTCTTTCATACAGAATCTCCTTTTTAAAAGCCGAAAGGAATGTCCCGGCTTTCGGTATGATTTTTTCCGCCGCATACGCGACGGTTGTTTTTTGGTGGTGAGATTTCCCCGCGCAGGCTTGCGCGGGCGCGTCAGAGACCTCGGACGGTGTGTTCCCGACTTGCGTGGAGGTATCGGAGGTCTCGGACAGCATGTTCCCAGTCTGCGGGAAGCCATCGGAGACCTCGGACGGGGCTTTCCCGGTGTGCGCGGACGCGTCAGAGGCCTCGGACGGCATATTCCCGGTGTGCGCGGACACGTCGGAGGCCTCGGACGGCATATTCCCGATGGGCGGGAAGGCATCGGAGGCCTCGGACGGTATGTTCCCGGATTGCGCGAACGAATCGGAGGCCTCGGGCAGCATGTTCCCAGTCTGCGGGAAGCCATCGGAGGTCTCAGACGGTATGTTCCCGATGTGCGGGAAAGGATTTCCGTGCGGGGAGACGCTCGGTATCGGGTGAGGCGATCGTACTGTGGGGATTGCGGGATTTACGCGACCGGGAAGCCGGGCTTTTTCAGCCGCAGGGCGGCGCGGGCAACTGGGGGGGGGTATTTCCTATGTAACTATGTTTCGTTGCCGCAGTCATGCCGGTATGATACCACAACGCCGTGCCGTTTGCAAGGCGCGAACCTGCCGCCCGCCCCCGCGGCATGGCTTGACCGGCAATCGGGCTTGCGTTATGCTTCGTACATGGCAAAAAAATCGTTGCTGGCTTCGGGGCTGTCGCTGTCGTTCTTTACGCTCTGCTCGCGTGTCCTCGGCCTGATCCGCGAGATGACCAAGGCGCGTTTCCTGGGCACGTCGGTGTATGCGGACGCGTTCGGCATTGCGTTTATGATTCCCAACCTGTTCCGCCGGCTGTTCGCCGAAAATGCGATAAGCGTGGCGTTCATTCCCACGTTCCGCGGCTACTTGGAACGCACGGACGGCGGCGGCAGGGCGGAGACCAAGGATTTTCTGCGCGCCACGTTCACGCTCGTGTCGTTCCTGACGGCGGCGGTGGTGACGGCGGGCATGGCGGTTACGCCGCTCATCATCCCGTTTTTTTATGACGGCAACGATCCGTTCGTGCTTGCGGAGACGACGCTGCTCACGCGGATCATGTTCCCGTACCTGTTCGTCATTTCGGTGGCGGCGTTCTTTCAGGGCGTGCTGAACGGGGTCAAGATTTTTTCGCCGTCGGGGTTCACGCCGGTGCTGTTCAACGCGCTGGTGATTGCCGCGACCTACGCGCTTGCGCCGCACACGGCGAATCCCGCGCGGGCAATGGCGATCGGCGTGGTTGCGGGCGGCTGCGTGCAGGCGTTGTTCCAGCTGCCGTTCGTCATCCGCACGGGCTGGGCGACGGGATTCACCACGCTCAGAAACGCGTTCTGCAATCCCGGCACGCGCAAAGTGATGCGGCTGATCCTGCCCACGATAGTCGGCATGGCGGCGTACCAGCTGAACGACGTGGTTTCCACCGCGCTGGCGGGACGGGCGGGGGCGGGCATCGTCTCAAGCCTGCAATATTCGCTGCGGTTGCAGGAGCTGATCCTGGGCATCTTCGCCGTCTCAATCGGCACGGTCATCCTGCCTGACCTGAGCGCGCTCGCCAAATCGTGCCGGTGGGCGCAGTTCAACACGATGCTGACGAGTGCCTGCAAAATCATCGCGCTCATTGCCATTCCGATGACGTTCCTGTCGCTCGTCTGCGGCAGGGAAATCATCGCGCTCGTGTACAAGTCGCGCAGCTTTGACGACTCGTCGGTCGCGCTCACGCTCTCCGCGTTCCGCTGGCACATTGCGGGGCTGTTTTTTATCGCGGTGAACCGTATCGTCTCGCCCGCGTTCTACGCGCAGGGGAACACCAAATCGCCCACGCTCGCGGGCATCATCGGGTTCGGGGCGAACATCGCGCTCGCGCTCGTGCTTGTCAGGCCGATGAGCGGCGGCGGCATCGCGCTCGCGCTGAGCATTGCAAGCGCGGTGAACACGGTCGTCCTGTTCGCGTTCCTCAAGAAAAATCCGGTCATCGACGTGGCGACCGTCATCCGCGGGCTGGCGCACTACGCGCTCAAGCTGGTCGCGTTCTCGCTGATTGCCGCCGTTCCCGCGTCGTTCGTGCGGCGCGCCCTGCTCCCGGTCTTCGCGTCCTCTGGCAGGCTGCTCGCGTTCGGCGTTCCGCTTGCGGCGAGCGCGGTTGCCTACGGCGCGGTGGGCGTGGCGTTGCTCGCGCTGACAAAGGACGACATCGTAAAGATACTCATCGCAAAACTGCGGCGGCGGACGGGCGACCGGCATGAGCCGCCGGAAAAGGACAGACCATGAAAGCACACACACCCGACACGCGGGCGGCCGTGTACGCCGCGCGCAAAGAAAAACTGCTCGCGTATATGCGCGCAAACGGCATCAGCGCGGCAGTCTTTGAGGACACGGAGGGGCGGCGCAGCCCGGCGGTGCGCTACTATTCGGGGCATCCGAACGACGCGCTGCTCGTCATGGGCGCGAACGGCAAGACCGTGCTCGTACCCTGGGACGAACACCTCGCGCGCGAGCGGGCGGCGGACTGCGACATCGTTCCGCTGACCTTGTACGGGCGCAACTCGATCAAGGCGGTAAAGGCAGTGCTGGACAACCTCGGCGTGAGCGGCCGGCAGAACGTGGACATTCCGCCCGAAACGCCCTACCCGCTGTTCCTCAGGTACGTGGACGCGCTGGACGGCTGGGACGTGCGCTGCCGCGACAAAGGCCTGCACCGTTTCGTCACGGAACAGCGCGCCTGCAAGGACGACGACGAAATCGCCTGCACCAGGGAGGCGGCACGGATTGGCGACCTGATTATCGACGAAATCGAGGCGGGACTCCGTGACGGCTCGCTCAAGACGGAAAGCGACGTCGCGCTGCTGATTGAAAAAGAATGCCGCCGGCACGGCTGCGAGCGCACGGGATTCGACACGCTTGCGGCAGGACCGGGGCGCAGCTGGGCAATCCACGCATTCCCCGGCTACACGGACGCGCCCTGGGGAACGACCGGGCTTTCCATCCTTGACTTTGGCGTGGTCTATGAAGGATACACGAGCGACACGACGATTACGGTCGCGAAAGCCCCGCTTTCTGCGGCGCAGGAATCGCTGGTCGCGCTGGTGGAACGCGCCGCACAGGAGGCGTTGCCTTTCTATCAGGCGGGAAGCCCCGTCCGGCGGGCGGGCAAGGTGGCGGAGAACGTGTTTGCCAAGGCAAAGCGGACGATGCCGCACACGCTCGGACACGGCATCGGCCTTGAAATCCACGAATACCCGCGCGTCTCGGGCAGCATCGACGAGGAGACGGTCTTTCAGGCGGGCATGATCGTCACGCTTGAGCCGGGACTGTACGACCCCGCGCTGGGCGGCGTTCGCCTTGAAAACGACGTGCTCATCACGGAGACGGGCAACGAAGTGCTCACACACGCACGGATTATCCGCTGCTGACTACGCCTCAAAATCCGCGATAATCTCGTCCAGCGTGGCGCACATCCGGCTCGCCTTGAACGCGTAGTACACATTGTGCGGCAGTTCTTCCGCAAGGTCGCGCAGTTTTTTGAACAGCGCGAGCGGGTCGGTCACTTTCGGCGCGGTCAGGTTGCCGAGCGACTCGATGGCCTCCTGCTCCTGCACGATTTCCACAATGGACGGCGACGAAAGCTCCGCCGGCGGCACGGTGGGATCTGACTGCACCGGGATGCTCGGAATGCTCACGGGATCTCCCGGCGACAAAATGGGCGCGCGAATGAACGCCAAGTCATCGTCCGTCACTTCCGTCGATTCGGCAGGAAGCGGCAGAATCGGCACGTCAATCAAATCGTCCAAGTCGTCATCGGTAACGTCCGACGACGCGCCCGCAACCGCGGCGGATTCTGCCACGTCGTCCGCAGATTCGTCAATCGTTTCTTGCTCGGCGGACGTGGCGGCATCGTTCGCGCTCGTCAGGTATGCCATTTCATCGTCGTCGAGCGTGTGTTCGGTTGATTCTGACGATTCGTCGTCTGCGATTTCTGCCGTCGTCTCGGCTTCCGGCTCATCGCCCACGATTTCGGCAAATTCCACCACATCGTCCGCAAAATCGGCAATCGTTTCTTGTTCTGCGGACGCGGTGGCATTGTCTGCGCTCGTCAAGTATGCCATTTCATCGTCGTCGAGCGTCGGCTCGCTTATTTCTGATGATTCATCGTCCGCGTTTTCTGCCGTCGTCACGATTTCCGTGTCATCGCCCGCAACCGCGGCGGATTCTGCCCCATCGTCCGCAGATTCGGCAATCGTTTCTTGTTCTGCGGACTCGGCGGCGGCATTGTCTGCACTCATCAGGTATGCCATTTCGTCATCATCGAGCGTGTGTTCGCTTACTTCTGACGATTCGTCGTCCGCGATTTCTGCCGTCGCCTCGGCTTCCAGCTCATCGTCCGCAATTTCGGCAATCGTTTCTTGTTCAGCGGACATGGCGGCATCGTTCGCGCTCGTCAAGTATGCCATTTCGTCGTCGTCGAGTGTCGGCTCGGCGGACACGGCGGGTTTTTCCTCATCGACCGCGATTTCTTCGTCGTCCGTGAGTTCGGTTTTTGCCCACAGGCTGAACAGGTCGGCGGGAATCTCGGGGTCTTCTTCGTCGTACACGGCTTTTTCGTCTTCTGTCATCTGGAATCCTCCCTTTTTGCGCCGGGGCGGGCGAACACTTCCTGCGAAAGCTGACCGATTACGCGGTCGTCGGCGCGCGAATACGACGACACCGCAAAATAATAAATCGCGCCGTTTTTCAGGCCGTTGAGCGTGAGCGAGGTCACGTTCCCCGCACGGACGGGCGACGCGCCTTCCGCCGCCACGCGACCAAGGTACTCGCCGCTGCGGTTGCCATAATAGACATAGTAGCCCCCGGCGGTATCGTCAATGCTATAATTCCAGCTGAGCGTCACGCAGCCGTCGCCCGGTTCCGCGCGCACGGAAAACGGCGCGGCGGGCAGCGGCACTTCCGAATAGCGCAGCTCAAGCTGGGTGATGCTCGGCGATGTCGTTCCGCCGCCGTCGGGAAGCAGCTCCGCGGCGACCTGAAAATACTGCCCGTTCACGCCGTCCAGCCGCTCGCCCGCGGCGATTTCCTGCCAGGCGGGATACGAATCGGTCCAGCCCCAGCAGTTCTCGCCGCCGCGCACGTACAGGCGCACGTCGGTCTGCGCGGGAACGCTCATCAGCGCGTCCACGGCCTCAAGTTTTGCGGGGCGGGAGACGAGGATGGGGCGCGTGGTAAAACGTCCGCCGCTGACGGAGTATGCCTCGTTCCCGTCCGTATACAGCGCGATGTCCTCCTGCGAACGCGCGCGCGTCTCAATCGTCACGTTGTCGATTTTTCCCGTGTAGCCGGGGCAGAATTCCAAATCGGCGACCACGCCGAGCACCGGCTCGCACACCGTGTCGTTCTCATGCCCGCCCAATGTCACGAAGCGCAGCGCTTCTGTCCGCCCGTCCACGCGGTATTCGAGCAGCCCCGTCTCCTGGTCGAAAGAGACCGAGTGCCGCGCCCACTGGTACGGAATGATGTTCGTAATGCCCGTCAGCGTCACGTCACGCTCGGCATAGCCCGCAAAAATGTTGGAGAAATTCCACACCAGATGATTGTGCGAAAAGGTCGCCGTAATGAGCTGGTACTGCGGATAGCGCGACGCGGCGCGCGACGAACGCCATGACAGCACGGTCTCGCCGTCGTCCGCGACCGCGGGGGCAAGCCAGAATTCAATGGTGAACGAGCCGACCAGTCCCGTCTGCCCGAAAATCGACCGCGCGTCGCCCCGCAACGTGATGCCGCCCTGCTCGCCGCGGCTCTGCGCCGCCCCGTGCCCGCGCACGGCATCTTCGGTGCGCGTCAGGTCGTTGGCGATTACGGCATAATGCCCCGCCTCGTCCCGGATGTCACTCCCGTCGAACGTCAGCAGCAAGTCGGTCGTCCCGGTCACCGCATGGACCGCCGTGTCCAAGGTAATGCATTCGTACCCGAACCGACCGACTCCCGTGGTCACGCCGTCCGCACGCTCCAGGTCGTTCCAGCCGCGCTCGCCGCCGATGACATGCGATTTTTGCACGGCAAACGCCGACGAAATCAGTAGACAAACAGAGAAGAAAATCGGTATTTTTTTAGTAGAAGCAATCATCATGGTTAATGAACATACGGCTTACGAAACATTGCACGAAACCGCACGCAAAGCCCCCTCTTCAAGCGGTGTTTACTTATGGCGCGATGCCAAAGGCACCGTCATCTATGTGGGCAAGGCGAAACACCTGAAAAACCGGCTTTCGTCTTACTTTTCGGGAGACAAGGGCATCAAGACGAAGATGCTCATTTCCCGCGCCCGGTCGATCGAATACATCACCACGGCGAACGAATACGAGGCGTTCCTGCTGGAGAACAACCTCATCAAGAAATACACGCCGCGCTACAACATCGCCCTCAAGGACGGAAAGTCGTACCCCGTGCTCCGCATCACCAAGGAAGACTTCCCGCGCCTTTTCAAGACCCGGCGCGTCGTGCAGGACGGCTCGCTGTATTTCGGCCCATTCCCCGACGCGGGCGCGCTGGACACGTTCATCGACACGCTGTACCGGCTCTATCCCGTCCGCCACTGCCGCACGCTCAAAAAACGCGACGCGCCCTGCATGTACTATCACATCGGACGCTGCAAAGCCCCGTGCTGCGGCAAAATTTCGCCCGAAACGTACAATGCATATATCGGAGAAATCGCGCAGCTGCTTGAGGGAAAAGGCGATGAGACGGTCGCCAAGATGACCGCGCAGATGAAACAGGCGGCCGCCGCGCTCAACTTTGAGAAAGCCGCCCGCCTGCGCGACGGCCTGCGCGCACTCACGGTCATGCAGAACCAGAACATCGTGGAGGATTTTGCCTGCGAGGACCGCGACTACATCGCGCATTTCCGCGAGGGCGAGCTGGTCAGCTTTACGGTGCTCAAAATCCGCGGGGGCAAGGTGATGGGACGCGACAATTTCCGCGCCGTCAGCCTGAACGAGGACAACGAGCTGCTCGAAGAATTCGCCCGCGCCTACTACACCGAGCGTGAGATGATCCCGCCGACGCTGTACATCTCCACGCAGGACGGATTCGCGCTGCTCACCCGCTGGATACGCGAGACGTTCCACACGCAGACGCAGATTATTTTGGTGACGGACACGATCGAGAACGCCCGCCGCCACGAAGCCGCCATGGCGATGGCGACCGAGAACGCCCGCGAGGACATCATCCGCCGCCTGCGCGAGCGCGGCGACACGCCCGCCATGGAAGAACTGCGCCGCTTGCTCAACCTGCCGACGCTGCCCGTCAGAATCGAAGGATTCGACATCGCGCACATCGGCGGCAAATTCCCCGTCGCGTCGCTCATCAGCTTCTACAACGGCAACCCCGACAAGAAGAACTACCGCACGTTCCGCCTGAAGACGACGAACGGCATCATCGACGACTTTGCGTCCATGCGCGAGGCGGCGACCCGCCGCTACAGCCGCCTGCTCAACGAAGGCAAGCCCCTGCCCGACCTGATTCTCATTGACGGCGGCATCGGCCAGGTGAACGCGGTTGACGGCATCCTGAAAACGCTCGGCCTTGACATTCCGATCGCGGGGCTTGCCAAGCGCGACGAAGAAATCTGGCGGCCGCACACGGGCAAGCCGATCTGCCTGCCCAAGCGGAGCGACGGACTGCGCCTGCTCCAACGCGTCCGCGACGAAACACACCGCTTTGCCACGAGCCGCAACCAGACGCTGCGAACGAAAGAAAACATCGTCTCCGTGTTCAGCCAGCTGCCGCACGTGGGCGAAAAGCGCGAGCGCATCCTCGCGCAGACGTTCACCACGCTGGAAAACCTTGCCGCCGCCGAGGAGTCAAAAATCGCGCAGGCACTCCACGTGCGCGCGGCAGAAGCCGGCGAAATCCTGCTCGCCGCCCGCGCCCTGCTCGCCAGCCGCAAAGAACGCACCGCCCCCAAGCAGACCCTGTTCGACACGCAGCTTGCCGACGACGCACCGCACGAACGCTCGCGCTACGCCGAAACCCTCGCCGCCGCCGCGCTCGACGACCTGCTCGTGGCCGAGCCGTAAGCCGCGACGGAGATGATCCCCCGCTACGCCTTGACGGCGGGGGCTTCCTGCAACGCCTCATTGCATTTCAAGCCCGGCTGTTCTCGGCAAGCTTGCCCAGGTATTCCCTCAGTTTGTCAGCATGTTCGGGAACAAGCGGGAAGGAACATTGTTCCGTTACTTTGTTCTTGTCCACGTCAGCAAGGTTGAAATTCCAGTAGCCGTCAACGTCAATCTCCCTGGTGAACACCCCGGACAAAGTGCCGGGCGGCACGGCGAGCGTCACCCTCACGATCCGCGGGGACTCGCTTTTTATGCGGTAGGTCCGCCCGTCCTGCTCAAATGCGATGCCGCACGGACTCTCCTCTGCGACGCTCTTTATTTCGAGCATGCAACGCTGCATTTGGTCAAAGACTTCTATCTCTTCTTTCGTGGGCATTTCTGCTTCTCCTTGGGGTGGCTTCCCGCGCCGCCCGCTTGCAGGAATCTTTACGCCTCAAGCCGTGCGAGGGCGAAGTCGAGCGCGTATTTTGCTTTGTCCGCGTTGTCGTCCCAGTACCGTTCCAGCGCGGCCGCATTCTTGCCGGTATCCCGCTCCAAATGCAGCACGAACGCGTGGCTCTTGATGGACGTGGGGGCGAACGACGTGACGGTCGCGATGTGCTGGTTGAAGTGGCTCTCAAGGTTCTGCGTGCCGTTCGCGATTGCCTCGAGCAGCGCGAGCATGCGGCTCATCGGCACGCCCGATTCCCGGATCGTGGTGATGATGACGTCGGGTCGCTTGCCCCTGGTCTCAGCCGCCGCGGCGAAGTCGTCGATGTATGTGGCAAGCCGCTTTATGCGGTCGTTGTCGTCCGACGGCGAGTACAGCACGACGTGCCTGCCGCCTTTCTCGTAATGTTCGAGCACCTCGACCGACATCGCGCTGCTCGGATAGCTGCATTTCGTAAAGTTCGCGTTCAGCGCGATCATGTCGCGCAGCTTATGGCAGACGCTCGTCTTTCCCGAGTTCTGCTCTCCGCAGATAAGGATGAATGTCATTTTTTTTCCTCCAAAATAGGGCAGGGCTTCCAGCCTTCCCCGTCTGTGTTTTGTCCTCCCGCGCCGTTCGGTTTTGCGCGGGAAGGTTGCCTTTATAGGCGCGAGTGTATGTGCTTGCAACGCGAACACATACACTCGGTAAGCAGCGCAACGCGCTGCGACCGACGCAAGGCTTGTATAATACGGGTAGCACAACGTACTACCCGATTATTGCCTAGTTACTTTCGGTGATGTTACCGCTAGTATCGACTTTGAATGTGTTGCCGTCCTTGTCGGTTATCTCCGTGACCTTTGTTTTATAGAAGATGCCACCGTATTTTTTCATACTACCCCACTGCTCCTTTGTGCCACCGTAGGTCACGCTCGCGAGGCTCGTGCAGTCCTCGAACGCGCTGTCTCCGATGCTCGTCATGCTGCCGGGAATCTCCACGCTCGCGAGGCTCGTGCACTCAGAGAACGCGTAGGCCCCGATGCTCGTCACGCCGTCGGGAATCTTCACGCTCACAAGGCTCGTGCATTTCCAGAACACGCTGAACCCGATGCTCGTCACACTGCCGGGAATCTCCACGCTCACGAGGCTCGTGCATCCCCGGAACGCCCAGTCCCCGATTCCCGTCACGCTTGCGGGAATCTCCACGCTCGTGAGGCTCGTGCAGCCCCAGAACGCGCTGTCTCCGATATTCTTCACGCTTACGGGAATCTCCACGCTCACGAGGCTCGTGCATCCCCGGAACGTGCCGCTCCCGATGCTCGTCACGCCGTCGGGAATTGTCACGCTCTTAAGGTTCTCGCACTCGTAGAACGCGCTGCTCCCGATGATTACCACGCTTGCGGGGATTGTCACGGACGTAAGTGCGGCGCAGTTGTAGAACGCCTCGTCCCCGATGCTCCTTACGCCGTCGGGGATGGCAAGCGTGGTCATGTGCTTCAAGTCCGTGCCGTCGCTCATGGTCACCTGCCCCGCATACCACATGAGACAGTAGGCATCCAGCGCGCACCACTGTGCGAGCGTGCCGCCGTAGACCACCGTTTTGAGGTTGCCGCAGTTCTCGAATGCTTTTTCCCCGATGAACGTCACGCTGCCGGGGATCATAACGCTCTCAAGGCTCGTACACCCGTTGAACGCGGTGTTCCCGATGACCGTCACGCCGTCGGGAACTTTCACCTCCGTCGCCATTCCTCGGTAGCACACGGCCGTGGTGTCCGTTATGAGCCACTCGCCCGCGTCATACACGATGCCGGGGTCAGGCTCTTCCGTCTCGTCGCTGCACCCCGCAAAGATCAGTGCCAGCGTTGCCATTGCCGCCATGCAGACGGCAAACCGTTCTGTTTTTTTCATAAAAACACTCCTTGTCCGCCCCTGCGGACTTTTTTTGTACATCCTTGTTTTTGTTTGCCCGCACCGCAGCGCATCACGTTGCAATGCGGCTCACTCCTCATCCTTCTTCTTCCCTGCCGCCGTGCGCCGCGCCACGGTGTCGTTGGTGCTTCTGATGTTGCCCGCGACTGCCGCCACGAAGTCCGCGTAGCCGTCCATGACCGCCACGATGTTCAGGTACGGCACGATATTGTCGTTGATGAGCGCGACAATCGGTTTTTTGAGCGAGCTTGCCGACTCGCCCTTGCCCGCCTTTGCCCTGACGTAGCCGTCGTGCGCGGCGGCGAACCCGTCCTGCGCCCCGCGCAACTGCGCCACCAGCTCCGCCACGCCCGAAAGCGCCTTGACCTGCGCCGCGATTTTCTCCGCGCCCAGGTCCTCAAGCAGTGACTCGGTGAGCGCGGTCTGGTCGGCATAGTTCTTGCCCGTCATGCCGCGCCCGTACTTGTCCAGCACCGCGCACACGTCAGTTGCCGCCGCCCTCACCTCCGCGAACGGGCTTGCCGTGTACCCGCCCGCGAGCGTGAACAGGTCGCGCGTCGCCGCATCCCGCGCCGAATCCGCCTCGTCCAGCGTGGACACCACCGCGTCCTGCCTGATCGCCGTCGTGTTCCGCGCGCTCAGATCCGCAAGCTGTGTGAACTGCGCCTTCAGCACCGCGTCCTTCGCCACCGCCGTCGCGCCGTCTGCGCAAGCCGCCGCGTACTCGCGCTCCATCGCGTCCGACAGCGCGTCCAGCTCCGTCGTGCGCACGTTGTT
>CAMWTK010000038.1 GCA_947177175.1 uncultured Treponema sp.
TGCCTCTTCTGCATTAAAAGCTTGCAGCATTTTTTCCAATCCTTCTGCGTTAGGATCTTGCAGCAATTCTCCTACCCCCTCTGCTTTTTCCGTTAATGTATTAACTTTTGTTTTTGCGTCAGTCATGTTCTCAGTTTCATGCTCTTCGCTTGACGCTTTCGTAACAGATTCAAGGACGGAGGAAATACCAATTACCGCGTCTATGGTCTGTGCCGTCAGCGTTATATTTTGCGGCATTCTCTCTGAGATTTCGTCATACTTGGCACCAAGAATTTCTTTCAGGACGGCTCTTGCGCTTTCATATTTGGGCGTATAATTCCCCGTGTCATCGGGGTTGTCCGGGCTGTCCGGCGCATCCGGCTCGGCGGGGGTCTCCGGCTCGGGGGCGGGGTTCTCGACGGGCTGGTCATCTTCCGGGGCCGCGCTGCCGCCGCCCGTGCAGGCGGCGAGCAGGATCGCGAGCGCGCACCAGGGCGCGGCAACATACTGGGCAATGCTTCTTCTCATGGCTTGCTCCTCAGTGAGATAAAGTATGCCCAATAATACCCCCCCCCGCGTTTTTTGTCAAGGGGGTTCGGCGCTTTTTTCGGAGAATTCTGCAATTTTTTTCAGGCACTATGCGTCACGCGCGGTACTGGCGGTATGCGTCCGCAATAATCTGTATGCCGCGCTCCACCTCGTCCGCCGCCCGCGCGTAGTTCAGGCGCAGGCACTTGGCATAATGCGGGTGGTCTTCGGCACGGGGCAGCGAACCGTCGTTCCCGCCGCCAAAGAAAAAGTACTCGCCGGGCACGACGATAACGCCGCGTTCCTTGAGGATATGGTAGAATTCCTTGGTGGGCACCGCCAGATCGTTCAGCAGCAGCCACAGGAAAATCGAGCCTTCGTTCTTGTGCACGGCAAAGTCGCCGCCCGCAAAGCACTGTTTTATCCAGCCGACCGCCGCGTCGGACTTCTGCTGATAGAACGGGCGCACCACCGTGCGTGCCGTGCGCACCAGCTCGCCGCTGATGATGAGCGGCCCGGCAATCGCCTGCCCCACCGAGCCGCTCGCGAGCGCGGCAATGGCGTTCAGGTTGCCGAGCGCGGCGACGATTTCCCGGCGCGCAATGATGACTCCCGTGCGCAGCGCGGGCAGGCCGATTTTGCTCAGGCTCATGCTCAGCACGATATGCTCGTTCCACAGCGGCGTGGCATCCTCGGTAAAGATGATGTCCGGCCATGGCAGCCCGTAGGCATTGTCCACGATCAGCGGCATGCCGTAGGTTTCGGCGAGCGCAGAAAGCCGGGTAATCTCGCCGTCGGTCAGCACGTTGCCCGTGGGATTGGTCGGGCGGCTCACGCACAGCGCGCCAATGTCGTCATGCGCGCGCAGGTACGCTTCCAAACGGTCAAAATCGACGTGGTACTTGAACGTGTGGTCATCGCCCATCGCGACGCGCGGCGGAATGCTCGCGAACGTGCCCGGCTCAATGCCCTGATCCGCATAACCCACGTATTCGGGTACGAGCGGGAACAGCACTTTCTTTTTGCGCCGCATCCCCCCGGTGGAGAACGTTCCTGAAAACAGGTTGAACAGGTAAAAGCACGCGCTCTGGCTGCCGTTCGTCACCGCAACGTTCTCCGCCGTGATGTCCCAGCCGTATGCGTCCGAAAGATAGGCGGCAACGGCTTCCAGAAATGCCGTCCTGCCCTGCGGCGCGTCGTACCGCCCGATCAGGTCGTCGAACGCCGTGCCGTCCGCAAGGATTTTTTCCATCTGCGCGCGGTACATCGCCGAAACGGCGGGAATCTGCGCCGGGTTGCCGCCGCCCAGCTGGTATGTCGGACGGTCTTTGGGGAGCGGCTTTCCCAGGTCGTCCATCAGCTGCAAAATGCCCGAGTGCCCGCAGAGCTTCGTGCCGAAATCGGAAAACTCAGCGGGCGGCATACAGCCCCGCCTGGTGCGCGACCTTTCGCTGCCGCGCGAACCTGACCGACAGCGTTTCGCCGTCGCAGTCCACGACCGCCTTGCCGCCTGCGGCGGCTTTCCCCTCCAAAATCAGCACGGAAAGCGGCTCCTCAATCTCGCGCTGAATCAGGCGGCGCATCGGGCGCGCGCCCATGCCGGGATCATAGCCGTGGTCGAGCAAATAGTCGCGCGCCTTCGGCTTCAGCGTCAGCGTGACCGACTTTTCGGCAAGCCGCCGTTCCAGCTCGCCGATCTGAATGGCAAGGATCGCGTCCACCTGCGCGCGGTCAAGCGCGGTGAACACCACCACGTCGTCAATGCGGTTGAGCAGTTCCGGGCTCATAATGCGTCTCAGCTCTTCCATCGCGCCCGACTTGATGTCGCTGTACGGCAGCAGTCCGTCGCGCGCCGCAGAGAATCCCGGCCGCTTGTCCGCCATAATCTCGCGCGCGCCCGCGTTCGAGGTCATAATGATGACCGTGTTGCGGAAATTCACCGTATGGCCGAGGTTGTCGCTCAGCTCGCCCTCCTCCAAAAGCTGCAACAGCAGGTTGAAGATGTCGGGGTGCGCCTTTTCGATTTCGTCGAGCAGGACGACGCTGTACGGCTTCTTGCGCACTTTTTCGGTGAGCATGCCGCCCTCGTCGTAGCCCACGTAGCCCGGCGGCGCGCCCACCAGACGGCTCGCGTTGTGCTTCTCCATAAAATCGCTCATGTCTACGCGGATAAGCGCGTCTTCCGAGCCAAAGAGGAATTTCGCGAGCGATTTTGCCAGCTGCGTCTTTCCCACGCCTGTCGGCCCGAGGAAAATGAACGATCCCATCGGACGCGCGGACGACGAAACGCCCGCCCGCGACCGCCGTATCGCGCCGGAAAGCAGGGAGACTGCCTCGTCCTGCCCGACGACGCTCTTGTGCAATTCCGCTTCCATGGTGAGCAGTCGCGCGCTTTCGTTTTCGTCCAGCCGCTCCAGCGGAATGCCCGTCATCATGCTGATAACCTTGGTGACATCCTCCACGGTCACGCGCTTCTTGACGCTCGCCACGTTGTTTTTCCAGTAATTGCTGAACGCCTCGAGCTTCTCCTTGAGCTCGTGCACCTTGTCACGCACCATCGCCGCGCGCTCATAGTCCTGATGGGCGACTAGCTGGCGTTTTTCCCGGTCAAGCTCCTCAATGCTCTGCTCCAGCTCAGCGAGCTGCACGGGGCGTTCCTCTTCCTGAATTTTCTTCGCGCTACCCGCCTCGTCAAGGATGTCAATCGCCTTGTCGGGCAGGAAGCGTTCGGGAATGTAGCGCGTGCTAAAGCGCACGATTGCGGGAATTACGTCGTCGTCGTAGGCTACGCCGTGGAATTCCTCGTACTTGCCTTTCAGCCCCTCCAAAATCTGCACGGACTGCGCGGCATCCGGCTCTTCCACGGTGACGATTTGAAACCGGCGTTCCAATGCGGGGTCGCGCTCAAAATAGCGGCGGTACTCTTTCTGCGTCGTGGCACCCACGACCTGAATCTCGCCGCGGCTGAGCGCGGGCTTGAGGATATTGCTCGCGTCCATCTGCCCTTCCGGCCCGCCCGCCCCGATAATCGTGTGCAGTTCGTCCATAAAGAGGATGATGTCGCCGCTGTCGCGGATTTCCTTCATCATGCGCTTCATGCGCTCCTCGAATTCGCCGCGGTATTTCGTGCCCGCAATCATCGCCGCAAGGTCGAGCGCGAGGACACGTTTTTTGAGCAGGTTGCGCGGCACGTCGCCGCGCGCGATGTGCTGTGCGAGTCCTTCGGCAATGGCGGTCTTCCCCACGCCCGGCTCGCCAATCAGCACGGGATTGTTCTTGGTGCGGCGGCTCAGAATCTGCACGCACCGCTGGATTTCTTTTTCCCTGCCGACCACGGGGTCAATCGCGTTCTCGCGCGAAAGCTGCGTCAGGTCGCGGCTGTAATCTGTCAAAAACGACCGCCGCTGCTGCGCGCCGCGGTTCTGCGGGTTGCCGCCGGACGCGCCGGAAAGATTCTTCATCATCGCGCCGAATTCCCCGCCCGGCTGCCCGTTGTCCGCCGCGCTCGAAGGCATCTGCCGCTGAATGACCTGCGCCTCGCGCCGCGCCACGTCAATCGTAATGCCCGCGCGCGCAAAAAAATGCCCCGTCGGACTCTGCTCGTCGCGCATGGCGGCCAGCAGGAGATGCTCCGTGCCCACGTAATCGTTGCACAGCGACCGTGACTCGACCACCGCCGCATCCACCAGCGTGTGCAGGCGGCGCGATGACGGCAGCCCGTCGGTTTCGCCGGAAAGCCGCTGCGCGGGCGGCAGGCTCTGCTCCAAAATAAGCTGATACGAAAGCACGTTGACGTGCAGGTTCTGCAACAGCTGATAGCCCAGCCCGTCCGCGTTTTTCAACAACGCGAGCAGCATGTGCTCCGGGAGCAGCTCAACGCCGCCGCTTTTCCGTCCTTCGTTCTGCGCGTATACGCCCATCAGCCGGTGCGCCCGCGGAGAAAATCCCCTTGTCTTCATGGCAATGCCTCTTATTGTTTCCCTGTGGCTTTACAATGTCAGTCGCTCAAACGCTTCCTGCATCATCACCGCCCGCAGGCGTTCGACTTGCAGCGCATTATCGTGCGCGATGTCGGAAGGAAAATGGAACGAGCCGTTCTTGAGCACGAACTGCAAGTGCCCGTCCTGAATGCGGTACAAAAGCGCACACAGCTCGCTGTCCGCAATGCCGCCCGCAATGCCCGCGTCAATTCCCCATTTGAGCTTACCGATACTATCGACCGATTCGCGCAGCGTCATAAGCGATGAAAATTTCATCTTCGCATACGCGCGGTACACCGCGTCCTGCATCTCGGTCGGACGAGCGTGCATGACCGCCGCACGCTCGCGCCGCTCACATTCCGCCACGTACCTGACGGCGGACACAATCGCCGCCATCTGGTCGAATTCGCTGCCGACCGCAGGCTGCCTGGTGGCAATCTGATAATACGTGCCGAGCGACGTGCCGTTCTCCTGCCCCGCGCCAAAACACGCCGACACGCCCAGGCCTTTCTCTTCGAGCGAAGCCACGCAATCGTGCAGTTTTCCCGCGAACGAGATTGCCGGCAGATGTACGCGGACGCTCACTTTCATGCCGCTGCCACAGTCAAGCACCGACGACGTTAAGAAGCCGAAGTCATAGCTGGCGGCGAACTGGAGCGTTTTTTGCAGCCCCTCGTCTATCCGGCGGCACAAATCGTAGGCGGCTTCGCCGTCAAGCCCCGGCACGAACGCGCTGATGCGCACGTGATCACCCGCGTTGACCGTGCAGGCGACTTTTCCGTCCGTGCGCATGACGATGCCACAGCCGGGCATACCCGTTCCGCCGTCAAGTACGCCGCGCTCGCCCAGAATCCGCGCGCCCAGCTCGTCCAAGTCGTCCGCCGCAACCGCCTGAAACGCATCGGGAGTCTCGCCGTGCGCGAACGAATCGAACACCAACGCCCGCACGCGCTCCGAGTCGTCCGGCACGGCATGGGCAGGAAAGGGAAAATTCGCCAGGTTGCGCGCCAGCCGGACGCGGGTAGACAGCGCGACATCGTTCTCAGGGCCGGCGGCGGCATACCAGGCATCCGTTCCGGCAGCAGCGCGTTCGGTCATTGCCCGCCGCCCGCCACGTGCGTTTTTTCCAGCGCGCGCAGATAGTCGCGGTACAGCGCCGCCTTCTCATACTCCTCTTTTTTGAGCGACTCTTCCAGCTTGGTGCGCAGCACGATACGATCGTTCAGCACCGAACGGAAATTGCGCAGCCGGTTCGGCATGGTTCCCGTGTAGCGGCCGGTCATGCCATGATCCTTGAGCATGGCCGCAATGTCGTCCTTGAAAATGGCATAGCATTCCGGGCAACCCGCCGACCGCGTTTTCCTGACGGCGGCAAGGCTCGTGCCGCAGACGGGACAGACGCGGCTCTCTTCTTCGGCAAGTTTTTTGGAAATGCTCGCCAGCCGCGCGAACAGCCCGCCCACCGATTTTCCCAGGGACTGGGGATCGGGCATCACACCATGCTTGGCGGCACATGCCATGCACAGGTTCAGTTTCTTGCGGGAATCCTGTCCCACCTGCTCAATAAAAAAAACCGCCGTATTCGTATGGCAAAAATCGCACGTCGTCTCGTTCATAACCCACCGTCTCAAAAATCACTACTTATAATATACCATATTTTCGGGCGGACGGCTATATTTTCCGCAGCGTATCGATCGGTTTTTCCCGCCCCGCCCGGATTGCGGGAATCGCGCTCACCGCGAGCGAAAGCACGAGCGTCCCGCACCCGATGACAATCAGCTGACCGAGCGGCACGGAAAGCGGAATGCGCTGCAAGTAGAACGCGGGGTCAAGCAGATGAATCTGCGCGAAATCGGCAAGCGTCCCGCCGCGTAGCAGGTACACGAACCGCGCGCCGCCGTTCACCAGCCGCTCAATCGCATGGATAATCGCGTCAAAATTGACGGCGCACAACAGCCCCGCCGGAATTCCCGCAAGGACACCGATCGCGCCCGTCACCAAGCCCGTCACCAAAAACGAAAACGCGATGCCCTGCGCCGAGCCGCCCAGGCTCTTGAGGATGGCGATTTCCCGGCGGCGCTCCATGACGAGCATGACCAGCGCGCTCGAAATATTGACGGAAGCAACAAGCACGATCAGCAGCATGATGAACAGCAGCATGATCTGCGTGGAGGAGAAATTCTCATACTGCGCAGCATTCAGTTCGTCCCAGCGGTAGACGCGCGTGTACTGCGGAACGACGCGCTCCACGCCATTCTGCACGCGCGACAGACTGACAAAATCGAACGCATCCGCCGTCGAAAGCCCCACGCTCACCTCGCTCGACTGCGCGGGCAATATGTCGAAGCCGGTCTCCAGCGGCACGAACACCCACAGCGCGTCCAGTTCCTGATAGCCGCACGAAACGACGGCGGCAACCGTGAGCGGCGTGATTTTGGGCACGGTTTTTCCCGACGAAAGGCGGCGCGCCGTGATCAGGCGGAACGTGTCGCCGGCGGCAAGCCCCAGCTGCTCCGCCAGCTTCTCGCCGACCACCGCCGTATGCTTCCCGCTCAGCACCGCTTCCCCGCTCGAAACGGAAAACAGCCCGGCGAACGACGGATTGGTTTTGAACACATCGTCCTGCACTGCCCTGACGGTCGCGCCCATCCTGCCCCGCTTGCCCGCCGCAAGACCGATGCCCTGCATCTCCGGGTATGCCGCCGTCACGCCGTCAACGGCGGAAAGCGTCCGGGCAAGCGCGCGCAACGCCGATTCGTCCTGCGCCTCTTTTGCGAACGGATAGAGCACACATTTCACGTGCGAGCTGGAAAGCCCGATAATGCGCCCCGTAATGCCCTGAATCATGCCGTCTGAGACCGTGAGCACCATGACGAGCGGCACCAAACTGATGGCGATGCACACGCACGCGCCGATAAGGCTGCGCCGCGCGTTCGATTTTTTTCCCGTGCGCGGGAACAGCAGCCGCCATGCAAACAGCAAAGAAGATCCCGTTCTCACCAGGCACGCTCCGCAAGCCGGCCGTCCACGATCGAATAGCACGTGTCGCCTTTCTTTGCCAGCGCCATGTCGTGCGTGACCAAAACGAGCGTCTTTTTGTACGTGTCCGCCAGCGAAAAAAGCAGGTCGCCAATCATCAGCGCGTTGGCGGGATCAAGGTTTCCCGTCGGCTCGTCGGCAAGGATAAGCTGCGGGTCATTGATGAGCGAGCGCGCCACGGCAACCCGCTGCCGCTCGCCGCCCGAAAGCTGGCTCGGCAGATGGTGCATCCGGTCGGTCAGCCCCACGTCGGCAAGCAGTCGCGCGGCCTTTTCCCGCGCCTCATGCCGGGGAACGCCCGCCATGTACGCCGGCAGAAAGACATTCTCCAGCGCGGTAAAATCCTTGAGCAGGTAATGGAACTGAAAAATCAGCCCCAGAAAACGCGCGCGGTAGTCGGTCAGCCCGTCCTCGTCCAGCGCGGAGACCTCGAACGAACCGACGCGCACCGTTCCCGCCGTCGCCGTGTCCAGCCCGCCGATGATGTTCAGCAGCGTACTCTTGCCGCTGCCGCTTTCGCCCACGATGACGTTTTTCGTCCCCGCCGCAACCGTCAGGCTCAGGTCCTTGAGTATCGTCAGCGTCTCGCTGTCGGTTCTGTACGTCTTTTCCAGATTCTCAATGGTGATAATGCTACTCATCGCGCAGCACCTCCGCAACGGTCATCTTCAGCACGCCACGGCTTGCCACCCAGGACGCAAGCAAGGACGAAAAGATACCGAAAATCGTGATGACAAGCACTTCGCCCGGAATAATGCGCGGCGGAATGTTGCCGTAAATCATATACATCGGATTCTCGCGCACGAACGCCGCAGACTGCGGGGAGACGAGCATATACGCGAACCGCTGCGCGGCATAGACGAGCTTCGACATCAGCGAGAACACCGCGCCCATGCGCACGCTCAGCAGCAGGCCGAGCGCAAGCCCCGGAATCGCCCCGATAACGCCGACCAGAAAGCCCTGCGCCACGAAAATAGACTGAATGAGCGGCGACCTGCCACCAAACGCGCTCAGCACCGAAATCTCCTCGCGCCGCTCATAGACGATCCTGCGCATACCGTTGAAAATATTGATGCCGACCACCACGAAAATCAGGAACACGAGCAGCATGAGCATATTCTTCTCCACGCGCAGCGCGCCGAAAAACGAACGGTTGTACTGCCGCCACGATTCCGCATGTGCGCCGGGAAATGCCTGCCGGATGCGGGCAATGACGCGCGCGTCGCCGGCAGTGTCGCGCAACTTGATGCCGTAGTGCTGCACCGCGCCCGCGCCAAAATAGAGCCGCGCGTCCCGTATGTTGATGAACGCATACGCCGCGTTGATGTCGGCATAGCCCGTGTGAAAAATGCCCGTCACGGTGAACACGCGGTCGGACGACACCAAGTCCACGTCGTTCCCGCCCGAAAGCGCGAACAGCATCACGCGGTTTCCCACGTACAGCCCCAGCCGGTTGGCGAGCGCGCTGCCAACCACGATCGTGTTCTCCCCCGACACGTCAAACGAACCGCGGATCATGTGCAGCTGCGCGCGGAATCCGTCGTCCAGCGACAGCTGCCGCTCGCTCACGCCACGGACAATCGCCGCCGACTGCCGCTCGCCTTCGCCGACGAGCAGGCTCTGCGCCTCATAAAACGGGGTCGCCGCCACAATATCGGCATCCGCGCCGCAGAACTGCTCGAACGCGGCGGCATCCACGCCGTCCGCGCGGACATGATACGAGCTGATTTCCATAATCGCGTCGATAAAACTCAGCTGAAATCCGTTCATCACGCTGATGACGGTAATCAGCGTCATCACGCCGAGGCAGATGCCGAGCGACGCAAGGAACGACGTGACGGCAGAACGGCCTTTCCGATCGACGCGGGAAAAACGCCACGACACAAAAAGCACCCACCGCAACGAAGCTATCATGTTATTGCGCAAACGTCCGTCTCCTCAGTTCCGTTCCGTCAACCGAAACAATCTCTCGCACTTTGCTGCCGTTCTCGTACCGCACCTGCACCATGAACCCGCCGTCAAAATACATCGTCTCATTATACACATTTTCGCTTTCGTATACAGTACGCATACGCAGTTTTTCGTTCTCAAAGTACGAAATGTCGGGCTTCGTGCCGCCCAGCCCGTCATACGCATAGAATTTCTTGGCGACATCCGTCTCGACCGTTTCCCTGCCCGTCGCCGTCTTGCCATACGAATACGTCGTCGTCTCTTCGGCGACCAGCCGCCGCGCATCGTCATAGCCCCACACGATTTTTTTGTCCTGCACGAGCCGGCACTGAGCGTCCGCGCGTTCGCTGTCGTCCGGGGCAGGCTGTTCGTAATGGGAGAATTCGCGCCTGACGGCAAAGCCGTTTTCATCGTAGTCCGTCACGGTGTGCTTGCCGCCCTCGGTGATTTCTTCCGTCATCTGATACGGCAGCGTCGCCCCGTCATGGTAGGCGTAGGTCCGTGCGGAAAGCAGCGCCAGATCACGGGAAACCGTGCCAATCCTGAAACGCTCCTGCGCCGTCAGCCGGTCGTCGCCGTCAAAATGCCGCCGGACAATCAGCCCGTCCGCGCTGTCGGTCACCGTCCTGCCACCGTCCTGCGCGCGCACGGAAAAATGCTCATCCCCATACACGAGCCGCCGGAGCCGCCCGCCGCTGTCGGTAAACTGCGCCGCCGCAATGCTGTCCGCGCCGTCAACGCCCGGGTCGGCGCAGTTGTCCAGCTGCCCCAGCAGTTCTTCCGCGATGTTCGGCGGAATCTCGTCGTCCCCGAACGATTCCGCGGCGGCAGAAAACCCGTCGTCGCCAGAAGCCGCCAGGGCGAACGCGGCGCGCGTGGAATCCACATCGGGATAAAAGACGGCAATCTGCACCAAAGAGTCGAACAGCCGCTGAAGCAGCGACAGCGCGGGCGCAGGCAGCGCGAGCAGGCACAGCGTCCCGGCACACAGAACGAACCGACGCACGCGCTATCCCAAAAATTCGTCCGTATAGGAAACGGGATCAAACGGGCGGATATCGTCGTAGCCCTCGCCCGTGGAAACGAACGCCACGGGAATGCCGAATTCCTTTCCCACCGCGAACGCCACGCCGCCTTTTGCCGTGGAATCGTATTTGGTCAGCACCACCGCGTCCACGCCGACCGCCTCATGAAAGACCTCCGTCTGGCGCACCGCGTTCTGTCCCGTGGTCGCGTCGATGACGAGCAGTTTTTTGTAGCAGCCCTCGTCAGCCTTCTTGCGCGCAATGCGGTCTATTTTTTGCAGCTCGCGCACGAGGTTGTCCTTGTTGTGCAGCCGCCCCGCCGTGTCGGCGAGCACGAGCGCACCGCCTTTCGCGCGCGCGGCATCCGCCGCGTCAAACACCACCGACGACGGGTCGCTCCCGTGCTGATGGCTCACCACGCGGATGCCAAGCCGCGCGCCGTGCATCTCGAGCTGCTCCTCTGCCGCCGCCCGGAACGTGTCCGCCGCCGCAAGAATCACGTTGCCCGTCCGCGCGAAATGCCGCGCGAGCTTTGCGGCAGTGGTCGTCTTTCCCACGCCGTTCACGCCCAAAAGCATATACACCGAAACCTTGCCCGGCGGCGGTGCAAGCTCCACGGATTTCGTCAGTCCCCGCAGCATCGCCTTCAGCTCGGCGCGGATGTCCGCCTCGTCTGAAAGATGCTTCTGTGCGCAGATTTCCTGCAAGTCTTCTGTCAGCTGAAATGCCGTCTTCGCGCCGAGGTCACCTTCCACCAGCGCGTCGGTCAGGTCGTCAAAAAATGCGTCATCGACTTTTTTTCCGCCAAAGAGTGCCTTGAGTTTTTCCGCAAACGATAGTTTTCCCATTATAATGCCTGCCCCGTTGTCGTTTCGTCCTGCTCCGCCGCTTCCGTCTCTCCCGAATCCGCCGTCAGTTCGTCTGCCGCTCCGGCAATCTCCTCCGTTTCCCAGGCAGAAAAGTCGCGGCTGTCCGTCCGCGCCGTCGCGGGCAGCACCTGGTTTGCCGCCCACAGGTAGCGCACCAGCTCAAACACCGCCCACACGCCGCAGGCGATGGAGATGCCCGACGCGACGTAGCCGTATGTCTGCCATTTCTGCGCATTGTCATACGAGCCGCGCCCCATCGTATACGCATTGTTCGCCGCCGTAAAATTGCCCGTGCAGTAGAACGTGAACGGCAGCGAGCAGATAAGCGCGCTGTATGCAGTATACATCCTGCGCCGCCTTTTATCAATGTTCTCCGCGCGGTCAAACGGCTTTGCGTTCACCGTGAGGTTCGCGCCGTCCTGCGCAAGATTTTCGGGAATATAAAAGAACGCGCTCGCCGCGTCGTCGTCCGCGCCCGCCGTGAACACGCCGATGACCGCCGTGCCGTTCACCGTCACGCGCGCCGCCGGATGCTGCCCGTCCACGACCTGCCGGTCGAATCCCCTGGGATAAAAAATGCCGTCGCGCTCCTTTTTGAGCCGCAGGTTCAGCACGCCGTCCCGGGCAGGAAACAGCGAAAAACGGACGCGATACCGCTCGTTGCCCTCATATTTGTACGTGAACGAGACGGTCTCATAGTCCTTTGCCGCCACGCTTATCGTGTGCACGGATGCGTCCACCTGCAAGGTGTCGGGAATCCGGCCGTAGACAACCCCGTCAAGCGTGAGCGATGCGGACAGCGCCGCCTCTTCGGGAACGACCTCAAAATGCAGGATGACGGGCAGGCTGTTCGCAATCGCGGGGACAAGTTTCTGCGCGATCCGGTCCGCCAGATCCATCTGGTCGCCGACCGTCCCCACCTCCGTCACCGAGCCGACCCGCTTCGCGCCCGGATACACGTACAAATCGACCGAAACCGCCAGGTACTCGCCGTAGCCCGTCACCGACCCGGACAACACGCCGTTAATCTTCGCTCCGGTGACTTCCTTCTCATACGTGCGGCTGGTCACGCCCTCCGCCAGCGCATCCGCCGACGGCGCGAACAGTGCCGTGCTGTCCGCGCGGTAAATCGTCACCGTCTCCTGCTGCTGCCGATCCGAGTCGCCGTCGCCGAAAAAAAACGGGAAACGCCAGCCGTGCCGCTGCTCGTCCGCAACGTCCTCGCCGCGCGCAAGCGCCGCCTCGCGGTCAATCTTCGGCCGGAACGCATCTTTAGCCGCATCCGCCGCCGCCAGATTCTCGTCGATTTTTTTTTGAATGCCGTCGATTTTTTCCTGCGCCTGCGCCAACGCCTTGGCAAGTTTTTTCGGCTTGTCATGGGTCAGCACGAGCGCGTCGCGGGACTGATATTCCTTTGAGAGCTGCAAAAAAAGCGAGAGCCGCTCGGTCTGCAAGGCATCCAGCTGACGGTCGAGCACTTCCTGGCTGGGAAGCACGCGCGTCCCGTCAAGGGAAATCTGCTCCAACAGCAGCTGCGGCAAGACCGTCGCGAACTGCGCGGCAGAAGCCGACGGGGCGTTTTTCTGCGCGAGCGTGAACTGCTGCGCCGCAAGCACCCACCCCGCCGCCTCTTCGCCGAAACAGGCCGCGCCGATCAGGCAGACGAGCGCGAGAACGCTACATCGCTTCGTCACTGTCGTCACCGCCGACGGGCAGCCCTTTCCACTGCGCCTGCAAATATGCGTCGATGAACGGGTCGATGTCGCCGTCCATAACCGCCTGAATGTTGCCCGTCTCATGCTTGGTGCGGTGATCCTTGACCATCGTGTACGGCTGGAACACATACGTGCGGATCTGGTTTCCCCAGGAAATATCCTTCTTCTCCGCGCCGAACTTGGCGTTCTCCCTTTCTTTTTCTTCCTTGTAGTGCTGATACAGCTTCGCGCGGAGCATGCTCATCGCCGTGGCGCGGTTCATCAGCTGGCTGCGCTCGCTGTCGCACTGCACGACAATGCCCGTGGGCAAATGGGTAAAGCGGACGGCAGAATCCGTCTTGTTCACGTGCTGACCGCCCTTTCCGCCCGATCGGAACGTGTCCACGCGCAAGTCTTCGGGGCGGATGTCAACCTGTATCGTGTCGTCAAGCACGGGAAAAATGAACACGGACGTGAACGACGTGTGGCGGCGGGCGTTCGCGTCAAACGGGGAAATGCGGATAAGCCGGTGCACGCCCGCCTCGCCCTTGAGGTAGCCGTACACGTAATCGCCCGTAATCTGGATCGTCGTGCTCTTGATGCCGCCCTCATCCTCCTGAATGTCCACCGTCTCCATTTTGAAGCCGCGCCGCTCAGCCCAGCGGATGTACATGCGGCTCAGCATATATGCCCAGTCGCACGCCTCCGTGCCGCCCGCGCCCGCATGGATCGTCAGGAAGCAGCCACTTTTGTCCACCTCGCCCGAAAGCAGGTTGAGGATGCTCTGCCGGTCGAATTTTTTCCGGGCGGCTTCGTACAGCTCGCGCAGCTCGCCCTCGACGCTCTGGTCGTCGCCCTCAATGCCCAGCTCGTACAAGGTCTCCATGTCGCTCACGGCGGCAAGCAGCTCGCGCCACGGCTCGACTCGTCCTTTGAGGAGCTTGATGTCGTTCATCACTTTCTGCGCTTTTTCGGTGTCGCTCCAGAAATCGGGCAACGCGGACTGCGCTTCTTTCTCCGCTATCTGCCGGTCAATCGCGTCCGAGTCAAAGACGCCCCCAGACGTTCATAATATCTTCTTTGAGCACCGCAATCGGCTCTTTCATTTCTTCTAACATACGCGCTCCCTATCTATCGATATTATCAGCATGACCCGCAGCCTACTGGCGTTCCTCGGGAAGCTGATACAAATCTAGCGTTGACTCGATCCATTTTTTTGAGACGACGGGAATGGATTCCGCGACGAGCAAAAAAAGGTTGAGTGCCTGGCGGTAATTTTTGCGGTAATAATACGACTCGGCAAGGTAGAAAATGGCGCGGTCGGTCACCTCGTCGCTGCGGTTGACGCTCAGAAACTGCCGCAACTGCCCGATCGCGTTCTGATAATCCTTGCGGACGAAATGGTCTTTCAAAATCCCGAACAAAAAGTATTCGTCGCCGCCCGCCGGCTCGAACATATCTTCCTCAAAAATATACGGGGCGAGCGGGACGCGGCGTTTTTCCGTATATGCGCCCGCCAGTTCCGCGCCCGCCGCGAGCACGTCGCCGCTCAACGGATTGGGGCTGTGCCGCTCCTCTGCCAGCGCAAGGTACGGCAGCGGCAGCTCGCGCAGCTGTCCGGCGGCATACTGTTTTTCCGGCTCGTCCGCCGTATCTTCCGCCACGTCCGGCTCCGGCCGCTTCGCCCGGATTCCCGTGACGGTCGCGTTTACGGACGGCAGAACCACGTCGTACAGCGTGCCGTCCGCTTTTTTTGCGATAACCGCATAGTAATATTCGTTATAATCCGCGAGCCGGTCCACAAAAAACGACGAATCCGGCCTGATCTGCGCGACGGGAGCGAGCGCGGCGACCTGCTGCCGCGCCGAAAACGGCTGCGTTCCCTTGAAAACCAAAATCGCGGCGGCAGAGAATCCCTGCGGCAGCCGCCAGCTGACCCGCACCTGCGCGTCGGCGACATGGCTCGCCGTGATGTTCTTGACGACCGGGCGCACGTCAGCATCCTGCGCAAACAGCGCGCCGAAAAAGAGAAAAACTGCCGAAACAGCGACTGCCCGTCTCACGTCCATACCCCTATCATGCACCAAAACGGCGGAAAATACAAGGGCTATTTTATGCTCCTGATTATCTCAAGGATTGCGGGCGTGCGCACCAGCCCGAGCCGCTCCGCCGTGCTGCGTGCGTCCTTTTCGTCCGTGCCTTTGCCCGCGACGGGCTTTCCGTCCTCGTCGGCGGCGGGTGCGGTGTCGGCGGCAGTTCCTGCGGGGGCGGGCATGGACTTTACCAGCACTTCGTCGCCCACGTTCACGCGGTCGTAAAAACCTTTCTGCCGCAACGTGCCCTGCGCGATTTCCTCGCCAACGCGCTTCACCGTAATCGTGCCGAGCAGGGCATCGCGGCTGAATTCCACGCCGACCGTGCTGTCCTTGGTGCGGACAGCGCCGGCCTTTATCACGTCGAGCACGGTGTTCTCTGTCATGCCCTCGACTTTCCCGATGTCAACGAGCACTTCGTTCACGCTGCGCGCGATGATTTTTCCGCGCACGGGAAGCATGGCAAGCAGATTCCGCCGGAACGAGCGCAGCACGGACGCATATTTGTCGTTGCCCGTGCGGAACAGGTTGAAACGTGTCAGCTCCACGCCCGTCCGCGCCGAATAGACGACGGCGTTCATGGCGACCTCGCGTTCGGTCTCGTCCACGGTCAGCAGCACGAAATAATCCATGCCGCCCTCACGCGCCAGCCGGAACGCCTCGCCGTAGCCGCTCACCGGGTGGTTGCGCACCTCGACGGACGTAATCGCCACGCCGGTGAAAATGTCCTGTATCATCTCCGCGGAGATATGCTCGACCTCGCTGTGGAGCAGCTGTACGGGACTGTCCGTATAATACAGCCCCACGTGCCAGCGCGTCTTGTCCAGATAGAACGGGTCGATGTCCCAGGCGTTGTTGAGCGAGTATTTGAGCAGCGAATCGTATGCCTCAATCGTGTCCGCCATCCTGATTTTGCGGTAGCGTTCGGCATCGTCCGCATCCCCGCCGTCAGGCGCGCGCTCGTGCTCGCTGATGAATTTGAGCTGCTGCAAGTACAGTTCGTTCAGCCCCACCTGCGAAAGCAGCGCGGCAAATTCATCGCGCGCGCGCGCATCGTTCGGGTTGATCTTGAGCGCGCGCTGGTATTCGTACCGCGCCTCCTCGCCCATGAACAGCCGCGCATAGTCGCGCCCTTTCTTGAGGTGATACGCCGCCCACTGCGCGCGCCGCGCGTCCTCGACCTGCGTCGTCCGCATGACCAGCAGCTCCAGCGCGGCGCGCATCACCTCGTCATGCTCGTCAATCGTGAGGGCGGTCGTCCAGGTGGCGATCGCTGCCTCGTCGTTCCCCTGCCCGACCTGGCACAGCCCCTTCAGGTACCAGGCGGAAACCGTGTCGCGATCCCGCGCGATCAGATAGTCGCCGATGTCAATCACTTCGTCATAGCGCGCCTGCGCGAACAGCACCGAAGCCAGAAGCACGTAGGCTTTGACAAAATCGCCGTCAATCTGCACCGCCGCCCGCGCGCGCCGCTCCGCCTCGTCCAAATTGCCCGCGCGCGCCGCAAGGTAGGCGGCAAGGTAATGCACCTGCGCGTCCGCGCCGTGGTAATACAACGCCTGCTGCACGTAGTCCTGCGCGGCGCGGTCGTTTCCCGTCTCCGCAGAAAGCAGCGCCAGCGAAAGCAACGCCTTGCGGTTGTCTGCCTGCCGCTTGAGCGCGTCGGCATAGCGGCTTTTCGCCGCGTCGTACCGCCCCGCGAACAGATCCAGTTCGGCAAGCCCGAAGCGCGCGTTCACGTCGTTGGGCGCTTTTTTGAGCATCGCTCCGAACACCGCGCGCGCGTCGTCCAGCCGGTTGAGCGCGATGTAGGTAAGCCCGCGCAGGTTCTGAATTTCCAGCTTGTCGCGCGCGTATTTTTCGGCGTTGTCAAGATAGGTCAGCGCGAGGTCGTAGTCGTCCAGCTCATACGTCACCTGCGCAAGGCCGAACCAAGCATCGGCGTAGGATGCGTTGATGCGCAGCGCCTCGTGAAAATCCTCGCCCGCGCCGTAATAGTCGGCGCGCCGCTGCTTTTCCACGCCACGGTCATAATACTGCCGCGCCGTCTGCGCGGGCACGACGGCGGCTGCCATGCACAGCGCGAACGCAAGCGACAGCCTCCTGAACTTTCTTTCCATACCCCACCCCACGTATTGCCTAGTCTTCCTCGCGCGCCTGCTCGTCCGCCGCCGTGTCATGGCGGATGACCTTTATCAGGTTGACGCGGTGTCCTTCCATATCCTGGACGATGAATTCGTACTCGTTCCAGCGGATGCTCTCCATGCTGACGGGAATGCGCCCGAACAGGTCAAGCACGAAGCCGCCGAGCGTGTCGAAGTCGTCAGTCGGGAACGCCGCGCCGATACGCTCATTCAGGTCGTCAATGTTGACCCGCGCGTCGCAGAGCCACTCGTTCTCCTTGCCCACCGTCACGATGTCCTCGTGCTCCTCGTCGAATTCGTCCTGAATGTCGCCCACAATCTCTTCGATGATGTCTTCCATGCAGACGATGCCGCTCATGCCGCCGTACTCGTCGATTGCAATGGCGATATGAATGTGCCGCCGCTTGAATTCGCGCAGCAGCGCGTCGATTTTCTTTGACTCGGGAACGAAATACGGCTTGTGCACCGCGTTTTTCAGGTCAACCGCCTCTTTCTTGGCGAACGCCTTGATCAGGTCCTTCACGTACAGCACGCCGACCACGTTGTCAATAGAATCCTCGTAGACCGGAAAGCGGGAATGCCCGCTCTCGGCGATTTTCTCCAGCAGCTCATCCTGCGGCGTATCGAGCGAGATAAAGTCCACGTCGATACGGGGAATCATGACTTCCTTGACTGACGTGTTGGACAAATCCTCGATTCCCTTGATCATGTCCTTTTTCTCTTCAATCAAGATTGCTTCTTGTGCCCGGTCAGCGCCGCCATGCAGCCCTGCCGGGCTACTAGCGTGAGGGTCTCCGTCTTTGTTCTTTCCGAACTTAAAAAAACTCATACACATCCGCACGTTTCCGTGCCATCTCCTTATCGCTTTTCTTTTTATGGTATGATACGCTCATCAGCGAATCCGCGCAAGACGGATTCCTGCAATCTCAGCATGTCGTCGTCCGGCTCTTTTCCCGGCTCGACGTGCGCCTCGCCGTGGTCGTAGCCGTTCAGGTGCAGCGTCCCGTGGATGAGCAGCCGCTTCAGCTCCTCGTCCTCGCCCACGCCGAAATACGCCGCGTTCCGGGCGAGCGTCTCCAGGCTTATCGCCAGGTCGCCCGCGCGCGTCCACGTCGTCCCGTCCTCATCGGCATATTCCCCGCCGTCCTCGAACGAAAGGATGTCAGTCGGCTCGTCAATGCCGCGGAACTGCTTGTTCAGCGCGCGGATAAACACGTCGTCGCAGAACAGGACGGAAATCTCCTGCCCGTCAAAGCCGAGCGCGGACAGCACACGGCACAGGAACGGCTCGACCTTTGCCAGCCAGGGCGGCGATTCCAGCGGCTCCTGCACGGAGACGAAAATACGGTTGCTCATTGCTTCACTTCGTCCGTCTTCTCGACCGCGGATGCCGGGGCGTTCGTCCCCGCCTCGCTGAGCGACTTCTCCTCGCCGCCGGGGTCTTTCTGGTTCGGGTACTCAATGCGGCTGTGGTAGTAGCCGGCAAGGATCTGCACGAACGACTCGCGGATTTTCGTCAGGTCGCCGAACGTGAGCGGGCAGTTGTCCAGCTGGTGGTGGTCGATCTTTGCCTGAATGAGCGTCTGGATGAATTTGTCCAGGCGCGGGACGGACGGCTTGTCCAGCGTGCGGCAGGCGGCCTCAACCGTGTCCGCAATCATCACCACGGCGCTCTCCACTGACGTGGGCGGGTTTCCCATGTACGCGAAGGATTCGGGGCTGACGTTCGGGTCTTTCTGCTTCGCCTCGTTGTAAAAATACGCCATCACGCTGTTCCCGTGGTGCTCGCCGATAATGTCCACGATCCGCCGGGGCAGCCGCAGCTGGTGCGCTTTCTCCACGCCGCGCTTGACGTGGCTGCGGATAATCGACGCGGAAAGCGACGGGTTGATGTCGTCGTGCTTGTTCCCGCCGCCGCCCTGGTTCTCCACGAAATATTCCGGCTGATCCATCTTGCCGATGTCGTGGTAGTACGCGCCCACGCGCGCGAGCAGCGCGTTCGCCCCGATTGCCTTGCAGGCGTTCTCGGCAAGGCTCGCCACGAGCATGCTGTGGTTGTACGTGCCGCCCGCCGTCAGCAACATCCGGCGCATGACGGGCGTGTTCAGGTCGCTCAGGTCCATCAGCCGGAACACCGAAGCCGTGTTGAGCAGGGATTCCAGCGGCGTGAGCAGGCCGAGGACCAGGATGCCGGAAAGGAAGCCGTTGAACGCGATGCCGGTCAGCACGAACACCGCGTCGGAGAACGAGTCGTTGAAAATCACCTTGAACATCGTCATGAACACGACGTTCAGCACGGCAAGCATGATAGACGCGAACACCAAATCAATCCGCCGCTCGATAGTACGGACGATACGCGCCGCGCACAGGCAGGAAGCGAGCGTGAACAGCGCCGGGACAAGCTGGAAATGCGCCGCCGCCAGCACGCCCATGGCAAGCAGGAGCGAGAAATACAGCGCGGATGCCTGCCCGAACAGGATAGCGACCATGAACACGCAGAGCGCGGACGGAATCGCCACGGGCAGCCGGTACACCGTCTGGAACAGCGGCGACTTCCCCGCAAAGGTCGCCGCCACGAACACGATGACGAACAGCACCGCCTCAAGCACGACCTCCTTCAGCTCCACCTGCCGCCCGAGCAGCGCGGGGGAGAACAGCAGGAACCAAAACGCCGCCACGAGCATCAGGAACAGCACGCTGTTGGAAAACGCACGGTAGTCGATGTATGCGGGTGAGGCCGCCATCTTGCGCAGCTTCAGGTACTCCTCCTCGGTGATCGGGAAGCCCTTGCGGATGACCTTCTCCCCCTCCTCAATGGCGACGGGAAACACTTCGTCCGCCGGCATCGACTTGGTGGCGAAAATCGTGCGGTCGGCGACCTGCCCCACCTCGTAATCCTCCACCGTGTACGACGCCACCGTGTCCATCGTGGACGTGTCCACATAGACGGCCACCGTCGCCACCGCGAAGCTGACCAAAAACACCACGAGGACGTGCCATCGTTCCTTTACGTACTCCGCCGCCTTCCCCAACAACGAAAGGACGAGCGGACTGCTCTCAGTATTCGTCTTGCTCATGCTCATACGCCTGTACTATTTTTCTGACCAACGCCGACCGGACGACATCCGCCTCCGTCAGCGTCACAAACCCGATATCGTCAACGGGACGCAGGACGCGCAGTGCGTGCACCAGCCCCGACATCTTTTTCTTCGGCAGATCGACCTGCGTCACGTCGCCCGTCACGAACACCTTCGCGCCATCGCCCATGCGCGTGAGGAACATCCTCATCTGCTCGACGGTCGTGTTCTGCGCCTCGTCCAAAATGACCGCGCAGTCGCGCAGCGTCCGCCCGCGCATGTACGCTAGCGGCGCGACCTCGATGACCCCGTGCTCGCCCAAAGCCCGCACCGCGTCGCGCGGCAGGACCGCCTCCATCGCGTCGTAGAGCGGGCGCAGGTACGGGCTGATTTTCTCCTGCAGGCTGCCCGGCAGAAAACCGAGGTTCTCGCCCGCCTCCACCACCGGGCGCGTCAGGACGACCGAGCGCACCGCATGGCTCAGCACGAGGCGCATCGCCTCCGCCACGGCAAGGAACGTCTTGCCGCTGCCCGCCGGCCCCGCCGCGAACACCAAGTCGTGCGAACGGAACGCCTGCACGAGCCGCGCCTGCTGTCTTGTCTTGGGATAAATCTTGCGGGACGCGCCGGGAACGGCGATTGCGTGCGCGGCGGCATCGAACGGCCCGTCATCGCAGCCGCCGTTGAGGATTGACGCGACCAGATCGGGGCTGCTCTCGCCGCCGTCCGCGATCTCGTCAAGGATACGGTCGATGATAAAACGGAACTGGCGGCGGATATGGTCGTCCCCGTTGTCAAGGGAAATCTCGTTGCCCCGCGTAAAGACCGGCACGCCCAAATGTTCTTCGATGAGTTTCAAATGACTGTCATTCGTGCCGCACACCTGCGTGACCATATCCGTATCCGGCAGCACGATCGTAAACGTCGCATCCACTTGCCCCCATTGTACCGCCAAACGCGGAGAAATGCAACTGATTTTGCGGGCGCGCCGCGCCGGGGGATTCCTGCGGCGGGGGATTTTTCCGCTTGGAAGCGGGGGAACTTTATTTGGGAGAGGGAAACCCCTCTACTTCCGAAGCGGGGTTTTCCCTCTCCCAAACCCTCACCCTTTCCCAGCACGGCTTGGGGTTGCACCCCAAGACCCCGCTTCCTGAACTGCGCGGACACCTCACACGGCGGTTGAACGCACTTCCCGAACGGCGGGAACACTTCAAACGGCGGTTGATGCCTCTTCCCTGCCTGCGCGGCCACTTCAATTGCCTAGCATTGCAACTGATTTTGCAAAACCGCCCGCGCAAGTGGCGAAGCGGGGTCTTGGGGCAGTCGCCCCAAGCGGTGCTGGGGAAAGTGGGTGGTTTGGAGGGAGGAAACCCCCGCTTCCGAGTAGAGGGGTTTC
>CAMWTK010000039.1 GCA_947177175.1 uncultured Treponema sp.
ATCGCGACATTCTTTGCTGTAATGACGAATATATAACAAGTCATTGATATTTCGCGCAATTGCCCTTGGTAATAAGCGAAAAATATGCTAAAATAGAAATAGAAACCACTAAAAATTGGGGAGTTACGCATGATACGAAAATTGCTTCTGATTTCAGCGGCTGTGCCGTTGCTTTTTTTTGCCGCATGCAAAAAAGACGGTCAGAAAAAGGACAAGCCCGTCACGCTTTTGATGGCGGAGGTGAACCCGGAGGATTCTATCTGCGGGCAGATGGACTTGGCGTTCAAGCAGAAAGTCGAGGAGCTTTCGGGCGGGAACATCACCATCGACCTGCAATGCTCCGGCATTCTGGGCGACGAAAGCCAGGTGATGAAAGTCTTTATGTCGGAGAACCCGACGATACAGCTCGTGCGGATTTCTGCGAGCCTTGCCAAGTACGGCGGGAAGAAGTCCAAGCTCATCTCAATTCCGTTCACGTTCTCCAACGCGGAGCATTTCTGGAAATTCGCGTCGTCGGACATCGCGCAGGAACTGCTGAACGAGCCGGAAGAGCTGAACCTGGGTATGCGGGGGCTGTTCTACGGCGAAGAGGGATTCCGCCATTTTTTCAGCACGGAAAAAATCGCCGACATCGGCGACATGGAAGGCAAGAAGACGCGCGTTTCGGGGGAAGTCCTCACCGAACTCGCAAAATCGCTCCGCGCAGAACCGATAGACCTGCCGTTCACCGACCTGTACGGGTCACTCCAGACGGGAAAATGCGAAGTGGGCGAGCAGCCTATCTCAAACTACCTCACCAACAGTTTCTATAACGTCGCGCCGTACCTTATCCTTGACGGACACATGCTCGGCGCGGTGCAGGTGGTCATCTCGTCGCAGGCGTGGGACGCGCTCTCGGAGAACCAGCAGCGCATTCTGATGGAGGCGGGAAAGTATGCCTCGGACTACTGCCGCAAAATCGTGGCGGAGTCTGAAGAAGGCATCAAGCAGCAGCTGGTGGCGGAGGGCGCGACGATAACTGCCGTTGACGACATCACGCCGTGGCAGGAAGCCTGCCGGGACATGATTGCGGAAGCCGCCCAGGAATACCCGGAGCTGTACCAAAAAATTCTCGACCTCGCAAAGTAGCGGGCGAAGGCGGGATTCGTTCCCGCTTTCGTCTGAAGCCTAAAGGGATTTGCCTATGCCAGCCATGCCAAAAGAAATGAACGAGCCTGCGGCGCACGCCAGCGCCGACGACAAAATCAGCGGAATAAACATCAGCCTGCTCACCACGTTTTTCATCGCAATCACGGCAATCGTGTTCCTCTTCATTCTGTTCATCTCAAACAGCGTCCTGCGCCGGTTTGATGCCGTGGAAGACGCGATCAGCAAATTCATCATCTGCGAGCAAAGCTCAAAAGGCATCAAGGATTCCGCAAACTTTATGACCGAGCAGGCGCGGCTGTTCGTCGTGAACGGCGACCCGGCATACGCGGCGGCATACCTTGAGGAAAAAAACGTGACGCGGCGGCGCATACGGGCGTTCGACGACCTGCGAACCGTGTGTTCCGTAAACGACCTTGCGTACCAGCGGCTGCAAATCGCCATTGAGCAGTCCGAAAGCCTCATAAACATAGAGATGTACGCCATCAGACTCGGCTACGAGGCCATGAAAAGCCGCATCACGGACATGCCGGAAGAGATACGGCAGATGGAAATCAGAAGCACCGACCAAAAACTCACGCCCGAAGAAATGGAAGACGCGGCAATCAATATGCTTTTTGGCGAGGGCTACCTGATTTACAAGACGCGCGTGAACGAAAACTGCAACCTAACGGTCACGAGCATTGAGGACGAAATCCGGCGCGACCTGCGGATAAACTCCGCGAATTTGGGCAGCTATCTCCAGCGGCTGCGCTTCCTGTTCTTCGTCCTGCTCATCATCACGGCGCTCATCTTCTTTGCGATCGCGTATTTCGTGCTGCACCCGCTCAAGAATTTCCTCAACTCCATAAAGAAAGACGAAAAACTCAACGTCATCGGCTCGACGGAATTCAAGTACCTTGCCAAGACGTACAATCAAATTTACGAGGTCAAGGCGAAGAACGAAAAGAAGCTCATCATCAAGGCGGAATACGACGGGCTGACGGGAATTCTGAACCGGCGCGCGTTCGACGACATCTGCCGGAATTCCGCCGAAGAGAAACAGCCCATCGTCCTGCTCCTCATCGACATGGACAATTTCAAGCACATCAACGACACCTACGGACACGCGGGCGGCGACACCGCGCTAAAAGAACTCGCGCGGATTCTCAAAAGCACGTTCCGCAAGAGCGACTACATTGCCCGCATTGGCGGCGACGAATTTGCGGCGGTGCTTCCCGACTACAAGGCACTCACAGGCGACATCATCGTCCAAAAAATCGCATCCGTGAACGAACAGCTCGCCAATATGAAAGACGGCATCAAGCCCGTTTCCGTGAGCGTGGGCGCGGCGTTCTCCTCCACCGGCTACAGCGAAGAACTGTACAAAAAGGCGGACAAAGCACTGTACAAGACAAAAGAACAGGGCAAGCGCGGCTGCCACTTCTATGAAGAAGGCGTGGACTGACGGGCAGTCCGCCGCGCAATCTCCTACCTAAACAGAAAATTCTGCGGGTTTTCGCTCAGCATCAGATGACACTGCTCGGCAGAAAGCGGGCCGTCGGCAAAGGCGCGCCAGTATTCGAGCGCGCCGGGAATTTTGGTCAGGCAGAGCGGCCAGTCCGTCCCGAACAGCAGGCGGTGCGCATAACGGCAGCGCGCTTCCCCGTTGCTGTCGTCCAGCACCTGCCGCAGCCATTTCCAGCAGTCGGTCTTAGTGCCGCTGAACGAAAAATCGCTGTACACGTGCGGATACGTATCCATCAGGCGCAGAATCTGCTCGTGCCATGACGCAACCGCGCCCGTCATCATGTCCAGCAGTTTCTGTGGCAGGCTTCGCTCCTTGTCAGGGCCAAGTCCCTTATAATACTGCTGCCCGAAATGCGCAAAATCGACATACAGCCGGGGATGCGCCGCAAGCACGCGCTCCCACCGTTCGGGGCTGGTATACCTGAACGAATCTTCGAGCGAAACGGTGCGGAATCCCTGGTCGTCGCAGTGGGTCACCAACGGCACGCCGTGTTCCTCGCAAAAACTGAACAGGATTTCCGTTTTCTCGCGCTGTGCCGCGTCGTCGGGGTACGGGTCAAAGCCCATGGGCGGATAGAGTTTTATGCCCGCAAAGGCATTCCTGTACGGCAAGTGCGTCTCGTCAAACTGCCCCGCACGGCGGCTGCCCACCAGCTTCCAGTCGGCAAGGACTTTTTCGCGCCGGGGATTCCAGCCGCTTTTCTTGCCAAAGCAGGTTTCCAGCAGGCGGCGGATAAAATCCGGCTCGTACAGCAGCGGGTTGATGCCGATGAACGGCCGCACGATGACGCGGCTTTTGGGGTGCGCCTGCCGGTATTCGGCAATGCCGTCCAAAATCTGCACCGCCTGCTTAAAGAGGTCGTGGCGGGGCGCGTCCTTATAGCGGACGGAGAGCGGAACGTCGGCATTGAAGTCCATAATCTGCGGACACAGCACCAGATACTCATACGAAAGGTGCTTGCCGTCGCCGTCAATATGAACGCCGTTTTCGTCCAGCACGGGGGCAAGCGTACCGTCGCCGAACGCGCCGCACAGGTCGTCCTCGTACAGCGCGATTTCGTCCGCGGGTGTCCGCTCCATGGCGTTGAGCAGGTTGAACACGTCGCCCTTGCCGCTCAGCACGCCTTTGGCAATATAATCCTTTGCGGACGCAAGGGCAAACACTTCCTGCCCGCCCCGCTCCCGGGCAAGTTCCACAAACGAAGAGAGACAGGCGTGCTGCAAGGGAATGATATGCATGTGCACGTCAAACGCAAATGTCGGAGAATCCACCACAAACCTCGCTCTATAGGTAGTCTGATACGCTCAGCGTCCGCGTGTTGATTCTAGCGCACGGCGCGGACAAACGCAAGAGCAGCGACAAGCAAAAAAGGACTCAGACCGCGCCTTGCCGCGCTTCCGTTCCGCCAGCATTGACAAAATGCTTTTTTTTTGTATAGTACGCTGATTTCTCGTTTCAGCGGGACATTATCACCTTTTGAGGAGGATGCGTATGAAAGGCATCAAAAAGTATTTCTTGATTTTTGCGGCACTCGCGGCGGCACTGACGTTCGTCTCTTGCACTGATGAAGATGATTCAACGGTTGCGGTGTACAAGGGAAGCTTCAAGTATGAGGATGATGAAAGTGGTACCATGGTAATGACATTCTTTGACGACAACACCTGGGAGGCAGTCCTTAACATGAACGATCTCTCAGTGACGGTAATGAAAGGAGCGTACACGGGAGATCCTTCCAAAAACGGCATCACCATCATTACGGTGACACACGAGGTGGACGACAAAGACATGAAACTGAAACCCGTGACATATCCGACGGTTGAGACGCTATCTATTGTCAACGGAAAGATTGACTTCGGTGATGGTGATATCCTTATCCGCCAGTAAGCGGTACTCGCACTGAACGAAAGGCGCGGCTCTGTCCGCGCCTTTTTTGTATCATTCTGATTGCTGCCGACTGCGCAACGCCCGCCCCGTAGGGTGCGCCCGTATCCGTCACGCCTCTTCGGAATGGCGTTCCACCCAGGCGCGGATGCCGTCCATTACATCCGCGTCAATGTCGTGTTCCAGGCGGCAGGCGTTTTCCTCGCACTGCTCCTGCGGGAGACCGGTTATCAGCCGCAAAAAGGTCGTGAGCAGTTTGTGGCGGCCGTAGATGTCGCGCGCCTTTGCCAAGCCTTCTGCGGTAAGCTTAATCATATTGCCGAGCGCGAACTCGATGTAGCCGTCTTTTTCAAGGATGCCCATGGCACGGCTCACGCTCGGACGCGACACGTTCATCTTGTGTGCCACGTCAACGGAACGGACAAAGCCGTTTTCTTCCTGCAAGCGCAGAATCGCCTCAAGGTAATCTTCGCCCGATTTGTACATACCTCACCTCGCTGTCATTATGCCCGTGCGGTCGCGCGCACCTTTTTTCCCAGCTCGCTCGCAACGTCAAAACAACGGTCGCCGAATTTTTCTATCTGACGCACCATGTCGATGTAGAGCAGCTCGGAGCGCACGTCGCCGCCGTTCTCCAAGCGGTCGCGCGCCACGCGGCGCAGGTTGCGCCGCTCATCGTCAATCTGCTGCTCAAGGTCGCTCGCAAACTGGAACTGCTCGGCAGAAAGCGACTGCATGTTGGCGATATTTTTCTGGATAAAATAGAGGAACTGCCGCGCAAGCTCAAAGTACGGCAACAGGCGGTCAACGTCCTCCGCCGGGAACGTCATGTTGCGGTCAACGGATTTCTTGATCTGGTTGGCGATGTTCAGGCAGCCGTCCGCCATGCTCTCCATTTCGCCCGCAAGCTGCATCATCAGCGACACGTTGTCCTTGGACTCGTCGCTCAAATGCAAGTGCGTACAGCGCACCAGATAGTGCAGGATTTCGTCCTGCATCTGATCAGTGTACTGTTCCCGCTGCTCGATGAGGGGAAGCTGATGCTCCACGAATTCCCGGCTCGGCGCGCGCAGCCCTTCCTGCAACGAATCGAACATTTCCACCACCACGTCGGAGAACGCCGCGATTTCCCGCTGCACACGGAACACGCAGCCTTCGGGCGATTCCGCCGCCATGCGCTCGTTGAATTCAAGGTGGTATTCAGTGGGAATGGCATTCGCGTCGTCCTTGATCAGCCGTCGCATAAGCCATTCAATCTGCTTGGTAAACGGCAGGAACAGCACCGCGCCGAACACCTTAAAGACTGTGTGCAGCATGGTGATATGATAGATAATCTGATGGGCGGCATGTCCCGGCGTGATGAAGTCCACAAAATTGAGGAACGGCGTAAAGAGCAGGAGCGCAATGACCGCCGTAGAAAGATTGAACAGCACATGCACCGCCGCCACGCGCTTTGCATCCGGCTTTGCCCCGAACGAAGCCATAATCGCGTCCACCGTCGAGCCGATTGTCGAGCCAATAATCATTGCCGCGCTGAATTCCCAAGTAATCAGCCCGTTGTACGCCATAGTGATGATAATCGCGCTCATCGCGCTTGACGAATGGAGCAAGCCCGTGATGACCGTTCCCACCGCCACGCCAATCAGCACGGACAGCGCGCCATAACCTTGCACTCGTACCAACAGCTGCGCGAACGTGCCGCCCGATTCCAACTGGAACGAACTGGAGAGCCAGCCCAGCCCGATGAACAGCAGCGCGAATCCCATAATCGCGTGCCCCACGTTCTCTTTGTGAATGCGCTTGATAATAGTAAGCAGATAGCCGATGCCGAAAATAGGGACGGCGAGCAGCTCCATTTTGAAGTTGAAGCCGAACAGCGCGACAATCCAGCCCGTAATCGTCGTGCCGATGTTCGCGCCAAAAATAACGCTGATCGACTGCTGCAACGTCATCAGCCCGGCGTTGACGAACGTGACGACCATGACCGTCGTCGCGCCCGACGACTGAATAATCATCGTCAGCACCATGCCCGTCAGCAGCCCGACCAGGCGGTTGCCCGTCACGAACGCGAGGGCTTTCTGCAATTTCTGCCCCGCGCCCTTCTGAATTCCGTCGCTCATCAGCTTCATGCCGTACAAAAGGAAGCACAGGCTGCCGGCGAAATAAATACATTTCAGCACCATTATACCGAAGTATACAAAAAAAACGGTATGTGGTACACTACTTCCATGCAGAAAAAACACGTCATCTTTTCCGCCCTGCTCTGCCTGTTCGTCGCGCGTGCCGCCGCACAGCCGTTCACGCTCAGCCTCAAGACCGAAATCCCGATCGGCACGGCACTGCTTGCGGGCGAGTTGTTCCACAATATCTATGACTTTACCGCCGCCACGGACAAATGGGACGGCCGGGCCTACGACAAAAGCGACGTGAATGCCTTTGACCGCGCGCTCATGCACCGCTACAGCAAGCCGTTCGACCTCACGGGAGATGCCATGATGGTGCTGCTGCCCGCCGGTACGGTTTTGTTCAGCTCGTATTTTGTCTACAAAAACTATGCGACCAAAGATGTGTTCACGCAGGTTGCCATTGCGGCAGAAACGCTGCTTATGGCGCATACGCTCCCGCACATCGCAAAGCCGGTTGTCCGGCGCGTCCGCCCGTACAATTATTATCCCGGCGACGAGGGCAAAGAAGACGACTGGGACCGCTCATTTTTCAGCGGACACACGACCATGGCGTTTGCCGCCGCGACGTTCGGCACGTACACGTTCGCCACCTGGTTTCCTGAATCACCGCTCAGAATTCCGTTCGCGGCGGTCTCGTACAGCCTTGCCGCGCTCACGGGCGTTTCGCGCGTCTATGCCGGCTGCCATTTTGCCACGGACGTTCTGGTCGGCGCGGCAGTCGGAACGGCAGTCGGCTTTCTTGTGCCCTGGTTGCACACGCTCTGCACCAAAGACACCCAAATCTCGCTGTCGCCCGCAGGATTTTCGATTACGAAGCACCTGTAAAAAATGGCTACCCCACAGGATGGACAAAAAAACACCGCTCCGTTTGGAGCGGTGTTTTTTTGTCAGGCAGATTCGCTTAACGCTGAATGCGTCCGCTGCCGTCGCCGCCGGCGAGTTTGTTCACTTCGTCCTCGCTGACCATGTTGTAGTCACCGATGATTGAGTGCTTCAGACAAGAAGCCGCGACCGCCCAGTTGATTGAGTCCTGCGTGCTCATGCCTTTCAGCTGTGAGTGAATCAGACCGCCGCCGAATGAGTCGCCGCCGCCAACACGATCGACAATCCACATTTCGTATTTCTTTGAGAATGCGTAGTCCTTGTCGTCCACGTACAGCAGTGCCTGCCAGTCGTTGCGGTTTGCGTTGATTGAAGAGCGCAGCGTAATCGCCACTTTCTTGAAGCCGAATTTCTCTTTGAGCTGGCGCGCCACAGAAACATAGCCGTCATTGTTCAGCTCGCCCTTGGTAGTGTCCGTGCCTTCTGACTTAATGCCGAACACGTCGTTCGCGTCGTCCTCGTTGGAAATGCACACGTCGATGTACTTGCAGATTTCGGTCATCGCCTTGCGCGCCTCATCCTTTGTCCACAGCTTGCCGCGATAGTTCAGGTCGCAGGAAGTGGTCACGCCCAGTTCGCGCGCGACTTTGCATGCCTCAACACATGCGGTCACCATGTTCGGACCGAGTGCCGGGGTAATGCCCGTGATGTGGAACCATTTTGCGTCCTTCAGGATTTCTTTCCAGTTGAATTCTTCCGGCTTTGCCAGCTGAATTGAAGAACCAGCGCGGTCGTACACGCACTTTGAGCCGCGCTGAGACGCGCCCTTTTCGTTGTAGTAAATGCCCACGCGCGGACCGCCACGGACGACATATTCCGTGTGAACGCCGTACTTGCGCAGGCTGTTCACCGCCGCCTGACCGATTTCGTGGGTCGGCAACTTTGACACGAAATATGATTCGTGTCCGTAGTTCGCGAGCGAAACAGAAACATTTGCCTCGCCGCCGCCGAACGTCGTCGTCATCGCATCGACCTGCACAAAACGATAGTAATCGGCCGGCTGAATGCGCAGCATCAATTCACCAAAAGTAACTACTTTTGCCATAGTACACTCCTTAATCCCGCATCTGCGGTTTGTATACAAATAAACTGCCCTATTATAGTGCAATTTTTTCCGATAGTCTAGGGCGACCTACTCGTAGATGAACGCCTCTTTTGGCCCGCTGATCCGCACGTTCTCGAATTTCGCGTCGGGCGTGTTGCGCACACGGAAACTCTTTACGCGCACTTCCGGCAGACCGAAGAACATATCGCTGTCCATCGGGCTTGCCGTACTCGCTTCGTCCGTGCTGATTTCGCAGTCCGCAATCGTCAGGCCGGTAATCGGGCTTTCGGGAAGCCCCACGATAAATCCCGCGCTCGCCTTGCACCCCGTCGCCTTGATGCCGCTGATATGCACGTCATGGATTTTGGGCGTTTCCGCCGTAACGGGCTGCTTTTCCAATGAGAACAGCGGGCTTGCCGGGTCGTTCTCGCCGCACTTGTAGTACATATTGATCGCAATCGGGCAGAGCGTGTCCGACATATCCAAATTCGTCAGCCGAATGTCGGAGATGTCGCCGCCGCGCCCGCGACGGCTTTTGATGCGGATGCCCCGATCCGTGCCGCTCAGGTCGCAATGCTCCGCCACGATATGGCTGATCGGTGCGGCCGTCTCGCTGCCGATGACGATGCCGCCATGCGACCACTGCACTTTGCAGTCGCGAATTTCAACGTTGCGGGTCGGCTTGTTCACACGGATACCGTCCGCGCCGCTGCCGCTTTTAATGCAGATGCCGTCGTCGCCCACTTTCACGTTGCACCCAAGAATCTTCACGTCCTCGCAGGAGTCGATGTCGATGCCGTCCGTGTTGGGCGCGTCCTTGGGATTCTCCACGTGCAAGCCTTTGAGCGTCAGCCCTTTGGTGTACAGCGGGTGAATCGTCCAGAACGGGCTGTCCTTTACGGTGATGCCTTCCAGCGTCACGTTCTCGCAGTTGATGAACTCAATGAAACTGGGACGCAAAAACTGCACTTCGCGTCCGCCGCCGCCGCCCGGCTGCGTCTTGTAGTCGGGATTGAGTTTTGCCAGCGCGCACTCATACGGCTCTTTCGGCTCAAACTGCTTGTTCCGCTTTGCGTTGCGCAAGTCCCACCACGGCTTGCCGTTGCCGTTTACCGTGCCCTTGCCCGTAATCGTGACGTTTTTCTGCCGGTCCGCATAGATGAGCGGGTGCATGGCATAGCATTCCACGCCCTCCCAGCGCGTATAGACCGGCGGATAGCGTTCCGGCTCAGGAATGAACGACAGTTCCGCGCCCTCTTCCAAAACGAGCGTCGTGTCGCTGAACAGGGTGATTGCCCCCGTGCGCCACACGCCTTTTCCCACCGTGAGCGTGCCGCCCCCATGCGCCTGCAAATCGGCGAATGCCTTGCTGAACGCGTCGGTGTTGTCAAACGCCCCGTCGTTCTTGCCGCCGAAATCCTCAATGTGTACGTCTTTCATGCCGTCTCCCATAAAAAGCCCGCCGGTTTTGTCCAGAAGCAGGAACAAAACCGCGTCGGCTTTTTTACCGTGCGTTTATTAAAGATAAAAAGCTGACGATATTGCCGGCAACTTTTTATCTTGTCTCCTTTTCCCACTGCGCATACCGCGCCGCTGCCGCGCCCAAAATGAGCGACGAATCCGCATACCGCGCGCGATATTCCTGATCGGACAGCACATAACCGTGCGGCGAGCGGCTGCTCGTGTCCGCCGCGACGGGAATGCCGTCCGCGACGGGCGACTTGGTGCCGTACTCGCGCCACCCGACCGCCGCGCTGCCCGCAGGATACACCGCGCGTTTACCGCCCTCGTCCGTCCACAGCGACGCGTCGTATTCCGGGCTGACCGTGCAGTTGATGAGCGCAACGCTGTCCCAGCGGTCGGGGCTGTCGCTCCTGCCCGTGCCGGATGAGCGGGCAACATAAATACGCGCGCCGTTCCCGCGCGCATCGGCAGTGAACGTACAGTCGCTCAAGACGAATCCCGGCGTGCCGTTGAGCGCGCGGCTTTGCAGCACGTATGCGTCCCGCCCGTCGCCCCGGTTGTCCTGCCGCACATGGATATGGCAGCGTTCCCACAGGCTCACGGCGCAGTAGCCCCAGACAAAATCGACATCGCCGGAAACGTAACAGTCCCTGAACCAGGAAACGCCCTTGACGTGCACCGTGTCCTGCCGACTGACAAAGCACATCCGCTCCGCGAGCAGAATGCCGCCGCTGTTGTGCCAGCACAACGCCTCCGCCTGATTGCCGAGCGCGACATCGTCGTCCGTCTTGACGTGCGTGTTCTCAACCGTAAAGCCGCGCAACGTCACCTTGGTCGCGTTCGGTCCGATGACGAACACCGCGCGGTTTTCCGTGTCCTTATGAAACCGCTCGCAGTTTTCCGCGCGCACCACACAGTCTTGCGCCGCCGTGCCGGGAACGCTTTCCATGACGAGCGGATTCGCCAGATTGTATGCAAGGATTTCGTGGTACTGCCCCGGCGCAAGCACGACGCGTACCGGCTCATCCGCGCCCAATGCCTCCGTGCGCACCATGTCGCGTACCTTATCGAACGCCGCCGCAATCGCATGCGGCGTATCCGCGCTCACCTTCAATGCCAGCATTACGCATATTATACCCCCAAAACCGCCTGGACGCAAGGAAAATAGAAACGCCCGCAAGGTCGCATGGTAAGCGGGCTTCTCCCGAAAAATTGCGCAATCAGTTGCACAAATACTTTTTTTTTGTATCGTAAATACACTATAATAAAGCGTCCCGGGCAGGGGCGTAAGGAGATTTTATGAGAAAACTTGCGGCAGTGGCGGCGGCACTCGTCTTGGGAATGACCGCTGTATCCGCGCAGAACGAGCGTTCAATTCATGCGATTGCGTTTGACGCATCATTCTGGAATCATTCCTGGATGGACGTAGGAAAGGGAAATGGCAGCTCGGGCTGCGACTGGTCGGCTTTCGCCACGGATCTGGCATACCACCACCTCAAAGTGCGCGAAAACCGGTTCTCATCGTTCACCGATGTAGAAATCGGCTATTCCCGTTTTTCGCTTGACGCAATCGAGCGCGACGGAGAGTCATATTCTATCCAGGAAGTCTATGGACTGGATAGCCGCATAGACATCAATGACCTGAACGGCGTCAACACGCGGTATATGTTTGGTTTGGGCTATGCGCCAGTTGTGACGGATTTACTCACGCTTGCGGTGCACGGCACATTTGGTCTGAACGCCGCGTATGCGGGCAACACGGAGCAACTCGGTGGCGAATTTGAAATCGACCAGCTGCTTGCAGGATTTTGGGCAACGGCGGGCGTAAATGTAGATGCCGCGTTCAAGTTTACGGGCAACTTTGGCGTGTTTGCGGGCATAAACATCTACACCAACCTCATCGGCTTTGGCTATTACCAACTCAAATATCCGACATACGAATCTTACTCTAAAAAGTGGAGAGAAGAGACAAAGCGCAGATTCAACCTCGTCAGCCCCGGAAGCTTCAACATTGACCTCCGGCTCGGCGTAGCGTTCACCTACTAGCCCGCTCCGCAGACGAAAAAAGACACTCCCCACGGGAGTGTCTTTTTTATTGCCGCCGCAACTTCCGGCTAGCGCGCGCCGTAGCGTTGCAAGAAGTCGCTGACGTGCCGGTCGTAGTTCTCTTCCTGCTGAAAGTAAGAAATGGCGTGGATTGCGTCCTCGGCGAGGTACAGTTCCTTGGGGTCGGAGCAGGCTTCGTAATTGGCGAGCGTCATCTCAATCGGCACGCGCTTGTCTTCAGTTCCGTGGATAAAAAGCACCGGGCGACGGTTGTCCCGCAGGGCGGTCAGCGTACTGTACTCGTCGAGCGCAAAGCCCGCAAACAGCTTGGTATACATGCCGCCCGTCGCGAGCAACATCCGTGAAAGCCAGGCGGGAATGTGGCGGAGCGCGACCATTTCGTAATAGCACATCGATTTTGGATCGGTAAAGCCGCAGTCAGCGATAAAGCCGCGCACGTTCAGCGGCAGGTCGTCAAAGCCGCTCGCCATGACCACGGTAGCGCAGCCCATTGAGATGCCCTGCACAAAAATCGGCAGCTCGCCGCCGAACATCTCGTCCAGCCGGAGAATCCAGTCGCGGCAGTCGTAGCGTTCCTTAATGCCGAACGTCACGTATTTGCCTTCGCTCTCGCCGTGCGCCCGCTGATAGGGCAGGCACACATGATAGCCAAGGTCGTGGTAAAACCGCGCGAGCGTGGCATATTCGCGCAGCGGGGCGGAATGGTAGCCGTGCATCAGCAGCACCACGCCTTTTGCGTCCGGCGCAGGCAGGAAAAACGCCACCAGATTCAGCCCGTCAAACGACATCTGCTCAAGCCGCGCGGGATTGCCCGCCAAAAACCATTCCGTGTCCACGCGGTTGCGGGCAAAATGCGCCTCGCTGCCAAAATGACTGACGAGCGGCTCCTGCGATTCCGAGGGGCGGGCGCGCCCAAAACTGGGCAAAAACAGCGCGGCGTACACCGCCACAAAATACACCATCACGATACCGGCCGCCGCCGCGACGTACAGCCCGATTTTCCGACTTGTCTCTTTCTTCATGCGCTTGTCCCCTATCGCCCCGCCGTCTTTGCGGCGCACCGAACGCAGAGCCGATTATAAAAAGTGACCGTACTTTTCCCGCCAGCGGGCGTAATCCTCATCGGAAACGCAGTCCTCATAGTCAAAGATTGCGTTCTCGATTTCTTCGGTCAGCCCCAACTGCTGCATCAGCTCGTACATCTCCTGCAAACGCGCGTAGGTTTCGTCTGTATCATTCTGATTCATCGTGCTTCCATTTTACAACAATACCGCCCCGTGCGCAAGGGCTTCCCCCGCCGGGATTTTCCGCTTGAAAGCGGAGGAACTGTTTTTGGGAGAGAGGAAACCCTCTACTTCCGAAGCGGGGTTTCCCCTCTCCCTTTCCCAGCACGGCTTGGGGTTGCCCCCAAGACCCCAACAACGCAGATGACGGCAAATAAATTTCAAGATGTTTCAGTCTCTCGTCAAAGACGAAAAAAAGAGCCGCCTGGCTGGGCGGCTCTTTTAGTTAAGTCACGGGGAGTTATTTGGGGTCGTAGACGGCGGGGCCGACTGCGGGGATTTTGCCTGCGCCGGCAAAGGCGATGGCGGACTTCTTTGCGGCTTCGGCTTTTTCTGCCGTGAACGGGTAGTAGTCGGTCGGCTTCCATGACGGCGACGCGTCCAAGTTGTTCCGCAGGTTCAGGTTCACGCTGCCCACGTCGTACATCGAGCCGTTCTTGTTCGAGGTAATCGACTTGCGCTCGTCGTCAAAGTAGTTGCCCTCCGAATAAATCTTGCAGTCCTTGCGGCGGTCAATGCCGCGCTGCCAGGTGTCGTTCGAACCGGCGCTGTAGTAGTTGTTGGCGATGTGCAGGGTGGCATAGCGCACCATGGGCAGACGCTGGCCGCAGCCGTCATACCAGTTGTGGAGCAACGAAATCGTCTGATGTCCCGCGTCGCCTTTCCTGCTGTCGCTTGAGCCGATGAGCATGGTCTTGTCGTGGTTGCGCAGGATGCACCAAGAGACGGTCACGAAGTCGCTTTCGTTGGTGATGTCGAGCAGACCGTCATGCACCTGCCATTTCATGGGGTGGCCGTCCTTGCTTTTGTATTTGTCGGTTTCGATCTCCTTGGGGGAGAACTTTGAGCTGATCGTGCAGTGGTCGATCCATACGTACTTTGAGCTGCGCACCGTGATCGTGTCCCACATTGCGTTCAGGTCGTCGTCCGCCTCGACTGAGGGGAACGGATTGTAGCATTCGGTGACGTTCAGGTTGCGCAGGATGACGTTCTGTGCGTCCACGATGAACAGCGAGCCGCCGAAGATGCCGGAGTCCGCGCCCAGGCCGATGATCGTCTTGTTGTTCGCAATGCGCACGTCAATCAAGTCGCCCCACTCGCGGTCCATGCGCGCGCGGATTTCCGCGCCCGGGCCGGATTCGTCAAAGTGGCTGTCCTGCGACGCGGCGTACTGCACTTTCCATTCCGCATAGGACGATACGGGGAGCGCGCTGCCCGCCGTGCGGTCGGCAATCCATTTGTCAAGGGCGGGCGTTGAGCCTTTGATCGTGTCCGGCACCATTGAGCCGCTGCCCGTGTCGGTCATGTCAATCAGCCCGTCCACGTAGATGACCAGCCGCTCGCTTGATTCGGCATATTTGATAAAGTCGGCGCGCGTGGAGACGGTCACTTCCTTGCCGCCAAAGCCACCGATCGTGCCTTTTACTGCGTCGGGCGGCGTGGTCGCCTTGCCCGTCAGGTCCTTTGTCTGCGCGTAGCTTGCCCAACCGAGGGGCGTGTCCGCCGCGCTGATAGCGTTTTTCTTTGAGCCAGCCCCGCTCGTAGAGCCGCACGCACCAAGCGTCAGCGCGAGCGCGCCGCACAGCATTCCGCACGCAATGCGTCCTGTAGAAATCTTCATAACAATGTCTCCTCACATAAAGGTATTCTTAATTCTACACCATAACCCGCAATCGCGCAAAGGAAAAGTGTTGCGGAATGGATGCTTTGGTCAAAAAACGCCGCCACGGCGAACCATAGCGGCGTAAGGGTGAAATGTTTGCGACGTGAACAGGATTACTGGCTCTGAAGCGTGTAGCCTGCTCCGGCAGACGCTTTTACCGAATTCGGCACTGCGCTTGCCTCAAGCTTATCCAAAGTATAACTAGGTGTGAACTGAGAAGTGTTTGACGTGTTAAACTGTTCAGTCCTTTTCTTATTTTTGGAATTATCCGAATCACCCGTGCTATACAATGAACCTTTAGTTGCAGAACCTGTAGCACCAGAAACTGAATACTTTACTCCATTGCCAAAATAATTGTTCTCCGAGTAGACTTTCGCATTAGCGCGCACACCGATTGCATACTGCTGGTCATAGTGCGGCGAAGAGGCATCGTAGTAATTGTTTAGCACATGGATATTCGTTTTGCGCACCATAGGAAGACGCTGCCCGCAGTTGTAGAAATAGTTTTTGTACAGCGTGACAGTACGAGTTACAGAAACAGACTCATCATCGCTTGAACCGATGAGCATGGTCTTGTCGTGGTCCTGGAACTTGCAGTTTGAGACAGTGATGTTCTGGGAGTCGCCTTTTATGTCGCACAAACCGTCGTAAGTCTGCCATTTTTCGCCGTTGGCGGCAGTTCCCGCCCAAATTGTGTCCTTCAATGTGCAGCGGTCAATCCAGATGTTCTTGCTCGTCCCCTGCACGACAATGCAGTCCCGCTCAGCGTTGAAGCCGTCATCATTTTCATGGTGCGGGAACGGATCGTATGCATCCTGAATCGTGAGGTTGCGGATTTGAACATTTGACGCTCCGCTTATGTTGATTGAGCCGCCTTTTATGCCGGCATCAAGGCCTTTGCCGACAAGCGTGGTATCTGATTTTATGTCAAGAGTTATTGTGTTTCCATAAACCGAATTCAACTTCCACAAAGTCTGACTGAGTTTTGTCGCTGTAGAAGAACTCTTCTTGTCGTCCGTTGATTTTGAACACAAGTTGGCATACGCATCGGCAAACGCTTTGTAAGTATCAAACGTTTGCGGGTATTTAGAAGAGTCAGAGTTATGAAGGCTCGCTGTCTGCTCTTTTACAAAGGCATCGAGCTTTGCATTTGAGCCGCCCGGTGTTGACGGCAGCATTCCGTCCGACATATCAATCATGCCGTCAATGATAATCACGCCGCCTTTTGCAATCGCGACCCTCAATGCGTCTTTGGTGGCGACTTCCGTGCCGCCGGTGGTTGCATAATTTTTTCCCAAGCTTGCGTAGCCGAGCGGGGTGTCGTCCAAGGCGATAGTTTCGCCGCTGTGACCACTCTCACCCCCCCCCGTTTCGGGGTCGTCGTTCTTGCATGCTGCAAACGCCAATGCCATGCACAGCGCAATGGCGATTTTCTGCATCGTCTGTTTCATATCGTATCCTCCATAAACAATACGCTGTTAGTCTGACTATATCATGCCGTGGTAAACAAGGCTACCCCCCCCCAACCCGTTTTTTGAAAAAAACTGGGGGAAAAATGACGTTTTTTGCGCGGCGCGTCAGGTCAGCTCGTAGGTCTCGCCGTACTTGACCACCTGCACGTCCTTGTAGCCGCGCCCCGCAAGGTATTCCGAAAACGCCGCCTGCGCGTTCTTTTCGCCGTGCACCATAAAGATTTTTTTCAGGCGGGACGTGTCTATGGCATCGAGCCATTCGCCGCATTCCTTGTAGTCGGCGTGCGCACTGAACGCGTTGATCGTCTCCACGCTCGCCCGCACGGCGTACCGCTCGCCCATGATGTTCACTTCCTTTTCGCCGTCGCGGATTTTGCGACCCAACGTGTTTTCCGCCATGTAGCCCACGATGAGGATCGTGTTGCGCGGGTTGGAGATGCTGTTGGCAAGGTGATGCTGGACGCGCCCCGACTCGCACATGCCGTCCGCGCTGATGATAATCATCGGGCCGGGCTTGTCGTTCAGGCTTTTCGACTCTTCTACGCTCGACACGAACGAAAGCGCGCCGAATCCGAACGGGTTTTTGTGGTGGTCAAGGAACGCCTTTTTTACGGCGGGGCTGTAGCATTCGGAATGCACCTGATAGATGCCCGTGGCGTTCACTGCCATGGGGGAGTCCACGTAAATGGGAATCTGCGGGATTTTGCGCTGGTCAACGAGCAGGTGCAGGTAGTAGACCAACTCCTGCGTGCGCTCAATGGCGAACGCGGGAATGATAATCTTGCCTTTCTTGTCAATGGCGCGGCGCACCACTTTGCGCAGCTCTTCCATGGCGATTTCCGAGCCTTCGTGGAGGCGGTCGCCGTAGGTGCTTTCCAGAAAGATATAGTCGGGCGCGGGAATGTCCGTGGCCGGGTCGCGGATAATCGGCTTGCGCTTGCGCCCCAAATCGCCCGTGAACAGGATGCGCATGTCGCCATTGCCGCCGTCCGCGCCCGCGCGCTGTCCCGTTATCGTCATGCAGGCAAACGCCGAGCCGAGGATATGCCCCGCGTCAAAGAATTCTAGCACGACTCCGGGGGCGACGATCATCTTGCGGTTGTACGACTGCGTGACGATTTGATCAGCCGCCTTCACGCAGTCCGCCTCGTCGTACAGCGGCTGCCAGATAAATTTCTCGCCTTTCTTGATTGCCTGTTTGCGCAGATACTCCGCGTCCCGTGCCTGAATGCGCGCGCTGTCCATCATAATCAGCATGGCAAGGTCGCGCGTGGCGGGCGTGGCGTAGATGTTGCCGTTAAAGCCCTTGCGCACGAGCACGGGCAGCAGCCCGCAGTGGTCATAGTGCGCGTGGGTCAGGATGACCGCCTCGATTTTGTCCGTCGCAATCTCAAAGGTGCGGTTCTTTTCGTCGCTCTCTTTCCGCTTGCCCTGGAACGCGCCGCAGTCCACCATGAACGCCCGCCCGTCAATCTCAAAAATATGCTTCGAGCCGGTCACTTCCTGCGCCGCGCCGAGCGAATACACTGTTACTGCCATGAGCGTCCACCTGTCCTTGTCGTCTTGCCTTTATTTTAAAGCCAAAAAAGCGAATGCACAAGAAAAAAGTGCGCGACCGCGCGGATTGGGTCAGGATTCTTGCAGTGCCTGTGCGGCGCAGACCTCCAATTCGGCAATGGTATGGCGGGCGAGCAGCGATTTTGCGCCGCTTATCAGCTTGGGGCTCATGCTGAGCGAGCGGATTCCCATGCCCGCAAGGATTTTTGCGCCGTCGGCGCGGCTCGCCATTTCGCCGCACACGCTGACGGGAATGCCGGCGTTCGCCCCGTGCGTGACCGTCGCGCGGATCAGGCGCAAAACGGCGATGTGCAGCTCGTCGTACAGCGGCGCGACCGTGGCGTTCTCGCGGTCAACGCCCACCGTGTACTGCGTCAAATCGTTCGTTCCTATAGAAAAAAAGTCGCTCTCGGCCGCGAGCACATCCGCCGTCACCGCCGCCGCCGCCGTCTCCACCATAATGCCAATCGGCACGTCCGCCTTGAACGGAATGCCGTCCGCCCGCAGGCTTTCGCGCACCTCGCGGGCAATCTCGCGCGCCTTGCGCACCTGCGCCACGTCGGTGATGAGCGGCAGCATAATCTTGAGGTTGCCGAACACGCTCGCCCGGTACAGCGCGCGCAGCTGCGTCCTGAGCTGCTGCGGATAGGCAAGGCTCAGGCGGATGGCGCGCAAGCCCATGAGCGGGTTTTTCTCGCCGTGCGCGAGCGGGTCTTTCATCGGGACGAGCTTGTCGCCGCCCGCGTCGAGCGTGCGGATCGTGACGGGCTTGTCTTGCATCATGCCGAGCACCGTCCGATATGCGTTGAACTGCGATTCCTCGCTGAACGTGTTCTCGCTCATAAACAGGAATTCCGTGCGGAACAGCCCGATGCCGTCCGCCCCTTCTTCCAGCGCGATGCCCGCCTCTTCCACCGTGCCGATGTTCGCCAGCACCGTGACGCGCGTGCCGTCCTTGGTCAGCGCGGGCTTGTCGCGGAACGCCGTCAGCTCGGCGGCATGCTGTTTGTGCGCGGCAAGCTTCGCCTCAAATTCGGCAAGGGAATCGCTGTCGGGGTTGAGCGTGACCTCGCCCGCCACGCCGTCCACCACCACCGTGTGCCCCGTCTTTGCGTGCCGGGTAATCTGATGGAGCGCGAACACTGCCGGAATGCCGTAGTTGCGCGCGAGTATGCCCACGTGGCTCGACACGCCGCCTTCTTCCAGCGCAAGCCCCGCGATATTCCGGCGGGAAAGGATAATCGTGTCGCTCGGTGCCATGGCATGCGCCACGATGACCGCGCCGTCCGGCACCTGATTGATGTCGAACGGGTGGAAGTCGAGCAGGTCGTCCAGCACGCGCCCGAAAATGTCGCAGATGTCCTGCGCACGCTCGGCAAGATAGGCGTTCCCGCTGTTGCGCAGCTTGTCGGCATATTCGTTCGTCTTGGCGAGCAGGACGTACTCAATCGTGCGGTCGCCCGCGCGGAACGTCTTTTCAAGGTCGCCCAAAAATTCGGGGTCGTTGAGCATGAGGAAATACGTCTCGAAAATCTCGCCCTGCACCTTGTCGCCCTTGACTGCCGCCAAATCCTGCGCCACCTGCGCCGACACCGCCTGCACCGAAGCCTGAAACCGCGCCCACTGCGCCGGAATCTCGTCCGCCGCCACCTGCCCCTGCGGAATCACCCGTTCCTGCGCGGCAGGAATGACAAACGCCTTGCCCAGCCCAATCCCGCTGGAAGCCGAAATCCCCAAAAATACGTCCATACCGTCATCATACCGACCGGGTGCGGAATGTCAAGCGTGGGGGGTGCTCCGCTTGGAAGCGGAGGGCAAACAAAAATTTATTGTTCAAATCACCGCCGGGCGGTATACTGTTCCGCAATGTCTGTCCACCGTGGAATGTCTAAGTGGACACCGTAGAATTTGCGATAGCTTTCCACAAAAGTACGTTTCCAGCTTGCCGCCCGTTCGTGCGTCTTCGGGTTCTGGTAGACGGTCTCTTCAACGGCAGAAATAAAGTCCTCAAGGCTTCTGAACATGGGAATGTTCCCGGGGCGGTCGCTGTACCACACACCTGGGCGGATTTTGTGGACGACGTTCTGCTTGACCTGCAAGTTGAGCGGCCAGCCGTCCATGCGCCGCGTGATTTCCCATACTTTTTTGAGCCACAGGTCCTTTACCGTCACCACGCCGTCATCGCTCATATCGTAGCCGAAGATGAGATAGTCCACGTTGAGCATATACGGTTTTTCGATGATTTCTTCCGCATACATTCTGAAGTCGGCGATGTCAAAGCCCGGACTTGCCGAGCGGTTGAATGCCTTCACTTCAAGCAAGCCTGTAGTCCTATCGTTGGGATTGAGATAAAAGTCGGGCGGCATCTGCGTGTTCTCACTCGGGGCATACTCGACCCCGCGCTTTTCGAGCCAGCCTTGCAGCCATTCCTGTATGATGTTTCCGACCACATCTTTCTGTTTGACGATGATGCTCACGTCGCCAAAGCGGAACTGTATCTGCCCTTCAATCGCAAGGATTTTGTCCTCGTCGAGCAATTTCTTGAATACTTCAGGCGCACTCAGCCGCATGCTTTTTCTCCTCCGCATAGATTGCGATGACACGTCCGGCGACTGCAGCGACTGCGGGAACAACGACCGTGTTTCCAAGCAAGTCATAGCCGTCCGCAACCGAAACGTTGAATTTGAAGTCCTCGGGATAACCGAACAGCCGCAGCCCCTCGCGCAGCGAAAGCGGACGAAGCCCGTCTCCGTCCGTGACGAACAGCCGCTCCATGTCCATGGCGACAAGCGTGGGGGCAATGCCATTCGGGTCAAGGATTTTCGCGATTTCATACGATATTTTGCCCGCGACGATGTTGT
>CAMWTK010000040.1 GCA_947177175.1 uncultured Treponema sp.
TGTATAAGCTTTTTCATAAAAAAATTCTCTCTTGCTATTCTCCTTTCACAACGGTGTATGTGAACGCAAAATCGTCGGTATCAGCATAATAAAACTCTAGCTTAACGATTGTCCCGTCCGGAATATCTTTGGTTAAATAAAGTCTTCCTTTTGTAGGAGTATGCCAACTACTTGCGCGACGGGCACCGTTGTCAGGAGTTAATGAGAGAAGTTTGACATCATAACCATTATGCCCACGTCCTTCTTCCCACCCCACACCCAAAGAAAATTCATTCTCATACTCAATGGTTCTGTCGTCTATAAATCGTATCGATTCTATTCTCGGCGTATCTATGCAGGACGATATAAACATAATGACAAGCGTTATAACGCACGTATAAATAAATTTTTTCATTTAAAACCCTCTCTATGATTAATTAATTTTACGTTCAAAAAAGATTGTTTCGGGAATTATTGTCTTATTATCATCTTTCAAAAGAGGCCAAGACCAACTACGTCCAAGCTTTTCAAGTGATATGCCCAATATTTTTACACCTCTCAACCCCAAAAAAACATTTGCATATAACATTATTTAACATCTCTTGCATTTTGTCAATTTATCTAAGAATTGTGAGGGACGAATTGCGTAACTACGCCAGTTTTTCCAGCTGTGTGCGGATGAACTCGCTCTTTTCTTTCAGCCCGATTTTGCCGGTGGACAGCAGAATCATGTTCGGCTTTGCCGGGTCAAGGCGGACGCGGCCGTTGCTTTCCCGTATCAGGCGCAACACTTTGTCCACGGAGATGTCGCTCACCTTGTCGAACGCGACCTGGACGATGCCCTGCCGCTCCTTGATCGTGCTGACGCAAAGTTTTTTGGCGATGACGCGCACTTCGGCAAGGCTCAGGAGGCTGTGCACTTCGTCGGGAATCGGTCCGAAATGATCTTCCAGCTCAACGAACATCGCCGCAAGCTCGTCCCGTGTCTGCACGGCGGCGACTTTCTTGTAGATTTCCATCTTGGTCTGCGGATTTTGGACATAGGAGTCGGGAATGAAGCCGGTGTACTCCAGCTCCATAAGCACTTCGCTCGGTTCCTGGTAGTGCTCCTGCTGGGTCAGCCGCTCCACCGCCTCGTTGAGCAGCCGCAGGTAGAGGTCGAATCCCACGGAATACACGTCGCCGCTCTGGTCGCGCCCGAGGAGGTTTCCCGCCCCGCGGATTTCCATGTCCTTCATGGCGATCTTGAAGCCGCTGCCCAGCTCCGTGAAGTCGGAGATGACTTGCAGGCGTTTCATCGCCACTTCGCTCAGTGCCTTGTTCTCGGGGTACAGCAGGTAGGCGTATGCTTTGCGGTCGCTCCGCCCCACCCGCCCGCGCAGCTGGTAGAGCTGGCTCACGCCGTACATATCCGCCCGGTCGATGATAATCGTGTTCACGTTGGGAATGTCGATGCCGTTCTCGATGATAGTCGTGGCGACGAGCACGTGGAAACCGCCCATCTTGAAGCGGCGGAAAATATCATCCAGTTCGTCGCTTGTCATCTGCCCGTGGGCGACATCGATGAGCATTTCGGGCAGCAGCTGCTCCAGCCTGCGCCGCACGTCGTCCATGTTCTCGACGCGGTTGTGCAGGTAGAACACCTGCCCGCCCCGCTCCACCTCGCGCCGGATTGCCGTCGCCACGCGCTCTTCCTTATACTCGTCAACCACCGTCTCAATCGGCCGGCGGTTCTGCGGGGGCGTGGTCAGCAGCGACAGATCGCGGATTTTGAGCAGGCTCATGTGCAGCGTACGCGGAATCGGCGTCGCGCTCATGGCAAGGCTGTCGATGTTCGTCTTGAGTGCCTTGAGCCGTTCCTTGTCCTTCACGCCGAACCGCTGCTCCTCGTCGATAATCATCAGCCCCAGGTCGCGGAACACCACGTCTTTCTGGATGATGCGGTGCGTGCCGACGATGATGTCCACGTCGCCTTGGGCAATCCGCGCGATGATTTTTTTCTGCTCGGCGGCGGGCACGAAGCGGCTCAGCTGCGCGATTTTCACGGGAAAGTGCGCGAACCGTTCCGTGCAGGTCTCATAGTGCTGCTCGGCAAGGATCGTGGTGGGCGCGAGGAACGCCACCTGCTTGCCGCCCATGACCGCCTTGAACGCCGCGCGCATGGCGATTTCGGTCTTGCCGTAGCCGACATCGCCGCAGACGAGGCGGTCCATCGGCACGGGCTTCTCCATGTCCGCCTTGACCTCCTGCGTCACGGAATACTGATCCGCCGTGTCCTCATACGGGAACGCCGCCTCGAACGCGGTCTGCCACTCGCTGTCCTTGGGGAACGGGAAGCCGCGGCTCGCCTTACGGCGGCTGTACAGGTCGATCAGCTTCTGCGCCAAATCCTCCACGGCTTTCCTGACACGGTTCTTGCGGTTCTCCCACGACTTCGAGCCGATTTTGTCAATGCGCGGGGACTCGCCCTCGTTCCCGATATACCGCTGCACCAAGTTGACCTGCTCGATCGGCACGAACGCGAATTCCTCGTCGGCATACTCCAGCTTGATGTAGTCGCGCTCGTTCCCGCCCGCCTTGACGCGCTGGATGCCCTTGAAAATCCCGATGCCGTAGTTGACGTGGACAACGTAGTCGCCGGGCGCAACGTCCACGAACGTGTCGATGACGGCGGACTTCACGCCTTTTTTCAGGCTCTGGGGAACGTGCCTGCGCCTGCCGAAAATCTCGTTTTCCTGAATGAACAGCATCTTGCCGTCGGGAATGCCGAATCCGGCGGAGATTGCCTGCGGCAAAATCGTCAGCCCGTCGATGTCGCGCAGGATTTCCTTGATGCGCAGGCTTTGGCTCGCGTTGTTGGCATAGATGACGACGCTCCAGCCGTCCGCCTTCAGCGCGGTCAGCTGCTCCTTGAGGTAGTTGATGTTGCCGAAAAAACTGCGCGGCGCGTCGCACGGCACCGTGTATCGGGCGGACGGAGCACCGTCATTTTCCTGCGCCGCCGCCTCGTCGGTGTGCAGCGTGCGGAAAAAAATACGCCGCTCGTGCCGCGCCGCAAGGTCGGCGAACGGGATAAGCATGTCGGACGGCGGGAGTACGGGGAGTTCCTGCCGCGCCGTGCGGAACATGCCGGCATACTCGCGGTCAAAGCTTTCCTGCGCGTTCGCGAGGCGGTCGTAGTCAACAAAGAACACAGCGGCATCATCGTCCAAATAATCGAGCACGGAATACTGCCTGTCCCACAGGGCCGGATAGAAAAGCTCCTCCCCCTCGCTCTCCCGGCTGAGCGTCAGCTCGTCGAGCAGCTTTTCCTGCGCCTTCCTCGCGGCATCCGTCAGCACGAGCGGCGGTTTTCCGCCGTCGCCACGCTCCCGCGCGGACAAATGCGCGCGCAGCCGTTCGACCAGCTCGTCCGTCCAGACGACTTCCTTCATCGGGTAGACGAGCAGACTGTCCTGCGGCGCGACGGTGGTCTGCGTCTCGGGGTCGAACGACTTTATCTGCCCGACGGCGTCAAAATCAAAGACAATACGCGCGGGCAAGGGCGCGCCCGGCGTGAAAATGTCGAGCACTTCGCCGCGCAGGGTGAATTCCCCCGGAACGCTCGTCTTGGGCACGCGCGTGTAGCCGATCGCCGTCAGTTTCTCCGCCAAATCCGTGGGGTCGATTTCCGCGCCTTTGTACAGGCTGAACACCAGCGAGCGCACGTAGGCGGGATCAGGCACGGGCGACTGCAAGGCGCGTTGGGTGACGACGAACAGCCGCGGCTTTGTCTGCCGGGTAAGCGACTGCCGCCGCAACGACAGCATCGCGAGCACGCCCGACCGCATGCCGAACACCGCGGAGCCGACCGCCGCGCTCCGGTACGGCAGTTGTCCCCACCACGGCAGCTGGTATAATTCCGCGCGGTCGCCGAGCGCGGTCGCCAGATCGGTCATCACGTCGTTCGCGCTCTGCCCGTTCGGCACGACAATCATGCAGTCCAGCGCGCGGGCGGACGATTTTACCGCATTCTGTCCTTGCGGGTATCGTCCAGTTGTGGTATACTGAAGAGCGGAGATACAGTTGTTCCTGTTTGCGTCTGCAAAGGCGGAGACGAAAAAACTGGTTGCAGCGCCTTGCAGCCCCGCGATGCCCGCGCGGACGGCAGGATCGGCCGCAAGCGATGTCGCGGCGTGCCGGAATGCGTCCCAGTGGGCAAGCACGTCCCGCACGGTGTCAGAAAGCAACGAGTTCATTGTATCGGCCACGAAAAATACTGTTGGAGAAACTGTCTTGAAACATACGCTTTTCGCCATTATAACGATTTTTGCCGTCTTTGCACAGGGTATTTCCGCACAAACCGGGCAGGATTTTTCCCACGCCTCGGTGCGGATCAAATTCTACGACCGCACGATGTACTATCCCGGCGATGCCGATGACAATCCCGTCTTCGTGCAGGTCTCCATCGTGAACGACGGTCCGGATACGCTGCGCTTCAAGCTTGCCGACGACCGCATGTTCAGCCTTGACTTTACCGCCTACACGATAAAGAACAGCACGCTCCCGAAGACGACGGAGCTGATCGCGAAGCGTTCCACCAATCAGACCGTGTATTTCCGCGAGCTTGCGCTCGAGGCGGGCGAGTCCTATTCGTTCATCGAGAACGTCAAGAAGTACATCAGCTTTGACGAGCCGTCCATGTATTACCTTGAGATGGATTTTTACCCCGAGCTGTACAAATCCCGCCAGATTTCGGTCACGTCAAACCGGCTCAGCATGGATATCCGCCCCGCCCCGTCGGCCGCGTCCTCGGCGGTGCTGCCCGTGCAAAGCCAGACGGCTTCGCTGCTCAAGCCGGAGGCGATTTCCCCGGACATGGTGGTCGAGCAGACGATTATCGCGCGGCAGAAAGCGTTGTGGGATCAGTATTTCCTCTATATGGACATCGAGCAGATGATGACGCGCAATGCCGAAATCGACCGCCGCTACCGCGCGGCAAGCGCCGACGAGCGCAGCCGCCTGCTTGAGAGCTACAAGTCCGACCTCATGCTCAACCGCATCGACTATGACATCGTTGCCGTCCCCGAAAAATTCTTCATCGAGAACACGTCGTACTCGCAGCTTGACGGCACGGTGACCGTCCTCGAATGGTTCAAATATCCCAACTACCGCGAGAAAAAACGCTACGTGTACAAAGTACGCAAACGTGACGGCATCTGGCAGATTTATGACTACAACGTCACTAACCTTGGCACCGAATAGGAATGAGGGCGAATGAAAGCATTAGTGGTTGCAGACAGCGATACGGTAATCGAGCACGTCAGTTCGGTGCTCAAGACGGCGGGCTATGACACCATCACGTACCGCACGCTTTTGAAGGCGTTCGACAATTTTGAGGAAATCGCGCCCCACCTTATCGTCATCAGCACGGAAGCGTACCCGCGCCATTGGAAGACGCTTGCCCAGTATGCGACCGTGCCGCTCGGCGCGTACCGGCCGCAGGTCATCCTGTACACGGGCGGCACGTTGGACGAGGAAGAGCAAAAGAAGGCCGAGGCATTGTATGTCCGCGGGTGCTTTTCGGCGATTGACGTGAAAGGCCTTGACGAGCTGCGCCGGATTCTTGCGGAAAAAGACGATATTTTTTCCGGCTCGCTCAACGACCCCGTTTCCGCCGTTAAGCCGGTTGAGATTCCCGACGATTTTGCCGAGGCGCACGCGCAGGACGAGCAGGTGCTCGAGGAATTCGTGGAAGAAGAAGTCGCACGTCCCGGAGAGAGCCTTGAGGAAATCGGGCAGCAGATAGAAACGGAAGTCGTCCGCGCAGCGTCGCCCCTTGAAGCCGCCGCTGCCACCGAGGACGACGAGGAAGATGTCGAAGAGCCGGAGGAACTGGCAGACGAACAGCCGCAAAGTGCCGGTATTTCCATTGAGGATATTCTCAGACAGAACCAGTCGTTCAACCGGTTTGCCGAAATCCCGGCCGTCAAGACCGAAGCGGAGGCAAAGCGCGGCGATACGACCTATGAATTTGCCGATGTCAAAGGCCGCCGCTACGACGAAGCCGTGTCCGTCACGCCCGACGAGCTGAGCGACCTGAAGCTTGTCGGACCGGAAACCGATCAGCCTGAGCCAGCGGATGCCGCGGCGGACGACGTGCAGGACATCCTTTTGCAGAATCAGCGGAGCGACGGCGATTTGAGCTGGCTTGCTGGCGAGCATGCCGACGAGCCGGAACTGCCGGCTGCCGACGTGGCATTTGACGACAACAGCGAGCCGGTCGGCATGAGCGCGTCCGAGGCCGACGACGCAATGGGGACAATCCTCGTGCAGAACCAGTTTTCCATGAAGCATCAGATTGACTGGCTGGCAAAAGAAACCGCCGACGAGCCGGAGCTGCCGTCCGCTGACGCAGACTTTGACGACAACAGCGAGCCGGTGGGAATATCTGCCTCAGAATGCGATGCGAATGTGCAGGACATCGTGACGCAGAATCAGGGCGGTGCGGACGGACTGGCGGCAGACCGGGAAACATTGCAGCCTCTGGTGGACAAAATGAACGGGACACGCACCCCTGCCGCTGCGCTCGTGCTGACCAACCCGGAGACCGGCGTGCTGATTTCAGGGCTGGTGGGGAACATAACCGGTGACCAGCTGGAATTCACGCCCGATATTCCGAACTTTGCGAAAAATTTTAAGGACGGCATGGTGATTGACCGCGCGAGCATACAAACCGACGGCGGCATAGCGGCGGTAACCGCGACGGTCGTTTCCGCTGCCGAGCCGATGATTGTCGCGATCAGCCGCTATGGCAACTAATTCCGCCGCAAAATTTTTCTGCGAAAGCTGCGGGGCGGAAGTTCCGCGCAACGCGCGTTTCTGCAAAAAATGCGGGCGTTTTTTTGCCTCCGTGCGCTGCCCCGCCTGCGGCGCGACGGGAAGCCCCGACAAATTCAAAAAAGGCTGCCCGAAATGCGGCTATACCGTCGCGGGGGGCGCGCCTGCAAGGGCGGAGAAAAACCGTGTTCCGCGCGGGACGCGAAAGGGCTTTCTTTCTGCCATCCGCGAAAAATCCGGCCTGTTCGGCGGCGCAGCAAAGACGGACGATGCCCTGCCCGCATGGGTCTACATACTTTCCGTCCTCGCGCTCGTGGCGATTTTCTGCTGCGTTCTGTTCTATGCGGGGCGATGACAGGCACGTGCTTTTGCGTTAGGGATAGGAGCGGCGCGGCGCGTTCCGGCGTATGCCGGAATGGAGCGTGAGCAGAACCGCGGATAGCCCGGCGGGCGCGCGGAGCGCGCCCGCAACGCCCGATGTCAGAAAAAATTCGATATTTTGACGGGCGGACGGTTGACAGAACGGCGCGTTTTTGCTATGATATTATCACTTGCCCGGATGGTGGAATTGGTAGACACGCTAGTTTCAGGTACTAGAGCCTTTACGGGTGTGCAAGTTCAAGTCTTGTTCCGGGCATTACATCGCCAATACTTTTTGCGGGGTTAGCTCAGCTGGTTAGAGCATCACGTTGACATCGTGGGGGTCAGTAGTTCGAATCTACTATTCCGCAAAAAGTGTTGGCGTTTTTTTGTCCACGTCATTATTCCAAGGTATAGTGCAGCACGGCGTTTGAGGTATGGCTCGGAAATGCGATTTTGTATGCCGTGAATGCCAGTTTTCCGGCTGTTCCGCCGTTGTCCGCGCACGAGGGATTGTACAGCGGATCGTTCTGCACGGGAAGCCCAATCCATGCCAAATGACAGCGCACTTGATGGCGGTAGCCTGCGGTAATCGTGCAGATGACGTTTTGGTCGTCCTGCGCGGTGATGACAGTCTGATAGGTCGCGCCGCCGCTCTTTTTCCGCGCTGCCCTGCCCGACTGCCCGTTCACGGGGCGCACGGCGTGGCGGTGCGTTCCGTAACTGCGGAAACTGCTCTGCACGGTGACGGTCGCGCCCGCAGACGGCGCGAATTTGACCGGCGGCGCAGGAAATCCGCCCAGGCGGGAAGCCGCGTCGGGGATGGCATCTACGGTCGCGCGGTACCATTTTTGGAACTTTCCGCGCCGCTGTGCGTCGGCAAGGAAATCATACCATGCATCCGTGGCGGCGACGAGCACAAGTCCGCGCGTTGCCGTGTCGATGCGGTGAACAAGTCCTTTTTCCACGGCTTTTTTGCCCGTGACGGCGGCAAGCTGCGGGAACAACGCGACTGCCTGCGTGAGCGCGCTGTCATCATCGTCATGCAGGGGGGCGGTCGGCAATCCCGCCGGTTTGTCGGCAACCAAAAACGGCTCGGCTTCTGTCGGCTCGTGGATAATGCCGATACGCGGGGGAACGTCGCTCATCGTCATCTGCCCTGCCCTGACGGCGTTTTTGGGTACAAGCGGTGCAGCAGGCGCATTACCTTGCGGAACCTGACGGGCGTTTTTGCCCTGAACGTGGTGTATGTTTTTTCCTGCGGCAGACGGATTTTCAGGCGGCTTGCGTGCAGCAACATCGTCACGCCGGAAAACGGTGTGCCCGTCGTCCTGCGCCCGTACAACGGATCGCCTAGAATCGGGCAGCCGAGGTATTTCAGGTGGACGCGGATTTGGTGCGTGCGCCCGGTTTTGAGCGTGAGCACGAGCAGCGAATACGGACCGTACCGGGCGACCAGTCGATACCCGGTGAGCGCCATTTTTCCGCTTTCGGTGTCCGTCACGGCTTTGAAACGACGGCGGTCTTTTGGGTCGCGGATAATCTGTGTGCGGATTTCGCCGCGTTCCTGCGGCGGCGTTCCCGTGACGATGGCAATATAATGTTTTCCGAGCCGGCGCGTTTTGAACTGCGCTTGCAGCCATGCCTCCGCGTCACGGTTTTTCGCCGTGATAATAACGCCCGACGTGTCCTTGTCCAGCCGGTGCACGATGCCGGGCCTGCGCTGCGCGAGTATCTGGGGCGCGGGAACGTCGGTTGCCTGCGGAATGCCCGCCCGCCCCCAGTGGTACAGGAGCGCGTTGACGAGCGTTCCCGTCCAGTTGCCGCTTGCCGGGTGCGTCACCATTCCCTGTGTCTTGTTCACCACCGTCACGTTTTCGTCCTCATAGATGATGTCGAGCGGGATTGCTTCGGGCGCGATGTCCGACGGAACGTTGTCCTCCCAGTCGATGTCGATACGGTCGCCCGCCGACACTTTGGCGGAAAGCTTGGCATACGCGCCGTTCAGCAGGATTTCCGACACGCCGGCCTTGAGCTTGGAGCGGTTCATGCCGTCAGGCAGCGACGCGACGTATTTGTCCAGCCGGGTGCTGCCCTGGAAGTCCGCGGGAACGGTCGCGCTAAAAAACGGCACTTTCCAACCCGCCTTGCAGGTACGCCGGGGGGGACTGCGGCATACCCTGCTCCTGCCGCTCCGCGCTGAACGGAATAATTTGTACGCTGTCGGCACTCGTGTCCCGCTTTTTTTTCGCCTTGATTTTTCTGCTGATGAACGTGAACGCAAGGTCGAACAGCCCCAAGCCGATGCTGGTCGCCGCCGCAATGCCGATAATGCGCGCCTGGTCGCCGGTGGTAAATCCCGATGAGCTTTTGTCCAGCGGGCTGTGGAATTCGCCCTTTACCGCGAGCGAATAGCCGACCGTCGTCCAGAGCGTCACGAACGGGAGCGAGCCGAACGTGATGATTTCCGTGCGGCGTATGTCTTTTGCCCACTGCGGAAACGCAACGTCGCTGTAGGTCGAATCCTTGGCGCAGGCAGGAACGGCAAGCAGCGCAAGCATCAGGAATGCCGAAACGATTGTTCTCATGCGTCCCGCGCCCCAAAAATCGCCGTGCCGATTCTGACCATGGTCGCGCCCTCGCTGATGGCAATGCGGTAGTCGCCGCTCATGCCCATGGAAAGTTCGGTAAGCGGCAGCGCCGGATATGCCCCGGCAAGTTTGTCGCGCGTCTCCCGCACCGTCCTGAACGCTGCGCGGATTTTTTCCTGGTCGTCCGTGTTCGGTGCCATCGTCATCAGCCCCCGGGGCATGACGTGCGGAAAATGCCCGTGCGCGCACAAGGCGACGGCGCTTTCGAGCGCGGCGTAGTCGGAAAAGCCCGCCTTGGTCGCCTCGCCGGTGCGCAGCTCAAACAGCACGGCAATGGTCTTGCCGATTTTTGCGCACTGTTTCTCAATTTCTTGGAGCAGTTCGATTCTGTCCACGCTTTGAATGCACGAGGCGATTTTTACCGCGTCGCGCACTTTGTTGCGCTGGAGCGTACCGATGATATGCAGCTCAAACGGAAGCGAACGCGCGGCAAGTTCGGTGAATTTCGCCGCCGCTTCTTGCACGCGGTTCTCACCGAACAGCGTCTGCCCCGCCGCAATCGCTTCTGCCACCGCGTCCGCTGTATGGAATTTGCTCACGGCGACAAGGCGCACGCTCTGCGCCGCATGAGCGGCATCGGATTCGGCGGCGCGGATTTCGTCGCGTATGACAGCAAGGTTCTGTGCGATTGACATACCCATAGTATACCGATTTTTCGCCTGTTGGGGAATATCCCGCCGTCCGCCTTACCGGGTGAGTTGTTCGATAGCATCGCTCAATGCGAGCATCTGTTCGATAGTCAGGCTTTCCGCGCGCGCGGTGGGCGCAATGTCTGCCTGCCGCAACGCCGCGTCCACGCGCCCGCCGCCACTCACGAACGGCAGCAGATTGTTGCGCACGGTTTTCCGGCGCGCCGCAAACAGCGCACGAAGCAGCCGTATAAAGCCCCGCGGATTTTTGCAACGCGGAAAGTCGGCTTTTTTGACCAAGAGGACGGCGCGGCTCACCACGTTCGGCTTCGGCCAGAAGTTCCCGCCCGCAAGGTCGAGCACGGTTTTGACATCGTATGCCCACTGGCAGAGGACGCTGAACGAACTGTAGTCTTCCGTCCCGGGCTTGGCGACCATGCGCTGCCCCACCTCTTTTTGCACCGTCACGACGCAACGCTCAAAGCGAACGCCCGCCGTAATGGTGTCGCCGATGATTGCGGCGGCGATATTGTACGGCAGGTTGCCGAAAAAACGGTCGGGAAGCCCCTGCGCGTCGGCACACGGTTTCCACGTCTTGAGCACGTCGCCTTCGACGAGCGAAAACTGCGCGCGCGCCGCATAATCCGCAAAAAAAGCGTTCAGCAGCCGCGCAAAACCGTAATCGATTTCAAAGGCCGTCACGTTCGCGCCCCGCCGCAGCAGTTCGTCCGTCATCGCGCCCAGCCCCGGGCCGACTTCCCACACGCGCATACCGTCCGCGACGGCAAGCGCGTCCGCAATCGTTTTCCGCGCCTGTCCGTTTATCAGAAAATTCTGCCCGAATTTTTTCTGCATGGCAAGCCCGTTCTGCTCAAGGCATTGTTTGAGTTCCGTGGGCGAATTGTAATCAGGATGCGTCATGACCATTCCTTACCAATAATTGACAGCACGGGAAAGCGGGCAAAAAAGCCCGCCAGCCCGCGTACCGCGTCGTATAATAAATCCAATAAAAAGCCGACGGCGGGCGCGAGGCATGGGAACGCAAGGCAGACGACCATGCCGCACAGCCCAGCATACAAAAACCACGTGACGAGCGGCGCGACGGCGACCGAGGCGACGATTCCCACCGGCATCAAGCAGCCGAACAGGCGGAGCGTGATGGGCGCGGTAAAAACCTGCGCGGCGGCGGACGCGCTCAGTGCGTCGGATATGGCGGGAACGATACGGGCGCAGAGCAGGCGGCGGATCGGCGCGCCCAAAAGCAGGATGCCCGCGAGCGCGCCATAGGACAGCATGAACGCCGCCGATTGCAGGTGACCGGGAAACACCATGAGGTGCAGCAGGAAAGCAGCGCAGAGCACGACCACCGCATCGGGGCGGCGCAGGCTGAGTTTTGCGCAGACAAACGGAATCAGCGCGCAGACGAGCGCACGGAACAGCGACGGCGACAGCCCGGCAAACCACACGAAAAACACGATTGCCGCCAGCTGCAATGTTTCGGCAATACGTCTGCCCGCCACGCGCCTGCCGACGGCGAGCGCGAGTCCGCCCACGAGCGACAGGTGCATACCCGAAAGCGCGAGGATATGCGACAGCCCGGCATATCTGAACGCATCCGCCACCGCGCTGTCCGTATATTCGCGCGATCCGCTCACCAGCGCGAGCAGCAGCCCGCCCGCGTCTCCCCATGCGTACAACAGTCGCCGGCAGTACAGGCGACACCGCGCCCGAAAATGCCGGATTTTTCCCGCCAGTCCGCGCCCCCAGCCGTCCGCCGTGGCATGGGTCACCGAAAAATCTCCCGCACGGAAACGCGGCGAGACGGACAGCGAAAGGTACGCGCCCGTTTCGCAGAGCACGGCAGCAGAAGCCGCCGTATAGATTTTTCCGGGATACAACGCCTCGACGATTTCGGCAGGAAACCGCACGGACACCGTACCGCGCGCGGTAGCGGACGCGCCGCTTTTTTCGTATGCCCTGCGCACGGCAAAATCCGCGCGGTACGTGCCGTCCGCCGCCTTGACGGGATTCGACGCGACCATGCCGTCAAGGCGGACGATGTTTTTGTGCGCGAACAGCGACACGAACGGCGCGCGCGGACGCACGCGCACCAGTCCCGAATAGACAAGAATCGCACAAGCCAGCGCGGCAATGACGATAGGATGGGTGAGTTTTTTTACCATTTCAGTTTTGCGAGGGCACTCCGCGCGGCGGCAATGACATCCTGCGGGTACGGCAGATAGGTGACGTACAGCAAGTTGTCAAAGGCAGCCTTGTCCCCCAATGCTCCCAAGGCAGAGATTACGGCAAGCACGACGGGCTTGGCAGGCATATCATTCGATTCGGCATGCCTGTTAAGATCTGCCAGGTAGGCTGAAAGAGCCTGCGCCGTGTCGGGAGAGGCGAGCTGCGACATACAGACGATGACATCGGTAAACATCGCTTCCCCCAACACGTTCGCTTCGTATTCTTCCCGCGCGAGGGAAAAATAACGGATGACCAGCTGCGACGCCCGTACCCAGTGGCATTCGGCAATCACCTTGACGGCAGCCGTCTGCAAGCTGATGGTATCCTCCATACTGCCTGAAAGATCCTCCGTCGTATATATTGCCTTCGACAAGGCATTTTCGGCGATTTCTGCCCTAAAATTCGGCGATTTTTTTTCGTCGCCCGTCAGGAGCATAAAGAATGCGTAAGTCTCGCGCACGTCTGCCACGGAAATCGCCTGCACCGCGTCCGCAATCAAACGCTCGGAAAGCCCGGCGAGCGCGGCATCCGTCTCTGCTGCAAGCGACGGCCACCGCCCCGTTTTCCATGCATCATAGATAATCCCGAACGTCGCGCTGTCACCGATCGCGCCTGCCGCGGCGACCGCCGCCTTGGTCGTCTCGTTCTCCGCGGCCGCCCGCAGGTATTCGTTGACGAGCGCGACCGCCTTTTCGGAACGGTACTGCACGGAAAGCGGCACGAGTTTTTCAAGCACGACAATCCTGACCGTCTCGTCGTCATAGAGCGAAAAGATATGCGTCAGCTTGTCGGAAAGCGAATCCGCCTGCCGCTGGGTAATCGCCGCCACCGGCGACACGAGCACCGAAGCCGCCGCCAGTGCCGAAAGCTCCCGGTCGTTGCCGAGGAGCGACTTGTTGAGGATGACAAAATCAAGCCCCGCCTGCGAAAGCAGCGGTATGTCGCTGCCGGTCGCCTCGCGGATTGCCGCCGTCTTTTCGGAAAGGTTTCCCTTGATGAACTGTTTCTGCGCGTCCGTCGCTAGCTGCGCGGACACGTGCGCCGCAATGGCCATTGCGACGGCGATGCAAACGCTTTTTCTCATGCCTCTTCCTCCACGTTCATTGCCGCGAGGCTGTCCAAGTCCCCCGGATTTTTTTCTGCCAGCGGAACCGACGACCTGATTGCCGCCGTCATCGGTCGTTCCGTCGTCACAGAACGATCCGCCGTCATGGAACCGGGACGCTCCGTTTTTTGCGCGGGCGCGTCCTGCGCCCCGTCCGATTCCGTCTCGCGCAGCGCCTCAAGCACTTCCTTCGCGCTCGCCGGGAGCGTGTTGTACACGAAGCTCAGCACGGCGTTCCGCCGGTCGTCCGAAATATGCACGCACTCAAAATGCAGGCGCGACTGGTTGTGCGCCTTGTTGTATTCCACCGCGCGCACCAGCCCGAACATCACGATCAGCTTGCCGCCCAGCTCGAACTGAATCTTTATCGGCACGTTGCTGCGCCCCTTGCCGCCCACGCGGATGAGCGCGCCGTCCTCGGAGATGTCCTCCAGCAGGCACTTGCAGCCCGGCTCCATTTCGACCGTGTTGTAGTCAACCTGCTCGTCCCCGCTGAGGACATACAGCTGCGCCATGATATTGCACGCCGCGCGGACGGAACGGCGTTTCTGCGTGCGCAGCAGCTTGTTCGTCTGCTGAAGGTGGAGCGCGGGATAGCCGTTGTGCACGTCCGTGGCAAGCACCGTCGAGTCGAACACGTATCCCGCGTCGCCCTTGCGCCACAAATACACGCTCACGTCTTTTTTGAGCCATTTTTCGGCGGCGAGCTTCGCGACGTTTTTCTGCGTCGGCAGCTTGATGACGATATTCACGTCGTTCTTGAGGATCTCCGACTGGAACACCCCGTGTCCCGGCAGGATGACCCGCAGCCGCTGCCCCTTGTCAAGGTACAGCGTGGAATCCAACGTGCGTTTGTTCTCATGCGCGATGTCGATTTTGGTGCGGTACTTGTACAGTTTTCCCAGCAGATGCTGGTAGTGCGCCGACATATCCGTGTGGTTCGCCTGGCTTTCCGTGATGAACGCCGTGATCGCCTTGTTCAGCGTCTGGGGCGAGACGAACAGCGCCATCGGCTCGGCAAGGTTCGTCTGCTTCGCGAGCTGCCAGAACGCGCGGATTTCCGAAACCGTAAACCCCGCGTCCATGCCCGTCGAATAGAACTGCAAGATGTCAGAAAGCGCGTACCGCACCCCGGCCAGGACGAGAATGATTACTATGGTAATGACGATGACTGCTACCAATCTTTGCACCTCTGCAAAAAATCTGCTATTATAGTGTATATGAAAAAAGGATTTTTTGCCACTGAATTTGCCGCCGTCCTGCTCTTTTTTGTGCTGCCGCCGCTGTTCGTGCCGCGCCCGCCGCAGGTCACGGTGATGCATTTCCCCTGGACGACGTTCGTGCTTGCCCTGCTCGCGCTCGCCTTGTGGCTTCAGATACGCGGGCAGGACGAATGCGAAAATCAGCACGACCCGGCGCAGGGCTTTCTGCTATGCCAAGGACAGTGCCTAATGGCGTTCGGCCTGCTCATGGCGAGCGCGGGCCTGCTTGAGGCGGCGGGGCATTTCCTCGCGCACCAAGAAACCGTGGCGCGCTTCCTGCCGCCGCAGACGATTTCCGGCTGGGCGAATATTGCCGCCGGTATACCGTGCGCGGCGTTTTACGAGGAAGTCCTGTACCGCGCGTATCTCCCCGCCGCGCTCCGCCGCTGTGTTCCCGCCGTGCCGCCGCCCGTCCGCGAAGCCACCGCCGTCCTCGCGTTCGCGCTCGCGCACCGGTATCTGGGATGGCTTTCCGTCGTCCATGCGGCGGTGGCGGGCATTGTCCTGCGGCGGTGCCTGTGCCGAACCGGCCGCCTGTGGACAGTCGTCGCCGCGCATACGGCATACAATGCCGCCATGACCGCACTCACCTTTGCGCTGTCATAGCCGCGTCCGAATTTATTTGCGGAAATACGTTTGCGTTTTTGCGAAAATAAATTCGGAGAAAATCCCTTGCAGCCGCTCGAACGTCCAGCCGCTGATTTCGACGGCGGCGGACAGCCGTTCTGACAGCGGGTCGCCGGTCGCCGCATAGTCGCAGCGGAACGAGCCGTCATCCTGCGGGACGAACCGAATCTGCTCGCGCGACCCGTCGCCGATGATTGTCAGTTCCGCCGCGGCAACGGAACGCCCGCTTCCTGCCGGAACGACCGCGCCGTGGCGCAGCACCATGATGTCATGCGCCGCCTGCGAAAAACCGGGCGACGCGCCGCTGATGACGACGGGCGGTTTCCCCGATTCCTGCCAGACAAACGACTGCGGCGCGGTGACCGACTGCACCAGTTCCGGCTTTGCCCAATACCGAACGGTCGGATGCAAAAACGGCGACAAATCGTTCTCCGTCTCATAAAGCGCGTCCTGCGACGAAACCGCAAGCATGACCCGACCCGTCAGCGCGTTCTCGCCAAAAAAGTATGCTTTTGTATACATCATGTCATTATGTGAAAAAGAAAGCACCACGGAAGGAGGCGATGGCCGCCCATTGTTGTCTGAAATTTTATACATTCTACGAACATTACTTACGGCGGCGAGGAGATTCCGCACCAATTTTTCGTCCGCGCGGAACGTCATCTGCTCCTCAGTCGCCGTCCATTGCCCGCCCGTTTTTTCGAGCGTCACGGTAGACGCGCCCTGGCAAATGTCGATACGGTCAACGTCGGGCACATACGCCGGATTGAGCAGCGCCGACTGAAACGCCTTTGGTGCGGACGGATTCCGCACGGACGGCAAGAACGAGACGGCACACAGCACGAACGCAACCAGCGCGGCGACGGAAAGCCGTTTCTGTACAATAGTCATAATCACACCTCGCCCCGGTTGTACCGCGCGCGCACCGTTTTCGTCGCGAGCGCAATTGCCCCGATCAGCAAGGGCAGTAGCACGAACAGCACGAACAGCGTCCGGTTCCGCGCGGCGGCGAACGTTGCCGGGTCGGCGGTCTTCCACAGCGTCGTGTTCGCCCCGGCTTTGTCAAGCAAGGCGGCAAGTTCGTCATCGCCGCGCAGGCGGAGCACGGTGAGCGCGAGGAAGTCGTAATTGCGGAAGTCCGCCCCCTGCTCGCTTGCGGTGAACGCCGTCATGCCGGCATGGGCGCAGTATTGGTCGGCAATGACGGCGACCCGCGCATGTGCAGTGCCGCGCTCATAATACCCCGCAATCTCGCCGTCGCAGTACGCGCCCACGGTCAGCCGCGCGCTTTCGACCCCGGCCTCGCGGGCGGATTTGGGTACGGTGAACGCATTCGTCAGGAACGCATGCGCTGCGTCCGTGCTTTCCGCCTGCGGCCATGCGTACGGCGTGGTGACCAACAGCGGCTGCGCGTTCTCGTACAGCACGAGCGGGCTTGCCCAAAAAAGCGTCAGCCCGCGTTTGGTGCTTTCCTGCGGCAACAGCGACAGCCACAGCGGATAATTGATCGTGTATTGCAGGGCATCCGCGTCGGCACTCTGGAGCATGAGCGGCACGTTGGCGATGTCGTTGGCGAGCGCGGGCGCAAAGGCAAAGCCCCAGCTGTTCAGCGCGGGAACGAGCGTGTCGGCGCGGTTCTTGGTCACGGTCCAGTCGTCCGCAAGCGCGACCGAATAGGGCGACGTGGCGATAATCGTGGGCATACCGCCGAACACGGCGCGCTCAATCGCTGCGCTTTCTTCCCGCGTCAGTGCCGATGACCCGAACACGACCAACGCCGTCCCCGGATCAGCCGCCTGCGTCTTTTCGGCAATCTGCCCCGGCTCAATAACTTCGGTCATAAAGCCAAGCGCGTTGAGCCACGGCTCGACATACCCATAGTCGGTCGGAATGCTACGCCCGTTTCCGGCGGCAAGCAGGACTTTTTTCTGCCGCCGCGTGACCAAATCCTGCACCCGGCGGGTCAGGTCGTATTCGAGCGTGTCGGCAGTCAGCACGAACGGAATGAGCGTCTGCTGGTCGCGGTACTGGAGCAGCATCGCCGAATACACCGTGACGAATTCGGTCTTCGTGCCCGTGTCGGTGCGGATCTGCTGCCCTTGAACGCCCAGCGCGTTGAGCCGGTCGCCGTCGGGCTTCTCAAACCGGAGCGTCAGCAGCGGGCTTTGGGCGCAGTACGTGGTCAGGTATTCCGCCACGTCGGCGGACTGCGGATAGAGCCGCTTCAGCTCCGGCGAGCGGTAATACGTAATGCGCAGGGGAGATTCCAGCTCCCGCACGAGCGTCCGCGTCGCCGCAGAAAGGCTGAACCGACGCGCGGCAGTCAGGTCGGCACGGACGGAGAGACGGCCGAACGCCACGGCAGAAAAACCGACGGTCAGCACGAGCAGGAACGACGTGAGCGCGCTCCCCTTTCTTCCCGTGCGCCGGAATTCGGCACGGGCGGCAAGCATGACCGCGGAAAACGCCACGAGCAGGAAAAACGCCCCGTCGCGGCTATCTACCATGCCCTTGCCCGCCGCGTCTATATGCCAGGCAAAACCGGCTGCCCGGCAGAACGAAGCGACGGCATTTCCCACCGAAAGATACAGCGGCACGAAATGCAGCACGCTCACCGCCGCCAACGCGAGCGCGCTCGTGGCAACGGAGACGGCGGCAGACGGGAAAAAGCGCGCGAAGCACAACACGGCGAGCGCACAGGCGGCAAGCGCGTACAGCAGGATGCCCAGAAATCCCGCCACCACCTGCCCCGCATCAACCGAGCCGAACTGGCTGACACAGAGCGGGATTGCCGCCAGCAAAACGAGCGGCACGGCAAAGGCGGAGAACGCCGCCGCCGTCAGCGCGGAGCAACGCGCCGTCGGCAAGACGGGCAGGCTGTCATCGCCGAGCAGGACGCGCAGGCGCAGGACGAGCAGCGGCACGATGACGGCAGAAACATACGGTATGCCCGTAAAGAACACCCGCACGTCGGTCGTGCCCGTTCCCATGAGGAAAAAACGCCCCACAAAGAAAAAGCGCACCGCACTGAACAGCACCGTCACCAACGACGCAAGATAAAACAGCGGGTCAATCAGATACGCGAACAGCGCGGCGCGGTAGAGCGCAATCCATCGTCTCATGCGCGGCCTCCGTGCGCGCCGTCCTGCGTCAGCTTGAAGAACGCCGCTTCAAGCGTGGCGACATGCTGCGCGCGGGCAATCTCATCGGGCGTGCCGTAGGCGACCGCGCGCCCCTTGTGAATCAGCAGCACCGCGTCGCACAGCGCGTCCACTTCCTGCATGAGGTGCGTCGAAAGCAGAATCGTCCGCCCTTTTGCGAGCGACGCAATAAGCGCGCGCATACGGACAATCTGCGCGGGGTCAAGCCCGCTCGCCGGTTCGTCCAGCACGAGCACGGGCGGATTATGCACGAGCGCGTTGGCGAACGAGACGCGCTCCCGGTAGCCTTTGGAAAGCGTGCCGATTTTCTGCGCGAGCACGTCGCCAACCCCGCACTGCTCCGCCACCGTGGCGACGGCATGGGCGCAGTCGGACACGCCGTGGACATGCGCCGTCTGCGACAGGCATTCGCGCACGGTGTATTCGGCGGGAAGCCGCGCCTGCTCGCCCGCAAGCCCCGTCAGCGCACGGACGGCGGCGGGATGCTCCGCCGCATCAATGCCCTGCACGCGCACCGTACCGGCCGTGGCGAAATGCTGCGCGCAGACCGCCCTAAGAATCGTCGTCTTTCCCGCGCCGTTCTCCCCGATCAGCCCCGTCACCGTACCCTCGCGGCAGACGAGCGAAACATCCTGCACGGCGGGCGCGGCGGCATACGTTTTGGTAAAGGCAGTCAGTTCTATCATCGCGTGTCCTTGCGGATTATGTATAGAAAGAATATAGCAGATTTGCCCTGCCGCTACAAGAGCGATGGTTTTTGCGCGGACGGAAAAACCCCGGCGCGGGTACGCCGGGGTTGGAATGACAGACGGTTATTTTATGGTATATTCGTCATAATCGGGGTCGTCGTCATCGTCATCATAATAATTTTGTACCTGATAAGAATTCTTAAACAGATTTTTCATTACGTCGGGGAATTTCGTAAAGGAAACCGTGCCGCTGCATTTGCTCCCCGTGCCGCTGATGTTATAACTTCCGGTGATTTTGCCGACACCGGTATACTGTTCGCCAAGCCATGAGCCTTGTTCGTCTCTGAGGTTGTCCACGCGATACATATCTGCGGTAAAAGTGTTGCCGTCAAATTGCGGAATGCCCCAATACTCTATATCCACCCAATTGCCATTCGTATCCTGTTTTTCATATTCAAGACGCAATCTTCTCTGCGCAAAATAAACGCGGACATATTCATTTGATGACGTGCTGTTATAGTCATTGTGAAAACTATCGCTGCTTTTTGTCATGTCGCCGACATAATAATCATTGTATAGTTTTACCGTATTATTGTCCGTAAATTCATAGTAAATGTAATGAGAGTTTATCGTTTTACGTAACAATTCTTTTGTATCCGAAGAAATGCCATTATAGCAAGTGCTAACATATTCATCAAAGGAACACACTTCATGATGGCTGTTTTCATACGTCGGGTTTTTCTCGGTCAAGTGCAAGACATTCTTGCCGTTCACGGATTCCAGCTCATACGTGCATTCATACGTCTCGTTTTCTTCCCTAACTTCCCCGGTGTCAGATTTGGTAGAACGCCATTCCCAGTAAACTGTTGCCGTATTTTTGGTGAACGTTATCCTGCCGTACTCGTAATACTCATACCGACTGCCGTCATTATTATAATCGCTATACCGAGTATTCTCATACTCAATCGTCTTTCCCGCAAAACGATTCTCCACCTTGCTGCCGCCGTTCTCCTCGTCGCCGAAGGTACAGCCCGCGAGTGCCAAGAACACCGCCGCACACGCCGCCGCGGCAATCCGAATGCTTTTTTTCATAACAATACTCCTGAAAAAAAAAAAAAAAATTAACAAAAATTAACCCCCCAACACAAAGTGTGAAAAAAGAAAAAAAAACTTG
>CAMWTK010000041.1 GCA_947177175.1 uncultured Treponema sp.
CGACATTGCGCGAAGTCTACGGCGCGGACAGCGATGCCGACGGTCTGGTGGTCGAGGGCGGCGTTCTTTAAATCGACTTGAAAACGACAGACGGCTTCCCCCGTGGAAGCCGTTTTTTGTCTGTCCGTGCGTCGTTTTTGTGCAGTCGGTTTCGGCTTCCCCTGCCGGGACTGGACATTTTTTTTATTCTGCTGTATAGTAACGGCATGACAACGGCGTCATACATAAGGCTTTGGTGTGCCCGCAGGGGCGGATCGGGGTTTGTGTATGGCGCTTTTTTTGTGCATATTTTGGCCGAGTAAGGAGTAAAACATGGCTATCAAATCTTTTGCGGTGAAGAATGCGTATTGTAAGCGCGTTTGGGAAGACTTGCAGGCGCGCTATGCCGATCAGGAGCATTTTTTGCAGGCGGCGGGGCTTGTTTTGGAGACGCTTTCTCCGGTGGTGGACACAATGCCGGAGCTTGAGACGACTGCAGTGCTTGAGCGGTTTGTCGAGCCGGAGCGCATCGTTATGTTCCGTGTGCCGTGGACGGACGATCAGGGCAAGGCGCACGTGAACCGCGGTTTCCGCGTACAGTTCAACAGCGCGATTGGTCCGTACAAGGGCGGTCTGCGCTTTTCTCCCGAAGTGGGGCTTGACGTGCTGAAATTCCTAGGATTCGAGCAGGTGCTGAAGAACAGCCTGACGACGCTTCCGATGGGCGGCGGCAAGGGCGGCTCGGATTTTGATCCGCACGGAAAGAGCGACGGCGAGGTGATGCGCTTCTGCCAGTCATTCATGACGGAGCTGTACCGCCATATCGGCGCGAACACGGACGTTCCTGCCGGCGACAAGGGCGTGGGCGGACGCGAGGTGGCGTGGATGTTCGGTCAGTACAAGCGCATTGTGAACGACTTTACGGGCGTGCTGACGGGCAAGGGGCTTGACTTCGGCGGCTCGCTGATTCGCCCGGAGGCGACGGGCTACGGCCTGATTTATTTTGCCGAGTGCATGCTCAAGGCGGCGGGAACGGACTTCAAGGGCAAGACGGCGATTATTTCCGGCGACGGCAACGTGGCGCAGTATGCGTGTGAGAAAATCACGGAGCTGGGCGGCAAGGTCATCACGCTGTCCGATTCGAGCGGCTACATTCTGGACGAGGCGGGCATTGACGCGGAAAAACTGGCGTTCGTCATGGAATTCCGCGCGGCGCACAAGAAAATCGACGAGTACGTGAAGAAATATCCTCAGGCAAAATTCTTCAAGGGCGAAAAGCCCTGGGGCGTAAAGGCGGACTTGGCGTTCCCGTGCGCGACGCAGGACGAAATTTATCTTGACGACGCGAAAAAACTGGTGGCGAACGGCGTGAAGTTGGTTGCGGAAGGCGCGAACATGCCGACCCGTGCGGATGCGATCGCTGAATTGCAGAAAGCGGGCGTGTTGTTCGGACCGGGCAAGGCGGCGAACGCGGGCGGCGTGGCGGTCTCCGGCCTGGAGATGAGCCAGAACTCGGAGCGTCTGTCCTGGACGCGCGAGGAAGTGGACGCGAAACTCAAGCAGATTATGACGAACATCCACGACAACGCCTATGCGACTGCCGAAAAGTACGCGACCAAGGCGGATTACGTTTCCGGCGCGAACATCTACGGCTTCCTTAAAGTGGCGCGCGCGATGATGGCGCAGGGCTTGGTATAAGGCTTGCCGAAATTGCGCCGCCGCGGGGGGCTTTTGGCTTTCCGCAGGCGGCGCGTTTGTCCGTGCGCGGACACGTCGGTACGACGATTGCTTGCGGCGGCGGGTGCGCCATTCGTGCCGTCCTCTGCCGCAAGACTTCCCCCTTTCTTTTTTTTTCATTATACTTTTCCGTATGAAAGAACTTGCATTGAAATATGGCTGTAACCCGAACCAAAAGCCGGCGCGGGTGTATGTGGACGGGGGCGACCTGCCCGTTTCGGTCGTGAACGGAACGCCCGGATATATCAACCTGCTTGACGCGCTCAACGGCTGGCAGCTGGTCAAGGAACTCAAGGCGGCAACGGGGCTTCCGGCGGCGACGAGCTTCAAGCACGTGTCCCCGGCGGGCGCGGCGGTGGGCAAGCCGCTTTCCGACACGCTCAAAAAAATGTATTTTGTGGACGGCTCGATTGCGCTCACGCCGCTTGCCTGCGCATACGCGCGAGCGCGCGGTGCTGACCGCATGAGCTCGTTCGGTGATTTTATCGCGCTGTCCGACCCGTGCGACAAGGCGACCGCGCAGCTGATCGCAAAGGAAGTGTCCGACGGCATCATCGCGCCCGGCTATGACGACGACGCGCTCGCAATCCTGAAAGCAAAGAAAAAAGGCGCGTACTGCATCCTGCGGATCGACCCGGATTATGTTCCCCCGGCGACGGAAACCAAGCAGGTGTTCGGCATTACGTTTGAGCAGGGGCATAATTTCCTCACGCTGGACGAATCGGTTCTGGCGAACGTGGTGACCGAAAAAAAGACGCTGACCGACGACGAAAAACATGATTTGCTCATCGCGCTCATCGTGCTGAAATATACGCAGTCGAATTCCGTGTGCTACGTGAAGGACGGGCAGGCAATCGGCATTGGGGCGGGGCAGCAGAGCCGCATCCATTGTACGCGCCTTGCGGGGCAGAAAGCCGACAACTGGTGGCTGCGCCAAAGTCCGCAGGTGCTCGGCCTGACTTTCGTGGACGGCATCAAGCGCGCCGACCGGGACAACGCGATTGACGTGTACATCGGCGACGAGTACGAGGACGTGCTGGCGGAAGGCACCTGGCAGACGATTTTTGCCGAAAAGCCCGCCGTGTTCACCCGCGAGGAAAAGCGCGCCTGGCTTGCCAAGAACACCGGCGTCGCGCTCGGAAGCGATGCCTTCTTCCCGTTCGGCGACAACATCGAGCGCGCGCACAAAAGCGGCGTGAGCGTGATTGCGCAGCCGGGCGGCAGCGTGCGTGACGACAACGTTATCGAAACCTGCGACAAGTACGGCATGGTCATGTGCTTTACGGGCGTTCGCCTGTTCCATCACTGATTGCGGGCGGCGGTTTTCAGACGCGCATGAAACAGCAGTTCGTCTTTTTTGATTTGGACGGGACGCTCACGGAAAGCGGCCCGGGCATCGTGCGGTCGGTGCGGTACGCGCTCCGGCAATTCGGCATTGACGAGCCGGATGATGCCAAGCTGCGCCGCTTTATCGGCCCGCCGCTCGTGTATTCGTTTTCCACGTTCTACGGATTCAGCGACGACGACGCGCACAAGGCAATGGCGGCGTACCGCGACTATTACGGCGTGCACGGCATCTTTGACAACGGCGTGTACGCGGGCATCCCCGAATTGCTTGCGTCGCTCAAGGCGGCGGGAAAGACGCTGTGCGTCGCCACGGGCAAGCCCGAAAAATATATGTATCCCATTTTGGAACGCTACGGCTTGCGCGGCTATTTTTCGTACTGCGGCGGGAGCGACGAGGCGGAGACGCGGGCGGACAAGGCAAAGGTCATCCGCTACGTGCTTGACGCGAGCGGCGCGCACCCCGACGACGTGATTATGGTCGGCGACCGCCACCATGACATTGACGGCGCACGGGCAAACGGCGTGCAGTCGGTCGGCGTGTTGTACGGCTACGGCAGCCGCGAAGAACTTGCGGCGGCGGGCGCGGATTATATTGCCGAGAGCGTTCCTGCCCTGCGGGACGTGCTGCTGGGCGGCGGGGCAGCCGTATGATCCTGCGGCGTATAGGGAAGCGGGTGCGCTCGCACGGTACGGCGATTCTTATCGTGCTTGCCATACTGGTGCTGTGCTTTCTGATGACGATGGTGGCGTTCGGCCTGATTGTCTCCCGGATTCACCGCACGTATGCCGTGCTGGTCACGTTCATCACGACGTTCGTGCTGACCATTCCGAGCCATTACCTGCTGATTCGGCTCGTGTACCGGCTGACGGGAACGCATTTCCTGGACACATACGAACGCGACCGCGAGCTTGCCGCGCTCCGTGCCGAGCTTGCCGAGCGGGCGCAGGAAGCGCAGTCGCGCCGGAACAACCGGTTTCCGCAGGAGCGCGGGCAGAAAGTAGGCTGGGTGCCCGTTTGGGAACAGCGGATTGACCAGCCGATTTTTGACAGCATTCCGTATGAGAGTGCTCGGCGCGTGCAGTTTGACCGCAGCAGCCTGCTGGTGCGCGGCGCAAAGAAAGTCTATCACTGGGTCGTGCCCGTAAAAATTGCGCGCGGGGAAAAGCCCGACAAGGAAGAGCGGCTGTTCGTGGCGGGGCATATCACCGGGCGGCGCGTGTTCTGGATCGACGCGGAAGAAATCGTGGTGAACGCCGACGACCCGGCGCGGTTCGTGGTGTACGGTCTGGACGAGCGGCGCGTGCATGCGGGCTTTTTGGACGACGCAGAGTCGCCGTCGTTCCGCGTGGAAAAATATTTCAGCTGGGCGGTGAGCGCGCGCGGCGGAAACTACGCCAACCCCGACAACATCAAGAAATTTGAGCTGATCCGCGACGACGACCTGACCTCGCGCGCGAGCCGCATTGCGGTGCACTGGGAAAAACTGGTCGCGGACATCAAGGCCGACACGTCGCGCGTGATGGGTGAAGTCCTCGCCGCCGCCCGCGACAAGATTACCGCCACGCTCAAGGCGATTGACAGCACCCGCGCGGTCGAATTCGCAGACGGTGCGCCCCCGCTTGCGGGCAACGGCCAGCAACTGCTGCGCTACGTCGAAAAAGCGGAGGCATAGCCGCAAAATTGCGGCGGCATTCGCGCCGGGCATGGGCGGACGGGCTTTCTACAGACGGAGGAAACGCACGGTTGCGGCGGGGCTTTCTACACGTGTGGAAAGCATGGTTTGCGTTAGGCGGGCTTTCTACAAACGTAGGAAACGTGCTTTTGCGTCAGGCGGCTTTCTACGAGTGTAGAAAACATGGTTTTTCTTCGGGCGGGCTTTCTACAAGTGTAGAAAAGTTGCCTTTGCTGTGGGCGGACTTTCTACAAGTGTGGGAAGTCCGTTTTTGTTTTGGGGAGTTTTTCTACAAACGTAGGAAGACTGCTTTTTCTTCGGGCGGGTTTTCTACACGTGTAGGAAGCCCGTTTTTGCCACAGGCGGCTTTCCACAAAGCGCGGAAGCGTGGTTTTGTCGCGGGCAGCGTTCCGCAAAGTGCGGAAGCATGGTTTTCGTTGGGCGGGCTTTCCGCAAAGTGCGGAAACGTGTTTTTGCTGTGGGCAACTTTCCGCAAAGTGCGGAAGCGTGGTTTTGCGCTGGGCGGATTTTCCGCACCATGCGGAAGCGCGACTTTTCGTTGGGCGGACTTTCCGCAAAGTGCGGAAGCGTGGTTTTCGTTGGGCGGGCTTTCCGCAGAATGCGGAAGCGTGGTTTTGTTGCGGGCGGCTTTCCGCAAAGTGCGGATGTGTGGTTTTGTTACGGGTGGCGTTCCGATGGACGGGGCGTTGCGGGGCAGGTGGCGGCTGTTCTTTACGGACGCGACGTTCCCCGCAGAGGGGGTAGCGGAAGCCCCGCAGGGGCTGGAGCGAGGGGGAGACTTCCCCCCACGGAGATTGCATCACGCGGACTTCCCCCGCCCGGCTTTTTACTCGTCCAGGTTGATGAAGCGGTAGTGCCGGGTGCCGCAGCCGAGGTCTTCGGCGTATTTTAGGACGGCGACTTGGTGCTGGGTTTCCCAGGCGGATTTGGTCGCGTCGTCGGCGGGGGCGAGGCCGATCTGGAAGTCAACGGCGCACTGGTCGATTGCCACGACGTCGCGCGAGGCGATGATGCCGATGTTGCCGGGGTTCTGCGCGCCGCGGCAGGAGTCTTCCACGCGGAAGCTGTCGAGGACGTTGACGAACGCCCAGTTTTTCTTTGCGTCGAGCGCCGCTTTTGTTGCGTCGGCGAACGACTGCATCGTGATTTCTGCGCTCATGTTGTGGAAGCGGTTCGCGTCGGTGCCGCCGGAATGGATGAGGCATTTGCCGGAGCGGCTTGCGAGGCAGAGCGAGATGTTCTTGATGTTGCCGCCGAGCGCGGGCAGGTAGTGCAGCTTGAAGCGGTGGACGGCGACGAACGTGTCGTAGTCGTTGAAGCGGCTGCCCGTCCGCGTGTATTTTAGCAGGCGGCCGCCGTTTACGGGGAGCTCGATGTCGCCTTGGTCGTCGAGCATCTGCGTTTTTCCCACGGCGGCGAATCCGTTTTCTTTGGCGAGCGCGAGGTTCATGGCGGCGGTCCAGCGGTTGCCCGAAAGCCCGTTGCAGTCAACCATCGTGCCGCCCGTTTTGGCGATGAGGCCGGAGAGCAGCTTTGCGTCGAGCACCTGTTCGCCCGGCGCGCCAAAGCTGACTTTGATGGCGACGTTCTTGCCGATGTTCTGGTTCAGCGCGTCGTACACTTTCAGCAGCCCCTGCGCGGAGATGTCCGTGGTGAAGTAGACGGCGGGCGCGTTTTTGTCGTCCGTGCGGTGGGCGAGTTTCTGGAAGTCCTGCGCGAAAAGCGGGACGAACGCCGCCGCAAGCGCGAGGGTCAGGGTGATAATTCGTTTCATGTCATGCTCCTGTTTGGGTATGATGAGAGTATACGCCACTGCGCGGAAAGTGTACAATACTTATTTTCGATTGCGCGGTATGCGTTTGGGGCATGATTTTTGCGCCCTGTCATGTCGTGAGCCGGTCAAGCACTTCGGCGAAAAAATGCAGGTCGGTGTCGGAAAGGCTGTTCAGTTTTTTTATCAGCGGCACGACGGCGTTTTTTACGGCGGGAGAAAATGACGGGTCTGTTCCGGTTACCAGGTATTCCACGCTGACATGCAGTGCCTGCGCAATTCGGACTGCGGTTTCGGCGCTCGGCATATAGTTGTTTTCCGTCAGATAGTGGTCGATTGTCCGCTTTGGAACGGCCGCCTTGTCCGCGAGTTCTTTCACTTTCATGTCCTGATATTTCAGCTCGTCCTTCAAATTTTCCCGGAAACCCATGATAAAATCATACTCTAAAATGCGTATGATAATTAAATTTGACTATAATTAGAGGATATGTTATCATATTACCCATGAATGCGTATTTTGTCAGTTCGGTATAAGAATGAGCGTATCATGTGACGGGCTGAACAAAGCGCATTTTCAGGAGGTTTTGCTATGGGAAGCATAGTCTGGGGAATTATCGGCACATTTTTTTGCGCTGATTGGTCTGATTCCGTTTTTGGGAATCATGAATTTCATAAGCATTCCGCTGCTCGTCATCGGGCTGCTGTGCGGAATCATTGGTATCTGCAAAAAGCTGAAAGGAAAGCGCGGCGCGTCCATTGCGGGAACGATTATCTGTGCGCTGTTCCTGCTCGTGGCGGGCTGGCGGACATTCGTCGGCTTTTCGGCAACAAAAAAGATTGCAGATCCAACCAGCATCGAAAAACTCCAAAAATCCACGGAAAACCTAAAAAGTTTCTCGGATTCGCTGAACAAGCTGTCTGATTCGTTGGACTCTGTGGGGAAATGATTTTTGGCCATGAAGAAAAACCTTGTTTTTTTGCTGACAGTACTTACAGCTTGTTTGTTCTCTGTTTCCGCTTTTCAATAAAGGATGATTGAAATTTTGAGGCAGAGAAAACAGAAAAAGTGCTTAGCAATAGGAATTAACGATTGTTTTTGGAGAAAAACAAGATAAAGGCGGGCAATATGTGGCGACGAATGCTTGCAGGATTTTTTGCCGTTCTGACCGTGGCATCGTTTGCGAAGGAGAAACAAATGGACGAAAATCTTAAAAAAGAGCTTGTGCGGCTTGAACGCGAGGTTTTGGCGACTTGTGGGCATCCGCTGAATGAATCGACGCGGCATAAAAACCAAAGATATGCGGCGGAGTATTTTGCGGATTGGCAGGACAATGTGTTCGGCGATTTTTTCGCAGCGCATCGTGCGCAGTTTGAACGCGGGAATGGCAATGAACTTTCCGACTCTCCTGCGAAAATGAAAAGCATTTTTTCGTCGTCCGCAATGACGTATAATATTCTCGGCAACGGCGAAATCCGTGCAAAAGACAGCAATTGCTTTTTTACGCAGGGTGCATATACCATCGAATATGAAAAAAAGCTCCTCACCGTCAGAAGCGGGAAAAATGCCCCGGCTCATCTGGACGCTTTTCTGTTAAATGGGACAGACGCGATTTTCTGCGAAATGAAAATGATTGAGTGGCTTCGTGACAATCCGGGATTTTTAAAACACGCGTATTTTGAAGACACGAATTTCTTTTCAGATGTGGCGGAAGGCTCGGACGCGCTTGCCGCATTCAAGGCATTGCGGGATTTGCTGTGCGCTGAGATGTCCAAATTTAAAGATGACAATGGGGATGACCCGCATCACTTCAAACGATATGATGCATGGCAGATGTACAAGCACATCCTCGGAATCTACAACATGAGTTCCGCCGCGACGAAAAACGAAATCGCCGCATGTCAGACGGACGACATAAAAATGCTTCCGAAACTGAAAAAGGCGGTGCTGGTGAATGTCGTTTTTGAACCGTCGGCAGAAGTATTCTCAGACAGTGTACGAAAGGCGTATTGCGACGCACGGACTGTGGAACACGAAGAATTTTCTATCTTCAAAAAATACGTTGAAAAAAGCGGCGTGATTGCCGTTTTCAAAAAAGACTGCGGCATCGACTTTTCGCTTGAATTGCTCACCGCCGCAGAATTCATGGACTGTTTTGACCTTGCTGGTCGCGCAGATTATCTGCAACGCTATCGTCTTGAGAAGCGTTCGTGATGAAGGCCTAAAAAGGAACAATTTTAAGGAGTTGTGTATGAAGAAGTTGGTATTTGTTGTTTTGATTTTGTCAGCGGTTTTTGGTACTGTTTTTGCCCAGACATTTACCTTTACGCCGATGACCTTTGATTCGTATAAGTTGCATAAAGGCTCTAGTACCGTTGTTGAAGTGAGCGCTGTTCCGAATTGGTCTCCTTCTAAGAAACCTTATGATGTTAGGCTTATGAATTCAACTGTCGGTTCTTCCACTACAGAGGATAATAACTGGGTAAACCTCAAGGATTGTTTGGATAAATATCGTTCTTTATCCTCTGATAGTGAAGGAAATATTTGGGTAATCGAAACCTTTTTGGGAGAATCTACGCCGTTGTTCATCCTTAACAAGAAAATCTCTTCCCCGGAAGACGCGAACGGCGTTTACTGGGTTTCGTGGAAGCTTATTCCCGGCACTAAGGACATTTATCCCGTTCTCAATCCCGAATAAGTTCCTATAGCAGACTGGTTTATATTTTTTCACATCACAGGGCTTGCAGCAAGATGAAAGTCCTGTTTTTATCTCGTTCGGCACGGTAAGGGAAGCTGATAAAATCCGTGCTGAACAAAATCGCTCAGGCATGACAATTCCCGCGCGCCGAAAAAACGCCTGCCTGCGCCGGTTTATTACGTCGTGTGTTATTTGGCGCTTGCCGCTGCGCCGACGGTTTACAACTGTCTGACCGGATCGCCGTTGCGCTCCCCGCTGTCGCTCGTGTTCAGCGGACTTCCCGTGGCGGTGATTGGCGTGTATTTCTGCGCGAAAAACAGGCGGGCGGAATAAATTCGCCGTATATCCTATTTCCTGCCGCCGTTAAGCACGGAGAAAAGCGGCGGGCAAAGTTTTTTGAGTGTAATTCCAGCGGCAAGGCTGAACGCGAGGGTCAGAAATGCGGCGACGATGAATTGGACGAGGCAGTTGAAACCGTGGCAGACCAAACAAAAATCATAACCACACCTAGGCAGTTTGTTTTTAATACGCCGGGAAAATCTTTCCTAGGCGTCGCAGGGCAGCCGCAATTGCCGCCCTAATGATAAAACGTCTCCTGAATCACGGCGGCAATCTCTTTGGTTTTGTAATCCGCGCGGAATGCCGCCGACGGGACGAACTGCAAGGTGTACAAGCCTTCTTTTCCCTGCGCGAACTGCGGCACAACGTCCGTCACGCCCTGCTCGTAGCGCAGCCAGCATTGCAGGTAGACAAAATCGCCGCCCTGCGTGTAGGCGGTTTTGCCCGCAAGCGGCGACGCAATCACGTCGTCTTTTATGCGCGTCTGATCCGTCCCGAACTGCGCGTTCGCATCCCGCACGGCACAGAACAGGCGGTAGGCCGCAAGCAGCGCGTCCTCGTCGCGCGCAATTGAGCGCGCCTCATGCGAATGCTCGCCGAGCACCTGGTACGGAAAGCGGTATTTCGCATATATTTTTGCCACGGCGGCAGAAAACGCCTCGTCCGCCTCCATAATTTTGCGCTGAGTCAGCCCGCCGGAACGCGGGGCAGGCTCGGGCGCGGCGGCATCCGACTGTACGAAACGGGACAATTTTTTGCCGAACGCGCTGAACGCGGAAGCAATCTCACTCATCTCGCCCTTATTCTACCACGGCGGCGGGAAAAAAGCCATTGCAATCTGTATACATTGATTTTTGCATTGCCCCCCCCCGCAACGGTCGCGCATATCCCCGACTTCCGCGCATTTTTTGCCCGCGCGCCCATATCTAGCGTCTTGACCGAAAATAATTTTAAAAAGACGCTAGTTTTCCATTGCCTTTTGCGGCGGAAAAGAGTATATTGATTATGGAAAACGTGCCGTCGCAAGGCGGCAAAAATATTGCTTGCTAGACACGAGCCTTTGGAATCTGGAATCTCATAGCCACCGCAGCGGTGGTATACGAAAAAGATCGGCGTGTGTCGGTCGGTGTCAGTTCAAGGGCAGTGTCTCCTAGGCAAAGGAGATATTTATGGCAACACAAGAAGCTTGGAAAGGTTTTAAGACAGGCCGGCTTTGGCAGGATGAAGTAAACGTCCGTGAATTCATCCAGTTGAACTACACTCCTTATGACGGCGACGCGTCATTCTTGGCAGGACCGACGGATGCAACGAACAAACTGTTCGGCGAACTGCAACGGCTTCAGAAAGAAGAGCACAACAAGACATCAAAAGGACTCGACGGCAAAGAGCGTTCCGGCGTGCTCGATCTGGACACCGACATCGTTACGGGCATTACCGCACACAAGCCGGGTTACATCTGCGAGGACGGCAAGAACCTGGAAAAAGTCGTCGGCTTGCAGACTGACAAACCGCTCAAGCGCGCATTCATGCCCTTTGGCGGCATCCGCATGGCAGAACAGAGCTGCGAAATGTACGGCTACAAAGCGAACGCGGAACTGCACAAGATCTTCACGGAGTACCACAAGACGCATTCGGACGCGGTGTTCCAGGTGTACACCCCTGAAATCCGCAAGGCGCGCTCAAGCCACATCCTGACTGGTTTGCCGGACACTTACGGACGCGGGCGTATCGTCGGCGACTACCGCCGTATCGCGCTGTACGGCATCGACTTCCTCATCAAGGAAAAACAGAAGGACTTTGAGAACATCGGCAACGGCACGATGACCGACGACGTTATCCGCCTACGCGAAGAAGTCGCTGAGCAGATTAAGGCGCTCCGCCAGATGAAAGAAATGGCGCAGTCCTACGGCTTTGACATCTCGCAGCCGGCAAAGAACGCGCAGGAAGCGTTCCAGTGGCTGTATTTCGGCTACCTCGCCGCAATCAAGACACAGAACGGCGCGGCCATGTCGGTCGGACGCATTGCGACGTTCCTCGACATCTACATTGAGCGCGACCTCAAGAACGGCGTCCTCACCGAAAAAGAGGCGCAGGAGCTTGTTGACCACATCGTCATGAAGTTCCGCATGGTGCGCTTTGCCCGTATCGAATCCTACAACCAGCTTTTCTCCGGCGACCCGATTTGGGCGACGCTCGAAGTCGCGGGCCTGGGACAGGACGGACGCTCAATGGTCACCAAAAACGACTTCCGCTTCCTGCACACGCTTGAGAACATGGGTCCCTCGCCGGAGCCGAACATCACCGTGCTGTACTCAAAGCGGCTGCCCGACAATTTCCGCAAATACGCGGCCAAAATCTCAATCGACACGTCTTCTATCCAGTACGAGAACGATGACGTGATGCGCCCGATTTGGGGGGACGACTACTCAATCTGCTGCTGTGTCTCCGCGACGCAGACCGGCAAGGAAATGCAGTTCTTCGGCGCGCGCGCCAACCTGGCAAAGGCATTGCTCTACGCCATCAACGGCGGACGCGACGAAGAGGCGGGCTTGACCCCCGGTGTGCAGGTCGGACCGGATATTGCGCCCATTACGAGCGAATACCTGGACTACGACGAGGTGATGAAAAAATACGACACCATGCTGGAATGGCTCGCGGGGCTGTACGTCAACACGCTCAACGCTATCCACTACATGCACGACAAATACTACTACGAAGCCGCCGAGCTTGCCCTGATCGACACCGACGTGCGCCGCACGTTCGCGACGGGCATTGCGGGATTCAGCCACGTGGTCGATTCGCTTTCCGCCATCAAATATGCCAAGGTCAAAGTGATCCGCGGCGACGTGGAAGTGAAAGACAAGAGCGGCAAGGTCGTGGAAGTCGTCAAAGGCCTGGCAAAAGACTTCAAGGTGGAAGGCGACTTCCCGCGCTACGGACAGGACGATGACCGCGCGGACGAAATCGCAAAATGGCTCTTGAAGACATTTATGACCAAAATCAAAAAGCACCATACCTACCGCAACGCGGAGCCAACCACGTCGATTTTGACGATCACGTCAAACGTCGTCTACGGAAAGGCGACCGGCGCACTGCCGAACGGTCGCCCCGCCCACGCACCGTTCAGCCCGGGAGCAAACCCGTCTTACGGCGCGGAGACAAATGGCTTGGTGGCATCGCTCAACTCGGTGGCAAAAGTGCCGTATGAGTACGCCTTGGACGGCATTTCCAACACGCAGACGATTAACCCCGCCGCACTCGGTCACGATGAGGCGGAGCGCGTCAAGAATCTGGTCAACGTGATGGACGGCTACTTTACAAAGGGCGCGCATCACCTGAACGTGAACGTCTTTGGCGTGGAAAAGCTGCGGGACTGCCAGGCGCATCCCGAAAAGCCCGAATACGCAAACTTCACGGTGCGCGTCTCCGGCTATGCGGTGCGTTTCATCAACCTGACGAAAGAACAGCAGGATGACGTTATCGCCCGTACCTGCCACGCGGAACTCTAACCGGCGGCGAAAAACGACAGAAGCCTTGCTCCGATAGGGGCAAGGCTTTTTTATGCGAGGAAAAACGATGAGCGTAACCGGAAAAATCTCAAAATTCGAATCATTCGGCTCGGTGGACGGGCCGGGCGTGCGGTTCATCATATTTTTGCAGGGCTGTCCCATGCGCTGCCTATACTGCCACAACCCCGAAACATGGGCGATGACCGGCGGCGAGGAATGGACGGCGGACGACGTGCTCAAAAAAGCCCTGCGCTACCGCGAATACTGGGGACCGGACGGCGGCATTACCGTAAGCGGCGGCGAACCGCTCGCGCAGATTGACTTTGTGCTGGAACTTTTCAAGCAGGCAAAGGAAGCAGGCGTGAACACGTGCATTGACACGTCGGGCGGGCCGTTCAACCGCAGCCCGGCATGGTTTGCCAAATTCGAGGAGCTGATGCGCTCCACTGACCTGCTGCTGATGGACATCAAGCACATTGACGCGGAAGCGCACAAAACGCTGACCGGCATGAAAAACGAGCATATCATCGATATGTTCCGCTACCTTGACGAGATACACAAGTCGATCTGGATTCGGCATGTGCTTGTGCCGGGGCTGACCGACAACGACGAATACCTGACGCGCACGCGGGATTTTATCCGCACGCTGCACAACGTGGAGCGCGTGGAAATCCTGCCGTACCACAGCCTTGCTGTCTCAAAATACGAGAATTTAGGCATAGACTACGCGCTCAAGGACACGCCCATGCCCACGGCGGAGCGCATAAAGAACGCGAACGACATTCTGGAGACGGCAAACTACAAGAAACATATAGTCAAATAGGAAGGGGGCTTGGGGCACTCCCCGGAGAAGGGGTAGCGGACAAGGCAAGCCGCGGCTTGCCTTGGAAGCGAGGGGAAGACTTTCCCCTCCTCAATTTTATTGGGCAACCATTGCCAGCTCAAAGCCGTTCGCCTGACGCTGGAAGATGTCGTAGACTTCGGTGCTGAACGAGCGTTCCAAGCGACCGCGGTAGTCCTCGATTTTTCCCACGTAATTGAGCGTGTGCTGAGGAATGCGGTTGCTTTTGACGCGACCCGTTCCCGCGTTGTACATGGCGAGTGCCGTCACCTCATTGCCCGCGACATCCATGCAGAAACGCAGATGCTGCATGCCGTATTTTGCGCTCGTGTGGGGATTGAAGAAATCCGCCTCGGTCAGCTTGGGGAAAGACGCGCTGTTCAGCTGGAACAACCCGCGGTCAATCGTCAAGTTGGTGTTGCGGTTCACCGCCGTCGATTTGTACTGGCTTTCAATGTAAGCCAGCGCGAACGCAAGCGACACGGGAATGTCATTTTTATCGGCGTGTTCCAAAATGGCAAGCGCGATTTCACGGCTGCCCGCGACGTTCATATAAAACCATTCCACCGCGGGGCGCGTTGCCGGCGAGCGGTAGAGCGCAAGCCCTTTGTCGTCGCGCGCAGAAAATGCCGCAAGGTCATCGTTTTTTGCGAACGCATCGGCAAGCGGATTCTCCGTAATGCCGGAAAGCAGCGCCGTATATGAATTGAACGTGACGGAACGCGCCGGGGCAACGACTGCCGGAAAGCAGAAATGCACCACCAGGCAAACGCCCATAAAGAATGCAGAGAATGCGACCGTTCCCTGAAAAAGCCGTTTCGTATAACCGTTCATGCCAGTATCATTGCATAGAAAACGATTTAAGTCAATGGAAGCCGCTCACTTTCGTATGCTTTTGTTGCAATATCTTGCAAACAGTGCGGTTCAGTGCAATAGCACGACACCGGGAGCGGATTTCTTGCAGAAATAAACATACTGCCCGTGTTTTTGCGAAAGCTCCCGCATATACTCGGAAGCGGCAGAGCCGTCGGCAAATCCGCCGTCCGCAAGCCGATTGGGAACGGAAAAGCCCGCCACCGAAACGCAATCCTTTATGCGGCGGGCGCAATGCTTCATGGCGGCGGCAAACTGCGCGGAATCCCCGTCCCGGTCATACACCGCGTCAATGTAAACGAACGCCCCGCGCGCGTCTAACGCCTTCAGCTCGTCGCGCAACACCGCCAAAAACGCCTCGTCATACTCGCCGGGGGTCGGCTCAACCTGAGTCCACGCCACGCGCCTTGCCATACCGTCCGCGCTCACTTCCCCGCCGCCGATTTTATACAGGCGGTTGTTTTTTACCTCAAAGATTTTTTCCAGTTTCATAGGCACTCCGACAAAAAAAGCCCCTGCTTTCAAGGGACTTTTTTTGGAGAAAATAGCATACGTTTCGGCAGGCGGAACGACCGACCGCGCCGCCAAAAAAACGCCGTGGCTAGTCAGTCAGAATCTTGATGACTTCCACTTTATCCTGCGTCGCCAAAATCTGCGCGCGTTTTTCCGAACTCTTGAAGAGCAGGCTGACTTCCGCCAGGAACTGCAAGTGCGGTCCCGTCTTGTTCACCGGGGAAAGGGTCATAATGAAGATTCGGCACGGCTCTTGGTCAAGCGAATCAAAATCCACCGGATTGTCAGAGATGCCGATACAGGCGACCAAATCAGAAACAGTGTCCGTCTTTCCGTGCGGAATGGCGATGCCGTGCTTCATGCCCGTAGACATCTTGCGCTCACGGTCAAGCACGCACTCGCGGGCGGCGGTCTTGTCGGTCACCTTGCCTGCCGCAATCAGAATTTCGAGCATTTCGTCGATGATTTCTTCTTTCGTCTTTCCTTTGAGATGCAATTCCACCGTCTCAGGTGTTAAAACAGTTTTCAAATCCATGTTTCTAGTGTACATTCTGTTCAAGCATAAGTCAAGAAAAAAATCGGGAAATTAGGGAAAAAACTCACGCATTTTTTTGCCCGCCGCGCCCGCACGAATCAACATACCTCGACGCTATTCGCAACGAAGTTTCCAGCGTTCGCAACGAAGTTCCCTGCGCAAGCATCAAGGTATGTTGTTCTCATAAGGTATCGCAGTCGGGTTTCATCCCCTTTATTACGACGCTATTCGCAACAAAGTTTCCTGCGCGAGCGTCGGGGTATGAAACCCTCCGCACGAATCAGCGCACCTTGAACAGAACGCCCACAATCGCTACGGTCGCCAGGAGCTGGATTATCAGGAATTTGACCAGCACTTGCGTGGGCGACCAGCCGCAGTTGATTTTCATGTGGTCGTGGAGCGGAAAGCGGATGTTCGTAAGGATAGAAATATGGAAGAAACGGAGCAGCGCGATTTTGAGCAGCCCCAGGCCGCCGTTGATAAAAATAATCAGCGAGGTCGCCAGTATCATGAACGGATTGCCGCTGACGAGCACGCACACGCCGATGTAAAAACCGAGCGCGCGGCTGCCCGCGTCTCCCATGAGCACCTTGCTCGGAAAGGCATTGTGCCACAGGTAGCCCATGAGCACGCCCGCAAGTGCGAACGTAATCGCGCCCCAGGACGCGCCGTCTGCCAAATGCGGCACGAGCAGGTAGGTGGCAATATCGATATGGCCGAGAATGAAATAAAAAATCACGCCCATTGTCAGCAGCGCGACCAGCACGAGCGTCCCGCTCAGGCCGTCAACGCCGTCCGTGCAGTTGGTCGTGTTGACCGAAGCCCACAGCAGGACGACGGCAATCACCACGTACAGCACGGGATGCACGGCAATCTGCGTGGTAAAGAACGGCAGCCAAAAATAAATCGTTCCGTCGGGAGATGACTGGCGGGCAGCATGGGCAAGGAACAGCGCGGCGGCAAGGCAGATGATAAAATCGAGCAGTGCCTTGCGGTATTCGCCCCAGGAATGCACGCTGCGGTCGTCCAAGAAGCCGGTCAGCATCATAAGCCAGGTTAGGACGAGCGTTCCGGACTGCAACGGGCTGAGCGGCACGAGCAGCAGGCACAGCAGCGCGAACACCGTGATGAAAAAAACGCCCGCGCCCGTGGGCTTTCCCTTGGCCGCCTCCGCGTTCCCCGCGAATTCACGCCCGCGGTCATGCGGCATCCACCGGTAAAAAAAAGGCATCGCGTATCGCACGATGAAAAACCCCGCATACAGCGCGACCACGATGAGCACCGTGTACGACTGCAACAGACGCGCCGGACCGAAATAATCGGTCAGCATCCCACCCAGATAATACAGCATACCGAAAGTATACCCTTTTTTTCCGATTTATGCTACACTATCCGTATGGACGTTATTGCTAGACGACAGACCTTGCGGGGACATATCCAAGTGCCCGGCTCAAAATCGCACACCATCCGCGCGCTCATTTTGGCGACCATGGCAGAAGGGCAGTCGTGCATCCGCAACCCGCTGCCGAGCGCGGACTGCATGAGCACCGCCGCCGCCATTCCGCTCATCGGCGCAGAAATCGGACTTGACCTGCGCACCGAGGGCGAGACCGGCACGATGTGGTTCGTGAACGGCGCGGGGAAAAACCTGCACGCGCCGACCGATGTCATCAACGTGGGGAACAGCGGCTCGCTCCTCTATTTCCTCGCGCCGATTGCGGCGACCTTTGACGGCTGGAGCGTCTTTACCGGCGACGCGAGCATCCGCACCCGCCCCGTGCGGCACATGGTCGATGCCATCAACCAAATGGGCGCGCGCGCGTTCGTCACGCAGCCGCAGAGCGACGTATGCCCGATGATTGTGGAAGGACCGATAACGAAGGCGCACAAAATCGTGACGGAAGGCAACGTCAGCAGCCAGTACATTTCCGGGCTGATGCTCGCCGCCCTCCGCCTATCCGGGCCGCTGGAAATCGAACTGACCGACCCCAAGGAAACGCCCTACCTCACGATGACAAAGACCTGGCTTGAGCGCGTGGGCGCGGAAGTCGCAATCTCCGCCGACTTCAGGCACATTTCCGTCACCGCGCCCCGGGCAATCAAGGCGTTCGACTGCACCATTCCGAGCGACTGGGAAGCCGCCGCGTTCCCGCTCGTTGCGGCACTGCTCACCGACAGCACCGTGACGATTGACAACATCGACGGGAGCGGCACACAGGGCGACGAGGCAATCGTCTCTATCCTCCAGTCCATTGGTGCGGACATTACCTGGGACAAGACGGCAAACCAGCTGACGGCGCGCGGCGGAAAAAAAGCGCGGAACGGTCTTGGACGGCTCTCCACCCAAAACCTGCCGGACGGCGAACTGCGCGTTGCGCTCTCCCCGTTCCCCGACGCTATCTGCGTGCTCGCCGTCATCGCGTGTTTTACCGAAGGGACGACCGTCCTTGAGGATGCCGCCGTCTGCCGCCGCAAGGAGACTGACCGCATCGCACTCATGGCGCAGCAGCTTTCCTGGCTGGGCGCGGACGTTACCGAAGACGGCGACTCGCTGATTATCCGCGGGCATTCCCCAGTGCGGGAGGACGGCATGGACAACCCCGCGTTCCGCCTGCACGGCGGCACGGTAGAAAGCCACGGCGACCACCGCATCGCCATGTCGCTCGCCTGCATGGGCTTGGGGCTTCGCGGCGACGAGCAGATTACCGTGCACGGCGCGGAATGCTGCGACGTGAGTTTCCCGCACTTCTTTGACGTGATGACGGACATCGGCGCGAAATTCAAAAAACGGTAGGGCGGGGAAACAGCCATGCTACGGATTTTCTACGCCATCATCAAAGCCTTTCCCGACGCGCTCGGACTTATCCGGGCAGGGCACGACGCAAAACGCCACCCCGAGCGCCACACCGCCGAAGCGGACTACCAGACGCTGCTGCATTATATTGACCGGCTGCAAAAAGTGGCGCACATCACCACGGTTGCCACGGGAACGGAACTGCTGCCCGCCGAAGGCAGCTACGTGATGTTCCCCAACCACCAGGGCAAGTACGACGGCATCGGGCTGATCGGCGCGCATAAAAAGCCGTGCACCGTCGTCATCGACGCAAAACGCTCGCGCTTCCCCATCGTCTCCGAATTCATCACGCTCATCCACGGCTTCCGGCTGGACCGGACGAGCATGCGCTCGCAGTTTGAGGGCATGAGCGCAATCGTGGACGAAATCAGGGCGGGCAAACGCTTCATCGTGTTTCCCGAAGGCATTTACCACAAGAACCACAACAACGTACTTGCATTCCGCCCCGGCGCGTTCAAGAGCGCAATCCGCGCCAAATGCCCCATCGTCCCGGTCGCGCTGGTCGATTCCTACAAAGTGTTCGAGTTCAACTCGGTCAAGCCCGTGCAGAGCTACGTGCATTTCCTCAAGCCGATTACCTACGACGAATACAAGGACCTGACTTCCCAGCAAATCGCCAACCGGGTACGCGAAGCCATCGTGGAAAAAATCGTCTCCGTCGTGAGCTGAAACGATCGCGCCCTGCCTCGCCGTTCGCCCCCGCGTTTTGACAATAGCCCGGCGTTCTGCTATCATAGTCACATGAAGCGGACGGCATACGCCCAGCACAGAAATACCCCCCCCCACTTTATGACATCACCGACTGCGGCTGCAACGCAGCGCACACTGTCGCACGGCACGCGCTAGGGCTTCGCTTCCCACCTTTTATTTCTTCTATCCTCACGATTCCGACGGCGGACGGCTTTCAGCACACGGATGCGTTCCGCGCACCCGGCGGCAGACCGTCCGAGCTTCCCGGCACGTCCGCGCAGTTTGGGAAATACCTTCAAATCACATTTGAATCGTTCCCGCAGGTCGGGAAGTGCCTTCAAATCGCGTTTGATGTGTTCCCGCTGTTCGGGAAGTGCTTTCAAATCGCGTTTGATGTGT
>CAMWTK010000042.1 GCA_947177175.1 uncultured Treponema sp.
AAAAATTCCTCCGTAAAACACTGCGACAAAAAATTTGCCGCGCAACACGGCGACCGGGGGGCTTTCGGGCCCCGCCCTAAATGGGGCTGGGGAATGGGTAGGGTTTGGGGAGGGAAAACCCCCGCTTCGAAAGTAGAGGGGTGTTCCTTCCCCAAGCATGTTCCGTCCGCTTCCAAGCGGAAAAAAGAACCCCGCGGGAAAAAAACGGGGCGTTGCGGGGTGTCCCCGCAGAAAGGGGTAGGGCGCAACGCAGTGCGTCCGAGGGGAAAGGCTTCCCCCCCGCTTTAATAGGTATGCCCGGGCAGCTATGACCGAAACACGGCGGCGGCACTTTTTCCTTGCCAATGGGTGCGGTTTCGGTGTATCTTTAGGGTATGGAACAGAACGAGAAAATCAGGAGTACGACGGTCGTTGCGGTCAGGCGTGACGGCAGGGTCGCGATGGCGGGCGACGGTCAGGTGACGGCGGGGAATACGGTGGTCAAGGGGAACGCGCACAAGGTCCGCAAAATCTACAACGGCAAGGTGCTGGCGGGCTTTGCGGGGTCGGTGGCGGACGCGCTGACGCTGTTCGACAAATTCGAGGAGAAACTCAAGGAATACAACGGCGACATCATGCGTTCGGCGGTGGAGCTGGCAAAGCTGTGGCGCACCGAGCGCACGTACCAGAAGCTGGAGGCAATGCTGCTGGTGGCGAACGCCGACTGCATCCTGCTTATCAGCGGCGACGGGAACGTAATCGAGCCGGAGAACGACGTGTGCGCGATCGGGTCGGGCGGGAACTACGCCTATGCGGCGGCGCTGGCATACCTTGACGGCGGCGCGATGAGCGCGCGCGAGATTGCGGAGAAGTCGCTCGGCATTGCGGGACGTATCTGCATTTATACCAACAACACAATCACTGTGGAGGAAGCATGATGGCACTGACAGGACTGACACCGAAACAAATCGTCGCCAAGCTGGATGCCTATATCATCGGGCAGAAAGAGGCGAAAAAGGCCGTGGCGATTGCCCTGCGCAACCGCGAGCGGCGGCTGCACCTTGCGGAGGACATCCGGGACGAGGTTGCGCCCAAGAACATTCTGATGATGGGACCGACGGGGTGCGGCAAGACGGAGATTGCGCGGCGGCTGGCAAAGCTGGTGAGCGCGCCGTTCCTGAAGGTCGAGGCGACCAAGTACACCGAGGTGGGCTACGTGGGGCGCGACGTGGAGAGCATGGTGCGCGACCTGATGGCGGTCAGCTACATGAACGTCAAGTCCGAGATGGAGGAGTCGCTGCGCGAATCGTGCAAGCCCAAGGTGGAGGAAAAGCTGCTTGACCTACTCCTTCCCGGGTCGAAAAAGGACAAGAAACCGTCCGCATCGGCGGAGCAGGGGAACGCGCTTCCCGACACGGCGGGGCAGGACGGCAATTCCACCCGCGAGAAGTTCCGGCAGATGCTGCGCGAGGGCACGCTGGAGGAGCGCGAGGTTGAGGTGACCGTGGAGCGCACGAGCCGTATGCCGAGCATGGGTATCATTGCGGGCGGCAACATGGAGGACTTGCAGAGCGGCATGGAGGATCTGACGCAGATGCTCACGGGCGGTCGTTACAAGAAGCGGCACGTCTCCGTGCGCGAGGCGCGCAAGATTATCACCGAGGAGACGCTCAACGCGATGATTGATGCCGACAAGGTTGCGGACGAGGCGAAACGCCGCGTGGAGCAGAGCGGCATTATTTTTATCGACGAGATTGACAAGATTGCCGTCAAGAGCGGGCAGTCGCACGGGCAGGACGTGAGCCGCGAGGGCGTGCAGCGTGACATCCTGCCGATTGTGGAAGGCTCAAAGGTCAACACGCGCTACGGCGTGGTGGACACGACGCATATCCTGTTCGTGGCGGCGGGGGCGTTCAGCGTCGCCGCGCCGGGCGACCTCATTCCCGAATTGCAGGGACGCTTTCCCCTGCGCGTGGAGCTGGGCAGCCTGAGCAAGGACGACTTCCGGCGCATTCTGACCGAGCCGAAGAACGCGCTCACCCGGCAGTACAGCGCGCTGTTGCAGACCGAGGGCGTGACGCTCACCTTTACCGACGACGCGATTGACCGTATGGCGGGCATTGCCGAGGAAGTGAACGGGCGCAGCGAGAATATCGGCGCGCGCCGCCTACACACGATTATGGAAAAGGTGACCGAGGAAATCAGCTTTGACGCTGACGAGCACACCGGCGAGACAATCGTCATTGACCGCTCGTTCGTGGAGGACAAACTCAAGGACATCAGCGCGGATCAGGATTTGTCGCGCTATATCCTGTAGTTATTTCGGGTCGGGTACGTCGGCAGTGCCGTCTGCGGGCGGTTCTGCCGCGTCTGCGCCCGCTTTTTCGTCCGCCGCTTGCAGTGCCTGCGCCACGTTCTCTTCCTGCGCCAGCGTGAGGAACGTCCGCATTTGGTTGCGGTTGAACAGCAGTTTTACCGGCGTTGAGGTGCGCGTCCGCTCGTCATCGACGGGATTGTGCAGCGTGCTTTTCGTTTCGGGAACGGTGATGATGAAGTAGGGCGACTGCCCCACGAACACGTACCCGCAGGTGATGACCGGCTCATAGGGAATGTCGCCGAGCAGGTTTCTTACTATATAGTGCACGGGGATTTTTCCGTAGGCGCTCGCATATTTTGTCTTTTTTGCCACGAGCGTCTTTGCCTCAAACGCCGCGTCGTATTGGTCGAACGCCGCCCGCAAGTCCCGCAGGGCAGCCTGGTCGAACGTAAGGTAGCGGCTGCCTTTTGCGTCGAGCGTGAGGCCGACTTCCTGATATTTCGGCTCGTAGAAAATCTCCACCGGCTCGACGTTGACTTTCGTGTTCAGGTAATTGTAGCGGAACAGCGAGAACTCCGACAGCGTGACCGTCTGCGCCACTTTTTTGGAGAACAGCGACGGCAGCTTTTTGCGCGCCGGCTGGGGAATCGCCGTCGGCTCGTACACGTCCGCCGTCTCCGTCTGTGCGCAGTACGCCGCCGCTGCGAGCATTAGAAAACACATTGCACCGATTGCCGATTTTTTCACATGCCGCTCCTTTCCGCCGTTGTTGCGGAACGTCTCCAGTATAGCACGTTTTTCCGCGCCTGTCATCCCGTGTGCCGTCGCCAGGAATGTGCCTTTTGGGCAAAAAACGCGCCGATTTTCGCAAAAAACTGTACAAAGGGCAAGAAAACGTCTTGAAAAAGTGCCATTTTTTTTATACTTGTCGAAATTCTATGAACGCTCCGCTGCGCGGAGATACGGAGGAAACAATGAAACTGACGAAAAAACTGCTGCTCGCGTCGGCAGTGCTGTGTGCGGCATCGCTCGGATTTATGGCATGCGACAACGAGGACGACCCGGAGGGCGCGATTACGGGCAGTAACAATAGTTACAAGGTCTACTATGAGAATCCCAATGGATATGGCACTGACCAGGATATTAAGGATTCAAATCTTACGGGCGTGTACCGTGCATGGAATCGCACGTCACTCAAGCATCTTGGTGCGCTCACCAAAATTACCCTTGGCAAAGGCGTTGGCAATGATGGCAAGTCATCTAATGCTGGTGCAAATTCTGGCGTAATGGGGTTTGCGTGGGACTTGAAGGGTGCGACTGACAGTGACAGTGCGTCTGAAACGTTCAACGTTGTGGGCATCAGAAACTATAACGGCAATGTGCAGGCATATCTTTCTCGGTTCTATAATGTTACGGAAAAAAGCAAGAATAATTTTGGCGCGACAACTTTGACTGGTAATGGTAAAAAAGGTGTGTCGGCTACGATAACGGCTGCTGATGTTACGGGAACGGTTGAATGGGATATTTCAAATGGTTCAGATGGTGGTTTTGTAACTCTAATGGAAGATCCTAAGACAGATACTTTGGATTTGTGGGTTGATGTCGCAATCAAGCCTAAGGCTGCTGACCTTGCGAGCAGCAGTTTGGACGGAAAATTTGGTCAGAGACTCACTCGTATGGTTGACGGTTATGACGATGCCGCCGCTGGTTCATGGGTTATCGCTATTTATGATGCTGACCCGTCATTGGAAAGTACTGGTGTTTCTCATCGTAAGGCTTCATGGATTATTCCTGCTACGAGTGCGGCTTCTCTTGGTTCCGGCTACAATGAAGGTGGTACAAACAGCGCAGAAGCTCTTGACACGAGTAAGAATCAGAAAAAACAGGCTGTCTACGCGAATATTTACAAAGGCGCGACGCTCTCTGGCGAATGGAATTATGCAAAGACCTACTTCCTCGCGAATGTCGCTCCGGTAGACGGAGAATAACTTTGGATTGAACGGCTTGGCTTCCATGTGTCAGGTCGTTTTGGGCAGGGGCGCAAGCCCCTGCCTTTTTTGTTTCCCCGCTATCTGACGGACGACCATACAGACGCGGCGGCAAAGGCGATGATGTTCGCCGCCACGATTGTCGCGCCGACGGGCGTTCCGGCAAGGATTGCGGCGACCATTCCGGCGAGCGCGCAAGCCACGGAAACGAGCGCGGCGCAGATCGTCACACGCTTGAACGACGTGCACAGGCGCATTGCGGTCATCGCCGGAAAAATCACGAGCGCGCTGACGAGGAGCGTCCCGACCAGATGCATGGCAAGCACGATGACCACCGCAATGACGACGGCAAGCAACACGTTGTACCGCTCGGTCGGCATGCCGGTCGCCTTGGCGAACGTCTCGTCAAAGGTGATGGCGAACAGCGTGTTGTAGCACAGCACGAACATCGCCACGACGGCGACGCTCAGCACGACGGTCGCGATTACCTCGCCTTTGGTGAGCGTGAGGATTGCCGTCGCGCCGAACAGCGTGCCGCACACGTCGCCCGAAAGGTTTGCCGACGGCGCAAATATATTCAGCAGCAGGTAGCCCACGGCGAGCGACCCGGCGGAGAGCATGGCGATTGCCGCGTCTCCCTTGATTTTCCGCCTGCGCCCGCCGCACAGCAGCAGGATTGCGCAGGCGACCGTCGCGGGCAGGACAATCGTCATGCGGTCGGCAAGCCCGAACACCGCCGCAAACGCCATCGCGCCGAACGCCACGTGGCTCAGCCCGTCGCCGATGTATGAGAAGCGGCGCAGGACGAGCGGCACGCCGAGCAGCGACGCGCACAGCGCGGTGAGCGTTCCCGCGACAAGCGCGTACTGCACGAACGGAAAACGCAGGTAGGTTGCCAATGTCTCAATCATCGTCTGCTCCTGCGGCAGGCGCGAGCCGTTTTCTGCGTTCCGTCCGCAGAAAATCGTCTTTCGTGCCAAAGAACGCCGTCTTTCCCAGCGAAAGGATGTGGCTTGCGTAGCGGATTGCGCTCATGTCGTGCGTGATCATGATGACCGTCATGCCCTCCCGGTTGAACTGACGCACGAATCCGTACAGCTCTTCGGTGACGGCGGGGTCAAGCCCCGCGACGGGTTCGTCAAGGATGAGCAGCTGCCGCGCGGCGCACAGCGCGCGGGCAAGCAGGACGCGCTGCTGCTGTCCGCCGGAAAGCTCGCGGTAGGCGCGCCGGGCGAGCGGCAGGATTTCCAGCCGTTCCATGTTGTGCCGCGCGCGCTGTTTTTCCGGTGCGCGGTAGAACGGGAAAAAGCCCGTCCGGTTCTGGCAGCCGCTCAGGACGATTTCTGCCACCGTGGCGGGAAAGTCTTTTTGGATGGCGGTCTGCTGCGGCAGGTAGCCGACATCGCTTGCGGCAAAGGAGCGCGTGAGCGAGCCAGCGAGCGGTTTTTGCAGTCCGAGCAGCGTCTTGATGAGCGTCGATTTTCCCGCGCCGTTTTCGCCCACCACGCACAGGTAGTCGCCGCCGCTCACCGAAAAGGTGATGCCGCTCGCCACGCCCGCGCCCTCGTAGCCGACGGTCAGGTTTTCGCAGTGCAGGCAGGTCATCTGTGCAACGCCTCTTGCAGCACTGCAAGGTTTTTGCGCATGATGCCCAGGTAGGTCGCACCTGCGGCAATCTGCCGTGCCGTCACCGACTGCATGGAATCGAGCATGAGGACGCGGGCGGATTTTGTCTGCGTGTTTTGGACGATCGTGCGGGCGATTTTTCCGTCGCTGGTCTCGATGTGCAGGACGGCGGGAAGCGCGAGCGCGTCCGTCTTATCCGCAAGGAACGCGATAGTACGGAAACTTGCCTCCGTCTCCGCCGAGCAGCCCGCGAACGCCGCATAATATGCCAGTCCGTAGTCGTCGGTGAGGTAGCGGAACGGGAATCGGTCGCCGAACACGAGCGTTTTTGTCGGTGCCGCGCCGATTGCCGCGCGGTAGTCTGCGTCGAGCGCGGCAAGTTCCGTCGTGTATGCGGCGAGGTTCGCGCGGTAGGCGACCGCGTTTCTTTCGTCGGCGGCACACAGCGCGTCCGCGATTGCCGCGCACAGCAGCGGGGCGTTTTGCAGGCTGAGCCAGACATGCTCGTCGTATGCCGTATCGTCCTGTTCCGGCTCTTCTGCCTGCATTCCCGCGACGGTCTCTTCCGCCTTTGCCCGGTCGCCGAGCGCGGCAATCAGGTTGACGGTTCGCATGGCAGGGTTCGTGGCGGTCTTGATTGCGCCGTCCACCCAGGCATCGCTTTCGCCCCCGGTATAAATAAGCACGTCCGCGCGGGAAAGTGCCGCGCTGTCCTGTACGCTCGGCTGGTAGCCGTGCAGGTCAATGCCGTTGTCCGCCAGCAGCGTCAGCGATGTATGGTCGGCTTCCGCGCCCAGTATGACCCGCGCCCAGTCGTATGCGGGAAACACCGTGGCGACCACGCGCAGCGTCTGGTCGGCGTCCGTTTTTTTGGTACACGCGCACAGGCAGAGTGCCAGGAGCGCGGGCATGATTATTCGTTTCATCGTTTTATTCCCCCCGCCGCACACGCGCCGCACGTACCGTAGAAGACGGTGCGGAACGGATTGAGCGAAAAGCCGTGTTCTTTTTGCAGGTGCGCGCGGATGCAGGCAAGCTCGTCGCATGCCAGGTGGATGAGCGCGCCGCAGGATTCGCATTTCAGGTGAAAATGCTGTTCCGGCGCGTCCGCATGGCATGCGCTGCCGACGTATTCAAAGCAGGCGGCGGAGTGCTCGTCTATCACGTATTTGGTCACCATGCCGTCCGCGACCAGTTTTTCCAGGTGGCGGTACACGGTGGCAATGCCGATTGCCGTCTTTGTCGCCGCAAAGTGCGCGCGCACGTCCTCCGCTGTAAAATGTTTTCCCTGCGTCTCGCGCAGGTATGCGAGCAGCCGTTCCTGCTGCCGGGTATGGTATGTCGTCATCGTCCGTCCGCCAATATGATAATGATTTTCAAATTATACCGCCCGCGCAGAAAAAGTCAATATGAGAACGCTTCTCAAATATGCGGAAAACTGCATTTTCTTGTTGACTTTCTGCGCGTTCGTCAGTATAGTAACGATGTGATGGCTCGTCCGTTCACGATTGTTTTCCGGGGGTGCACCGGTTTCGACGATGGTGATGAGGGCGTGTGCCGCGTGCCGGGGTCAAGGTTCCGTAAACTGAGAAAAACATAACTGCGATTTTCGGAAGAAAAGAAGAAGAGGTCGAAGAGACTTCTTTTGCAGAAGCTCTCGCGGCGTAAGTCGCATGAGCCGGAATCAGGGCTGCGCTGTTCCTAGCGGTGCTGGTTTCCGTCACAAACAGGGACTTGCCGTGCGCCGCGTTCAGGCGACGTGCGGGACTGCTTACTGAAATACGGAGCAGACGCTTGTTGTGCTGCTACCTGCTCCCGACAACTACCTCGCACAACTACGCACGTAGACGCGCATGGTTTCCACTTTCGGACGCGGGTTCAATTCCCGCCACTTCCAGACGGGCAGTTTTTTGCGGGGCAAAAGGCTGCCCGTTTTTCGTAACGGCTGGCAGAACGCGCTTCTTGCCAGACAGCGGCACGACGATTTTCTTTCTCGTTTTTATCCGCATTTCCTCAGGTTTTTGCCCGGTTTTTTTTACGATATATCGGGGGGCGGCAGGGGGGGGTGCAACGGGCGGAACGTGTGCTACAATACTGGGGCGGCAGTTTCCGGCGGGGGCTGCCCGCGATACACAAAGAGTGAGGAGTGTGCGATGAAAAAGATCTTGTGTCTGGTCATTGCGGTGGTGGGGCTTGCGGCATACGCAAAGCCGTGGCAAGAGGCGTCCGACCTGATGACGGCGTTTTTCGACCGTGGGGGCGCAATCTATGACGCGACAGACGGCGACGAGCTGCATATCATTCCGAAGGCTTCGGTCACGCTGGTGAAAGTGTCCGACTACAAGCTGTGGATATACTGCAATACCGGCGAGGAAGTCGAGGAGTACGGTTTTGAGCGCGACCGCTGCCGTTTGTCGCTTGACGGGCAGGGCAACTTGGTCGTTCGGGAACGGTAGTGCGGTAGCCTTTTCTGCGCGGATATGCTATGCTTGCCGAAACGGAAGATTTTTCATTGAAGGAGAAAGACTATGCCGATGATACATTCCAAAATCACGGTGGGCGTTTCCGATGAGACGCGCGAAGCGCTTGTGGCGGAGCTGGGAAAGGCAATCGCCGTGCTCGGAAAGCCGGAGAGCTATCTCATGCTCGGCTTTGAGGATCATTACTGCCTGTACTTTGGCGGCAAGCGGCTCGAAAAGGGCGCGTTCGTCTCGGTCGAGCTGTTCGGCGCGGAGGATGCCGCCGCCTGCGCAAAGATGACGGAGCGGATCTGCGCGATATTCGAGCGCACGCTCGGCATTCCCGGCGACGCGGTGTACGTAACGTATGCCGGATTCAGGAACTGGGGCTGGAACGGGCGCAATTTCTAGCGGCGGCCGTCCGCGCAAAAACCTGTTGCGCAATCCGCGCGGGGGCTTTATAATAGGAAAGATACTTGTTATCAAGGATGTCGTATGAAAAAGGTTCTGGTCTGTAAGGAAAAGGACGCGCGCGAAACGCGCGTCGCGCTGATTCCTGACGATGTGAAAAAACTCGTTCCCCTTGGGTTTGAGTGTAAGGTGGTGAGCGGTGCCGGCGCAAAGAGCGGTTTTTCCGACGATGCGTATGTGGCGGCGGGCGCGACGGTGGTGGCGAGCGAGGCGGACGGCTACGGCGACAGCGATATTGTCGTGCGTATCATGAAGCCCGACAGCATTGCGGGCATCAAAAAAGACACGCTGCACCTGAGTTATCTTGACCCGTTCAATGAAAAAGATTTGCTGAACGAGTTTGCGGCGGCGGGCATTCAGGCGGTTTCGCTGGAGATGATTCCCCGCACCACGCTCGCGCAGAAAATGGACGTGCAGTCGTCGCAGACATCGCTCGCGGGCTACGTGGCGGTGCTGAACGCGGCGGCGCGGCTGCCCAAAATCCTCCCGATGATGGTCACCCCGGCGGGCACGATTACCCCGGCGCGCGTGTTCATCATCGGCGTGGGCGTGGCGGGCTTGCAGGCGATCGCCACGGCAAAGCGGCTCGGCGCGCGCGTTGATGCGTTCGACACGCGGCCGGTGGTGGAGGAGCAGGTGCGGTCGCTCGGCGCAAGCTTCGTCAAGATCGATTTGGGCGAGATGGGGCAGACAGCGCAGGGCTATGCCAAGGAACTGACCCCCGAACAGATCGCAAAGCAGAAAGAGGCGCAGGCAAAGGTGTGCGAAAAGGCGAACATCGTCATTACGACGGCAAAAGTGTTCGGGCGCAAAGCTCCGCGCCTCATCGAAAAGAACGTGCTCGACCGTATGCAACCCGGCTCGATCGTGGTGGACATGGCGTGCGGGACGGGCGGCAACGTGGAAGGCTCCAAGCTCTTTGAGGATGTCGTGACCGACAACGGCGTGACGATTATGAGCGGCGACCTGCTCGAACGGCAAGTGCCCTATGATGCGTCAAAGATGTTCAGCGGGAACATCACCGCGTTCCTCACGCATTTTTATGACAAGGAGACGCGCGAGCTGAAAGTGAACCTTGCGGACGACATTATGAAAGGCTGCCTGCTCACGCAGGGCGGCGCGATTATCCACGAGCGTTTCAAGGCGTAATTGAGTATTAAGGAGAATTGAAAATGGACATCATGCTTATTTTCGTGTTCGTCATTGCGGCGTTCCTGGGGCTTGAGCTGATCGCGAAAGTGCCGTCGCAGCTGCACACGCCGCTGATGAGCGGCACGAACGCCATTTCGGGCATTACGGTGGTCGGCGCAATCAGCGTGACTGCCGTCGCGGTGACGGTGAGCGAGGGCGGCTACAGCCAGCTCGGCTCGATTTTGGGCTTCTTTGCGATTGTGTTCGCCACCATCAACGTGGTGGGCGGCTACCTGGTCACCGACCGTATGCTCGGGATGTTCAAGAAAAAGGACGACAAGAAGGCGGGCAAGTAAATGAACGACATAGCGATTAAAATCCTCTACATGGTCTCATGTATCTTTTTTATCCGTGGCATAAAACTGCTCGGCAAGACTGACACGGCGCGCAAGGGCAACGGCTACTCTGCCGTCGGCATGCTCATCGCGGTCATCACCGTCCTGTGCGAGCGGGGCGTGGTCGGCTCATGGAACGCGGACTTCCGCTTTAACGGCTACTGCTACGTGGCGGTCGCGGTCATCGTCGGTTCGCTCGTCGGCATTGTCTGGTCAAAGAAAGTGCAGATGACGGGCATGCCCGAACTGGTCGCGCTCTTCAACGGATTCGGCGGCCTTTCCTCGTTCCTTGTGGCAATCGCGCAGTATTTGGCGCAGCCCAAGGGCGACGCGTTCACGGCTATTTCGCTCGGGCTGACGATTGCCATTGGCGCGGTCGCCTTTACCGGCTCGGTCGTGGCATGGGGCAAACTGAGCGGCAAGGCGTTCAAGAAGAACGTGGCGATTCCCGCCAAGAATTTCGTGAACGGGTTGCTGTGCGTGATCGGCTTGGTCGCGATCGTGGTGTACGCGCTCTTTGCGGCGGACAATCCGTTCGGCTTCGCGCAGATTGAGCGGTGCGGCATTATCGTGGCGGCGGCGGCGTTCCTGTTGCTCGGCTTTACGATGGTACTGCCGATTGGCGGCGGCGATATGCCGGTCATCATCTCATTCCTGAACGCACTCTCCGGCCTTGCGGCGGCGTTCGCGGGCTTTGCGATCGGCAACACGGTGCTGGTCGTCTCCGGCTGTCTGGTCGGCGCGTCGGGCTTGATCCTCACGCTGATTATGTGCAAGGCGATGAACCGCACGTTCGCGAGCCTGCTGTTCAAGAGTTTTGGCGGTGCAAAGAAAAAAGGCGCGGCAGGCCCGGCAAAAGAACCGAAGGCAATGAGCGTTGAGGACGCATACATGATTCTTGAGGCGGCCAAGCAGGTGGTCATCGTACCGGGGTACGGCATGGCGGTGGCGCAGGCGCAGCACGCGGTCAAGGAACTGTGCGACAAGCTGGAGGAAAACGGCGCGGAGGTGAACTTTGCGATCCACCCGGTGGCCGGCCGTATGCCCGGGCACATGAACGTGCTGCTTGCCGAGGCGAACGTCCCGTATGAGCAGCTCAAGACGAGCGACGAGATGAACCCGCAGATGAGCAACGTCGATGTCGCCATCGTCATCGGCGCGAACGACGTGGTGAACCCGGACGCGATCAACGACGAGTCGTCGCCGCTGTACGGTATGCCGATCGTCAACGCGCATGAGGCGCGCACGGTATTCGTGCTGAAGCGCGGAAAGGGCACGGGATTCAGCGGCGTGGAGAACCCGCTGTTCACGAACGACAACACCGTGATGATTTACGGCGACGCAAAGGCGACCGTCAGCGCGCTGGTGAGCGAGTTCAGCGACAATTAGCCATGACATAAAAAAACGCCCCACGATGTGGGGCGTTTTTTGTCGCATATATGGTCGATACTGGACTTGAACCAGTGACTTCTACCGTGTGAAGGTAGCACTCTACCACTGAGTTAATCGACCGAAGTAATAGTATTGTACTGAAAAAGCGGCGGCGTGTCAACGGGATTTTTGCGGAAAGATGCCGCCGTTTTGATGCATACATGGCGCAGGTGTCATCGCTTTTTTTCTTTTGGGATATGTGCTATAGTATTTTTTGAGAAAGAAGATGGTTTATACGCTCAAGCATTTTGATACGGATTTGCTCAGATTTTCTGCGAATGCCAACAGCAGCACGCCGGGATATAAAATCGTGTGGGCTGATGAAGATAAAAAGACGCTCCTGCCCAAGGATTTGGAGCTTTCCGAGAAAGGGCTTGAGTCATGGGTACGCCGCAGGAGCATCCCTAAGAACAGGGCTTTTGTCGATTCTTTTCTTGCAAAGTGTGGTCTGAGTGCGAACCGACCGCTCGGAATCATCTCTGTCTCAAAGGGATTGTCGCTGAATGACTGCTATTGGGTCGTGGAAGAAGGATTCGACGGCACGTTTGAAAACTACAACTTGTATGACAACCGGTTCAGCGCGGTGCTGGGGCGCATCGCCTTTACCGGTTACGGCAGTTCTGTCCGTGCAAGTTTTGCTTCAAGCCCGGAATTCACGACGAACGGAATGCTCCCCAAGTGCTGGCGGCGGATAAACGGCAGCATCGTGCTGTATAAGGGAGGCACCAGCGGCGCATCAAATACGGGATTTGAGCCGTATTCGGAATTCTACGCGCATCAGGTTGCGGAGGCACTCGGCATACAATCGGTTTCCTACGGACTCTCAAAATGGAAGGGCGCGATTTGCTCTACGTGCGCTCTTTTTACGACAAAGAAAGTTTCGTATGTTCCTGCCGGGAAAATTGTGCCGGAAGGCGGTTTTGATGCGGTCGTCGCTTTTTATCGGTCGCTCGGCGGTGCATTTGAAAAGTCGCTTGCCGACATGCTGGTGCTTGATGCCGTCATAAAAAACACGGACCGGCACTACGGGAATTTCGGCTTCTTGCTTGACAGCAGGACAAATACGATCATTGCGCCTGCGCCGCTGTTTGACCACGGAAACTCGCTGTACAGTCTTGCCGGTCCCGGTGACTTTGATTCTCGCGAATCGCTTGCCGACTATGACAGAAGCCTGCTGCCGTGCGTATATGACCGCTTTGTGGAGACCGCAAAAGCGTGTATGACGCAATGGCATAAGGACAGGCTGCGCGGCATCCTGCGTTTTCGTTTTACGCGACATCCGCGCTATAACGTGCCGAGGCAGCGGCTTTCTGCCATTGAAAGCCAGATAAGAAGCAATGCCGCGCTGTTGTTGCGCTAGTTGTTTCTGCCGTTCCCTGCGGACAAGGATTTATCCTTTGGATAAATAAAATTATCCTTACCATAAATCAATTTATCCTTTGGATAACCATAGGTTACAGTAAGGATAAATTGTATCCCCCCCCGCGCTGATGTGGTGTGTCAACGGGGGTTTTGCGAAAGCCCCGAAAAGTGTTTCGTGTTCATGTCGGAAGCCAGTGACGGAGAGTCTGAAAAATATCGCCGAGTACCATATCAAATCCGTCGCATATAGTTAAACTCGAATGTGCAATTGCCGGGCATTTTGTGCCTTGCATCATTCCGCGAGGAACAATTCCATAGTGTCCACCAGCTCGCTGAAGTTTGAGCGCAGCCGCTTCATCAGGTCTTTGGTGCGGCGAAAAAGCCGCAACGGAATCGAGAACGTGTCACCAAAGTATTGGCGAAGATCGTTCGCTAAGTTCAACGGTTGACCGCGTTTATGCTGCACTTGATTGAAGAATTAAGCAATGCTAGTGTATTTTATTAGGCGTAGTTTTTACAATGTAAAATCAGACTCTGTGATTTTCTTTTTTTCACTTAATATCAATCCTAATCCTCCGAATATAAAATATATAACAATACTGCCTGCAAGCCAAACAAACTGTAAAATAATAATCGCAAAATTTATTATTCCAATTTCAATCAATAGTAAAAATAGAATCGACGGTATAAGACCAAAAGCTAAAATACAACTTACTTGCAAAATAAGTAAAGAAGAGTCTTTCTCATTCATGTTTTGGATAATGCCACTAAAAAGTTTTATTAATGTTTGACCATATAAAATCATTGAAACATATGACCAATCGGAACGCATAAAGAAGTTTTCAGAACTGTGAGTCAATAACTTTATAGCAATTAAAACCAAAACAGGAAGAAAACTAAAAATCAAATCAACAATTATGGTATTGCGTATTTTCCTTTCAAATTTCAAGGACTCATTGGTTTTCATTTATGCTCAATGCCTTTTACCTTGGTTATTGTATATTCACTATTAATAAGAATTCCAAATTTATCAAAAGACTCTTTTATGATTCCATCAACTTTTAAAGAGTCTCCCGATGCCAAAAATGTATTTCCATTGTTATGAAAATTGTCGAGCCATCCAGAATCGTCAATTTTAACATCAATGGATTTTCTCTCTTCCGTGAGGAATTTCCATTTTGTAGTACCTAAAAAATCGGCAATCTTTATTTTTAAAGTCATAGATTGCAGTCTTTCAACAACTTTTTCTTTTGTTTCAGAAACTAATGCAGATTTATCAATTTCTGTCTGAACCTTACTGACAGATATAGGCTCTTTTCCAACTCTAATAAACTCAAATGAATCATCATTTGACAGTAATTTTGTTGCTTTCTTCGCATTTTCAAAGGCATCAGCAATCAATAAAACATCAGGTGCTTTATAATTTGGGCTTTCAATAGTTTTTGTCTCCTTTGCAATTTCATTTATCTCTTTTGCTAAAGTGAGTATGTCGTTTGAATGTAAAATTTTATTCTTTGAGTCTGCCATTTTTTGAAACAGGGCTTCTGTCGAGCGGTTCACATATTCATTAACATCGCCCTTTGTCTCATCTTTTAGCAGACTTTGCCTATCATCTTCGACTGTGATTGTTTTTCTTGTCAAATCTGCCCACATAGAAGCGGACTTTACATCTGTAAGAACGAATTCTACATTTAAAAGCGGATTAAGTTTTCTCACAAGTTCTGTTTGGGTATTTATTACAGATTCAAACATCAATCTAAACGATTCAAAAACTTTGATGGGATTTTCTTTGTCTTTAGAATATTTTAACTCTATAGACATCTTGGAATCTTCAATTTTTTTGCTTTCCATAGAAATGATATTCCTCCAATTTTTATCAAACTATGCTCGCATAATGTACGTTTATTGCGTTCATAACAGCGACAAAATCCATATTTCCGATATTCTCCACCTCGTCATCGTCAAAACCGATGCTAAGAACATGGAGAAATTTTGGGAATTCATAAATCCGTTCAACTTTTTCAGAATAGCTTTCCTCGATGTTTTCTTTTATTCGGTCTGCCTTTGAAAGCAAAAGCAATTTTTGGTACTCAATATTTACTTCCTGCGTCCTGCCGTTCGGATGGGCATAGTTATAGTGCTGTGTCGGCGTAAGGGCGATCAGATTCTCCAAATACGCGCAAATCTCTGGATACAACGCCTTGGGGAAAATGTGATGAATATGTATTGCGGCATCTTCCAGATGCTCTTTTTCAAGATGCTCGGTAATTCCGTTCCTGTACTGCTCGTTAAAAATTCGCAGAAAGCGTTTTGCCTTGGCGGATTGGTAATCGTAATATTTTTCGTTCAGTTCAACGGGGTGTTCTTTCGCATAAACCTTGCGGGTAACTCCTTTCGGCTTGTTCGCGTAAATATCCCGAAAATTGTTGCGATTATACATCAAAACGTCATAAGTGATTATGTCGGAGGATATTCTTCCTTTTTCAGTTCCGTGGGCATTTCGATAATATGCCAATGGATTTATAACTTTCGTGAAAATTCTTCCGCATTCAGTGTCGCCATTTATCGGGGTATGACATTTTGTAAAATAACAAAAATCTTGTTTAAGTTTTGTGTAGAGGTTTTGCAGTTTGTCTTTGTTTCCAATCGCAGATTTTTGACCAGTGAAAAACAAATCGAATGAACGGTATAAATCGCTGTCCTGCAAAACTTTTTCTATATTAAAAAACAATATGACTGTTGCCAATATACATCATTATGCAATCTCTAGTTCTCAAAATGCACAGGCTTTTTATTGACCTCTCTAATCATTTCAAAGTTTCCCTGCATTGTGTCTGAGCAGTATTCATAACTGAGACTCCCGTTGTCTTCCTCATATATGTAATCTGCATTAAAATCAGAAGAAAATATACAGAGTGGTGCATTGTCGCAATCCCAGTTGTCTTTGTTTTCCACAAACCTTTCGGCTTCCCTTAAAGTCCTGAATACTTCATACGTTTGCGCACCGTCTACTCGACAATGCTCCACGCAATACAATTTGACAATACTCATATTTTATTCCAATGCAATGATGAAGTGTGATAAGTGAATTGTACCGTTTTTATTTCTTTTTTAGTGAATTCAAGGTGTTCCAAGGGATTTGAAATGCAGTTGAATTTCGGAGAGGCTATCAAATTACTCACGACAATAAGAAAGTAATCGTCTTTGAATTCTGCCGCTTTGTCATATTCTGATTGCGTCAAACGTACTGCGCCAGCTTGTTCTCTTACTCCTTTTACTTCTGCCAATAAATATTTTGAATCTAATTTGACCTGAAAATCATAGCCATCTCCCCAAAGCCGGGCATCTTCAATCAATGCATCTTGAAATACGGGAATGTTTTTGTAATTTGACATAAAGAAGAATTCAGCTTCTTTCCCAGTTGCCTGCAATTGCTTGAACCTTGATTTTACGGCGGGCGGTATAGGTTTTTGCGTTATTTTTATGTTTTTGTCCGTATCCTGTATAAAAAGCCTTACGATATTTGCGTATCCGACCACATCTTCATTGCCAAAAAGACTGTCTATGAATAACTTGATATGTTCACGCTGATTTCGCTGATACCACCCTTTTCGTCCATTGTCAAAATACGGGTCGAAACTGTCCTGTCTGTTTGAAACTGCTTTTATAGTTTTTGCAAGCCCCAAGTCCACACAGTATTGATAAAATGCGGTACGAGTTTTTAGTCCGAATTCTTTTACAAAGTCCATGTCGAATTTTGCCAATCCATAGCCGATGAGATTCATAACTTCAGAATGCTTACCCAATTCGATCATGCCGCAAAAACCTCTTTTTCGGACAATGTATTCAATTCTTCCAAAGATTTGTCAATCCATTTGAAAGATTCGGGAACAGTCATCATCTTCGTATATTTGTCGGCGTTTTTTCGAGTGTTCGCAACAATCTTTCCATTTATTACTTGATGAGGACGTTTCTCGATGTCTTTGTTGTCAAAAGCAGATTGTCCTTCGCTTAAATCGTGAATCCATGCTCTCATGTGTTCAGGGTAAGTTCTGAACGCATGATAAAAATCATTTGCGTCTATTTCCCCAAAATCAAGCGGCTTCAAGTCGCCGATAACTTGGCGCAGCGTTTTCTCCGCCTCGATTTCTGGGTAAAGCTCTAGGGGAGAAATCTCATCGGCAAGCTCTCTTGCAACTCCGATGACGAGCGTCCTCTGCCGACTTGAACAGGCCCCGTAATTTTTGAAATTGATGACACGGGAGATATATGAATATTTTTCTCCAAGATTGTTTTCTATTGCCTCACAGATTGGTTTCTCGTTTCCGTCAATATCTGTGCATGTTGTTTTCATAAATGCAGGAACATTCTCAAAAATGAAAAACTTAGGATTCAATCCCTTGATTATTTTTATAGATTCTATCACAAGGGAATTTCTAACGATTTCATTCTCTGACTTTTTATGATTAGCGACGGACATTCCCTGGCAGGGCGGGGTCGCAATCAGAACATCCACACGCTTTACGTTCTCTTCCTTTTTCCATAAATCGATTTGGGAAAACAAAGCGTCTTTTGTTTTTTGTTCCGTAATGTCCCCACAGATATAACCGCTGTCATATTTGCATTTTTTGTTGAATTTTTGTATTTCAAGACGACGTGGTATGATTTCATTCGTCGCTATGCATTCATAACTCGCTTGCTTGAAGCCAAAGCACCCAACTCCCGCAGCGCTAAAGAGGCTTATATAAGTCAGTTTATTACTTTGCTTGACCGCCATTTCCCCCATAATGCCATTTATTATAGCATTATGAGAGAGTAATTGCTATACCCTAGCAAACCTATTTTTTTTCAGTAGAAAATATCATGGAGGATATTGTTATGAAAAAGGAATTATTGACAAACGAAAGCCTTGACTCAGGGCTTATGATAACCTTGCGGAAGAACCCGCTTTTGGACGACGGCTCGCTTGTCGCGAACGTATCTAACAAGACCGCCACGGTAAAAAGCACGCTCACCGCAATCAAAAACGATGGGACGGTGGCTGACATCTCGCTTATGCTGCATCATCTGCAAGTATACCAAGACAAACTGCTGCAACTGCTCGGACAGGGCTACACGGTAAAACTGCTTGACATTGGACTTTTGAGAATAAAGCACAAGGGGAGAATCAAGAATGCGTCGAACGCCGCGTCCGACATCTCGCAGTTCACGCTCGGCTTTACGCCGCCAAAGGACGCGCTGGATTCGGTAAAGGACCTTTCCGTTGACGCAATCTTGCAGCCCGAAAAAGCACCTGCCATTGAAGAAGTCGCGGACGTTTTTCGGAACGAACAAGACGGCTTGGTGACTTCCGGCGAGCCTGTTACCGTAACTGGGATGCGCTTGAAGCTGGGCGAAGAAAACGACAGGCTCTGTTTTGTGCCGCAGGCAGAAAGCGGGCAAAATGTCGAGGATGAAAGCCGTTGGATTGCGGTTGACCATGCAAAGATTTTCCGCAACAAGCCTTCGGAGCTCACGTTCTTTGCGCCGACTAATCTTGTGGAGGGCGTAAAGTACCGGGTGCGCATTGAAACGTCGTACCTGGGCAAAGGAAAGTCGCGCAAGGAAACCCTTGTAGGCGAAAGCGAAGTCGTCATGCTCAAAGCGTAGGCGGATGTGGCGGCACGAGTGCCGCCGCGCCCTCTTTGCCGTGCTTTCTCCACGTGCTCACGGGGCTGTATGCGCAAAACGGTTGCTTTTTTGCGAAAACCCCGAAAACTGTTCCTCACTTACATTGGGATACATTTGACATTGCGGGCGCATTGCGGTAGGCTGTGGTATATTGATACATTTTGGAGAACGCATGATGGGCAAGAAATCTGACAACGCGGTCAAGGGCACGGCGCGCGCGCCGCACCGCAGTTTGTTTTATGCGATGGGATACACGGACGAAG
>CAMWTK010000043.1 GCA_947177175.1 uncultured Treponema sp.
ACAACATCGTCGCGGGCAAAATATCGTATGAAATCGCGAAAATCCTTGACCCGAACGGCATTGCCCCCACGCTTGTCGCCATGGATATGGAGCGGCTGTTCGTCACGGACGGAGACGGGCTTCGTCCGCTTTCATTGCGCGAGGGGCTGCGGCTGTTCGGCTATCCCGAAGACTTCAAATTCAATGTCCCGGTTGCGGACGGCTATGACTTGCTCGGAAACACGGTCGTCGTTCCCGCCGTCGCCGCAGTCGCCGGACGTGTCATCGCAATCTATGCGGAGGAGAAAAGGCATGCGGCTGAGTGCGCCTGAAGTATTCAAGAAATTGCTCGACGAGGACAAAATCCTTGCGATTGAAGGGCAGATACAGTTCCGCTTTGGCGACGTGAGCATCATCGTCAAACAGAAAGATGTGGTCGGAAACATCATACAGGAATGGCTGCAAGGCTGGCTCGAAAAGCGCGGGGTCGAGTATGCCCCGAGTGAGAACACGCAGATGCCGCCCGACTTTTATCTCAATCCCAACGATAGGACTACAGGCTTGCTTGAAGTGAAGGCATTCAACCGCTCGGCAAGTCCGGGCTTTGACATCGCCGACTTCAGAATGTATGCGGAAGAAATCATCGAAAAACCGTATATGCTCAACGTGGACTATCTCATCTTCGGCTACGATATGAGCGATGACGGCGTGGTGACGGTAAAGGACCTGTGGCTCAAAAAAGTATGGGAAATCACGCGGCGCATGGACGGCTGGCCGCTCAACTTGCAGGTCAAGCAGAACGTCGTCCACAAAATCCGCCCGGGCGTGTGGTACAGCGAGCGCCCCGGAAATATTCCCATGTTCAGATGCCTTGAGGACTTCGTTTCCGCCGTTGAAGAGACCGTTTACCAGAACCCAAAGACGCACGAGCGGGCGGCAAGCTGGAGACGTAATTTCGTGGAAAGCTACCGCACGTTCTACGGCATCCAACTGGATATTCCACGGTGGACAGACATCGCGGAACACTATGTCGCCCGACGATAGTTTGGGCAAAAATCTTTTTGGGCGGAACTCACTTTCGCCTTGGAGAAACACCACCTATCCGAGTTTCCGTCAAAATCACGCAATTTCTATCAAAACGCGCGGCATTTTCCTCGCCACGTCGCATTTTCTGCCAAAACGTGCACGTTGGGCGGCTGTCTGTGCAGGTCGGGGCGAAACCGATTCTGCGCGGGGTGCGTTCGTGCTATCCTTTGTGAAACTTCAATTTTACAGGAGGACGTATGAAGAAGGGTTTTGCGATGGTCGTGGCGGCGGCGTTGGCGGTCGTTCCGTCGTTTGCGGCGGTGGAGCTGGGCGGGGATTTTTACGTTTCGCCGATTAGCAGCAGGCGGATTGATTTTGGCGGGGAGACGGGCAAGGATCGGTTGCACGAGCTGTTTCCGGCGGGGACGCAGGTGTCCGCGACGTTCTTTTTCGGCGAGATGAGGGCGTTCAACGTGGGGCTGAATCTGGGGCTTGGCTGGGATCGCGTTCGCTTTGTGCAGCATGACGGGCGGCATCGGCTTGACGGCGGCTGGAACGCGGCGTTTCAGGCAGGGCCGGCGTTCGAGTTTTCGTTCGGGCGGCATTCGCTGTTCGTGTCGCCGGGCGCGTTCTGCAACGTCATGAACGCATGGGGCGAGCGCGGGCATTCCGGCGTGTACGATTCGGCGCTTTCGTTCGAGTACGGCGTGCACGTCAACGGCGCATACCGCTTTTGGGTCGTGCAGCGCGAAACGTTCAACATGGCTTTGAACTTCGGCGCGGATTATTCCCTGGGACGCGGGCGGTTCTGCTACGGCACGATTGACGATTCAGGCAACGCGGATGCCTCATGGAAAGACATCTGGAATCTCGGCGACTGGCACGACGTTTTCAGCGTCCAGCGGCTCAAAGTGTACACCGGCGTAACGTTCCGCCTCGGAAAGTGACCGAAGCAACGCGCGGGCGGCAGGAATGCCGCCCGTTTTTATTGCCGCTCCGCTTGCGTCTCCGGCGCAACATATATCGCCTTGCCGGAAACTTTTTGCGCGGTAACCGGGGCATAAACGTTTCCGACCACTGCGACGTTTCCGATCAGTACGCTGCCGGTGTTTATTTCTCCCATGTCTTCTACGACAACGCCGTTCGCACCGATTTTTGCCGCCTGCCTTTTCAGTTCTGCAACGGCGCGATCTACTTTGCTCTGCTCAGTCCAGCCGGTAGTACTGGTTGCCGTCACAATCCCAATGATTTCATACTGTTTAGGAAATGCCGCGTACAGCATGACCGTATCTGCGTCAATTGCTTTGCGCCGTGTTCCTGTAATGAGATACGTTCCGCTGGCATTGACAGACACACAACCCGATACCATGAGCAAAAACAAGAGCAATCCTGCTCCCATTAAAATTTTTCGCATACCATCTCCTTTCTTCATTTTATTATCTCCATTGATTCAATTAGTCTCCCCGCCCGCGCGGTGTTTGCGCACGAGCAGGTACAGGCCAGTCAGCTCGCTGCGCAGGCGGCGGATTTCGGTGAGGGTGGCGGCGTGCGCGTCGTAGTGGGACATTTCGGCAATCAGCTGGCTGCGCGCGCCCTCAATCGTGAATTTTTTCTGGCAGATGAGGTATTTGAGGCGCAGAATCAGGTCGAGGTCACGGTCGGTGTAGGCGCGGCGGCCGCCGATATCTTTGCGCGGGGCAAAACCGGGGATAACGCTTTCCCAGTAGCGCAGGATATGCGCCTTGATGCCGGTGATTTTCTCCACGTCGCCGATTGAAAAAGTCGCCACGCTATTCGGTCTCCCGGTTACGCTGTTCCCAGCGGGTGCGGCTCGCTTTCAGCTCAAGGCGCACCGGGATCTGGTCGAATCCCAAATCCTCGCGGATACGGTTCTTGAGGTACGCCACGTAGCGGTCGGGCACTTTGTCGGGGCTGGTCGCAAAGATGACGAAGCTCACCGGGTTCGTGCCGGTCTGCGTCATGTAGCGGATTTTGAAGCGCGCCGCCTTGCTCGCTGGCGGCGGATAGCGCAGCAGCCAGTCTTTGAGCGCGTTGTTGAGCGCGGCGGTCTCCACGCGGCGCGTCAGCTGTCCGTGCAGCACGATCGCCGTGTTGAGCAAGTCCTTGATACCTTCGCCCTTGAGCGCGCTCAGCGGCAGGATCGGCGCCCAGTTCATCTGCCCGAACATCGTGCGCGTGTAGTCGGCGGTCTCCCGGAACGCCTTGCGCCCCTGCTCCTGCGTGTCCCATTTGTTCAGCACGAAGATAATGCCGCGCCCGCGCTCGTAGGCGAGCGAGCAGATTTTTTTGTCCTGCTCGGCAAGCCCGTCCTGCGCGTCAATCATCAGGAACACGATGTCGCATTCGTCGAGCGTCTTGATGGCGCGGTTCACGGAATAATACTCCACGTCCGCCTTGACCCGCGCCTTGCGCCGGATGCCCGCCGTATCGACCACGGCAAAATTGCGCCCGCCATAGGTAAACGCGCCCTCCACCACGTCGCGCGTCGTGCCCGCATAATCGGAGACAATCGAATTTTCCGTGTGCGTGAGCCGGTTTGACAGCGTGGATTTTCCCGTGTTCGGCTTGCCCAGAATGGCGACCCGAATCGGGCGGTCTGCCGCCGCCACTTCCTGCACACGCGAAAAATCAAGGCGGCCGACGATTTCCTGTTGCAGTTCGGGGATATGGTCGCCGTGCTCGGCGGAGATGAACAGCACGGTCTTGAAACCGTATTGCAGGTAGTTCCACGCCACGCTTTCGCCGCGTCCGCCCTCGCATTTGTTCACGGCGGCAATCACTTTGTCCCAATACGGGCGCAGCAACGCGATGAATTCTTCGTCCTCGCCCGTCACCGTGCCCGCCTCAAGCAGGAGCAGAATCAGGTCGGCCTTTTTGAGCATGGCGAGCGTTTTTTCCACCACCAGTTCGTCCATGACGGCTTCCATCGTGCCGATGTCGCGGTCAAGCTTGAATCCGCCGGTGTCCATGAGCTGGACGGGCTTGCCCGCGATGAATGCCTGCGCCTCCACCGGGTCGCGGGTAACGCCGGGCGTGGGCGCAACGATTGCCTGCCGCCTGCCCACAAAATTGTTGAACAGCGTGGACTTTCCCACGTTCGGCCGCCCCGCAATCACGACGAGCGGCAGGTTGCCATAATACGCATCGCGCGGGAACGCCGTAGGCGCGGGGGCTTCGGTCGGCTCGTCCGCCACAACGTCCTGCGGTATCTGCTGCGAGAAATCGGGTTTTTGCTTGCGCGCCTTTTTCATCTATTCCTCCGTCTGAGGACTAGTGTACCTTACTTTGCGCTTTTGAGGAATAGCACGTCCATGCGCCCCGTGTTATAGCCAATGGCGGAATAGCATTTGCAGAATTCACCACGACGAATTATAATAGAAGACAATCAATGTTTTTAAGAGGAATAGCATGGACGAAAAGATTACCGCGTTGCAGCGGATGATTGACGAAAGCACTCGCATCGTGTTTTTTGGCGGGGCGGGCGTTTCCACGGAAAGCGGCATTCCGGATTTCCGCAGCGTGGACGGCCTGTACCAGCAGAAATGGCGGTATCCGCCCGAAACGATTATCAGCCGCAGTTTTTTTAACGCGAACCCCGCCGAATTCTACCGCTTTTACCGCGAAAAACTGATCGTGACAGGCGTACAGCCCAACGCCGCGCACCGCAAACTTGCCGAACTGGAGCAGGCGGGCAAACTGACCGCCATTGTGACGCAGAACATCGACGGGCTGCACCAGGCGGCGGGAAGCAAGACCGTGTACGAACTGCACGGCAGCACGCTGCGGAATTTCTGCACCCGCTGCGGAAAATTTTACGGTATCGACACAATCGCCGCAAGCAAGGACGCGCCCGACGGCATTCCGCACTGCCCCAACGACAACGCAATCATCAAGCCCGATGTCGTCCTGTACGAGGAAGGGCTGGACGACGCGACCGTCAACGGCGCGATCGCGGCAATCAGCGCGGCGGACATGCTGATCATCGGCGGCACGTCGCTCGTCGTCTACCCGGCGGCAGGGCTGATCCGCTATTTTCGTGGCGACCGGCTCGTGTTGATAAATAAAAGCACGACCCCCGCAGACGCAAACGCCGATTTAGTCATCCACGACAGTATCGGCGCAGTGCTCGGGGCAATCACCGTGCGATAACGCCCGGCGGCAAACGATATTCTGAAATCCGCTTTTCCACAAAAAACACGGTAAAAACATATCTTTTTTCACAAAAGCCCTTGACAAAAACGAAATGGGGGGTAGGCACATACCTTTCCGTTTTGGCGGACTTCATACTCAGAAGGATTTTATGAAGAAGTTATTGTTTGTAGTTGGCACATTGCTAATTACCTCATCTTTTGTTTTTGCGAGTGAAAAAACAGAAGGCATCATTGACAACTTTTGGAACAAAGGGCAAGTTGTCAAAATTGTCGAAAACAATAAAATCACTTATGCGAACAAAAGTTCCATTTCAACTATTAAAGTCAATGGAGATGATGTTGAAATCACCACAAATGCTTACAATGCACAAGCAAAAGCAACTTGGACTTTGAAAGTCTACGATGCAAAAAATGGGATATTTCTTCTGACGACAATGCCAACGTTGTATTAAAGAAAAAATAATGCCATTGTAACTTACTCATTTTTATAAAATAGGACTTCTTGTCGTTATCTGTCTGTTCCCTTTGTGCAGGCATGGCGGCAAGAAGTTTTTTATTTTTCATAATCACCGTGCAATAACGCCCGTATCAAGGAAAAGGCAAGCGGCTTTCCCCCAAAGCGAAAAACTTTTTTTCACCTCAACAAAACAATTCTGCTTGCGCAGCATATATGCTACACTGTGCGCATGGCAGATTTCATTCTTGCGGCGGCGTTCGGCGGAAAGAAGCCGGACTTCGCGTGGCTTGAGCAGTTCGGGTTTTCGGCAGAAGACGGGGCGCATTCGTATACGGAACGCATTGCGGGCGGACAGCTTGACCTGCGCGTTTCGGTACGGGCAGACGGAACGGTTCGGGCGGCGGTTCGTGACGTGCTTACCGGCGAGCCGTACATCCTGCATACCGTTCCCGGCGCAAGCGGCCCATTCGTGGGGCAAGTCCGCGCGGACTACGAGCATGTCCTCAAACGCATTGCGGCGGAATGCTTTGAGCGGGATGTCTTCAAAAGCCCCTGCTCGCGGATCGTCATCGGCTATGTCCGCGAACGGTTCGGCAGCGAGCTTGAGTACCTGTGGGAAAAGCAGTTCCCCGGAAACGCCATCTGGCGGCGGGCAGACAACAGGAAATGGTACGGTATCATGTTTTCGGTTTCCCGGCGCACATTCGGCATGGATTCCGACGAAAAAACCGAAGTCATCAATGTGAGGACAGCCCCCGAAACGCTGCCGCTGATTGTCAACGGCACGACGCACTTTCCCGGCTACCACATGAACAAGCGGCATTGGCTCAGCGTCCTGCTTGACGGCAGCGTTCCCGCGCAGGACATTTTCCCGCTGATAGACGCAAGTTATGCGCTTGCCGCAAAGCGATGAAAGGACGCGGGCTGCTGAAACTACGCCTTGTTTCCCGTAAAAATCTCGTACAGGCGGTTGAGGTCGGCGCGGCTGAAATAGTCGATGCTGATTGAGCCGCGCTCCGGGCTGCCTTTGAGCACGACTTTCGTGCCGAGCACGTCGATGAACTGCTGCTCCAAGTTGGCAAAGTCGGGATCGCGCAAATCGGCTTTTACGGCAGGCGGATTTTTTTTCGGCTTTGAGCCGCCGTTCAGCGCGGCGGCGGCTTCCTCTGCCTGTCGCACGCTCATGCCCTGCCCCATGATTTTTCCGAACAGAATCTGCTGGTCGGTCGCGTCGGCAACGGAAAGAATTGCGCGCGCATGCCCGGCGGAGATTTTTCCCTGCACGAGCGCGCCCTGCATATCCTCCGGCAGCTTGAGCAGGCGGACGGCATTCGCCACGGTGGAGCGGTTCTTGCCCACTTTTGCCGCAACCTGATCCTGCGAAAGCCCGCTCAGTTCCATCAATTTGTAATACGCCTTCGCCTCTTCAATCGCGTTCAGGTCGGAACGCTGAATATTCTCAATCAGCGCGATTTCCAGCTTCTTTTCGTCGCTGTACGTGACCAACTGCACGGGGATTTTCTCCACGCCCGCAATCTTTGCCGCGCGTGTGCGGCGTTCGCCCGCAATGATGTAAAAAAATCCGTCCCCCGCGTCCTCAATCGTGACGGGCTGAATAATGCCGTTCTCCTTGATTGACGCGGCAAGCTCGTCCAGTTCGTCCTGATTGAACACGGTGCGCGGTTGCTGAGGGTTCGGCTTGAGCAGCGCGACTTCCACGAACAGCCGGCCGTTCTCGTCAGCGGAAAGTCCTTTGGCAAGCTCCGGCTTTTTTGCCGCCGTTTTCTTGCCGTCCTTGGCGGATTCCGCGCCGTCCTGAGCGGCACTTCCCATCAGCGCGTCAAGCCCCGCGCCCAGTCCAAATCGCTTAGCCACGGCGGATTACCTCCCCCGCTAGTTTTTCATAACTGAGCGCGCCCGCGCACGTCGGGTCGTACAGGCAAATCGGCTGACCATGCGACGGCGCTTCGGAAAGGCGCACGTTGCGCGGAATAATCGTGCTGAACACCACGTCTTTAAAATACGACTTGACCTGCAACACCACGTCCTGCGCAAGGCGCGTGCGGCTGTCGTACATCGTAAAGAAAATGCCGCCGATTTTGAGGTCGGGATTGAGCGATTTCTGCACTTTTTTGACCGTCTGAAGCAATAACGTAATGCCTTCAAGCGCGAAATACTCGCACTGCATGGGAACGAGCACCGCATCCGCCGCGACCAGCCCGTTGAGCGTGAGAATGCCGAGCGAAGGCGGGCAGTCAATCAGAATGTAGTCGTACACGGCTTTGAGCGGGGCGAGCGCGTTTTTGAGGAAGAATTCGCGCCGCTCCTGATCGACCAGCTCGATTGCCGCGCCGGAAAGGTCGGTGTCTGAGCTGATTGCGTCCAAATGCTCCACGGGCGTATGCTTTATCACGTCCTGTGCGCTCGCGCGTTCCGCCAGAAGCTCGTAAATGGTCGGCTTGTCCTTGGAAACGCCTGCGCCCGTAGACATATTGCCCTGCGAGTCAAAATCGACGAGCAGCACTTTTTTGCCCGCCTTGGCGATGTACGCGCCGATATTGATTGCGGAAGTGGTCTTTCCCACGCCGCCTTTCTGGTTCACAAAAACAAAAATCTTGCCCATAGCCTTACCAGTATAGCATTTTTTGGGGAATTGGTACATAGGGAGCGCGGAACAGCGGCGGGTACGAACAGGTATGATGCGGCGTACATAATCACCACTACCAAAAATCTTTCAGATTTTGTTTTTAGCGCTTTCTGTGCCCGCTTCCTGATCTGCCGGAGAGTGCTCCGTCGCGGAATCATCGCCCGCCGTGTCCTCGTCTGCCGCTTCGCCGCCGTCCGCAGCAGATTTTCGGCGCGCCTCTTCCTCGTAGATTTCGCGCAGCATCTGCTGCCGCTGGGCCATGAGCTGGGCGCGCCGCTTGCTGTGGATATAGGAATACTGGTTCGCGCCTTTCTTGCTGTACCGCACGCCAAAATTGACATGATACTGCCACGCATAGTCATAGGGTTGCATGATGCTGTTCGTGCCAAGGTTGGGATAGTCGAGCGCGGCAGTGCCGTCGAGCAGGATTGTCCAGTGCCAGGCGACCGGCAGCTCAAACCCTGCGAACAGACCCAAGCCCAGATAGTGCAGATGATATTCGTCGGTGAGCTGGTACATATAATGCAGACCCGCAGAAAGGTTAATCCGCACATAGTTCCACATATTCGCCTGTATGACCGGGCCGCTGAACAGGTCGAACGCGTACAGGATCGTCTGCTTGGGGTACTGCTGCATACCGTTGAACGTATGATAGAACGGATAAAACGCCGTCACGCGGAGCATCAGGTCAAACGGCTTGATATTCTCCGTCATCATGGCAACGTGCACACCGATCAGGTAGTCCTGCCAGACGAAATTGCTGCGCCCCTCCTGCTTTAAGATGCGCGTAACCAGCGCGAACGAAAGCCCTTCGTCAAACATGACGAACGGTTTTGCCGTGATTTTCGGAAAGCCCGTGCGTGAATCCAAATCTTCGTCCGCGTCCTGTCCGCTTCCTGCCGCCTGCTGTGCCCCTGCCGCAAACGCGCACAACAAAAGGACGACCGCCGCCAACTGTCTTTTCATGCTTACCCGCCTATTTTGAAACATGGTACAAGGTCAATTTTTTTGTCACTTTGTTTTTATCCGTGAACGTACAGAAAAGCATTGCACCACGAATATCCCATTCCGTGTTGGTAGATGCTCCTCCCGTTACAGAAAAAACAAGCGTGTTCTCAATGACCGTGTACGTTCCCTGATAGAGTTCCGATTTTTCAGTCTCATCATCCATGATGTGAGCGACGAACGTTCCGTCAGAAATAAACGTAATATCATTTCCGATATTATCCGCCCATTTGCCGTACAGCGGCGACGGTTCATAGCAGGAAATCAGTAGCAACAACGTCATGATTGTAGCTGTCAAAAAAAACGAATACTTCATCCTTCTATATCTTCTTGCACCATTTGTCTTTAATGTCATTATTCTTCTCCTATAGTCCAGTCAATCTGTTCATTGATGAAAATGCTGTTTTCACCTTTATAATCTTTTGTCGTCACCGCATAAAATCCGCCAGCCGCACCGCCACCTTTGATGACGATACCGTCATAATTTACGCTACCCGGATACATTCCCGTCACATTCACCGTATCTGTCATAGATCCCGACTGGCTCGTTACGCTTGTTATCTTGGTAACAGCATTTCCGTTGAGAACAAAATACCCCTTTGTTTTGTCATCGGGCATGGGATAATCTGCATAATCCTTGTATCTGAGATAGATTGTCAATCCGCTTGCGGCTTGAAGTATACTCTTTGCGCTCGTTTCATAGTCAACACGTCCAGATATTTCACCTATTGCCGCATCAGTTCCGATTTTATCAGTATCATTAGATACATTCATCTTTCCGATTTTCTTTTGGCTGCTCTTAATATCCTTGTTGTACTCCCGGAACCACTTTTCCGCCGTCAGCGCACCATACCCGCGCGCGTCATTGTTCGGGTCATTCGCCGGATTATTGCTCTTGTTCCCCGTGCCGTCTACACCCAAGGACACGACACGGTAATAATAGAACGTGCCTATTTTTGCGGCATCGTACTTGTCGATATACTCAAACGTTCCGTCGTCCCCCGCAACCCTTATTGGAGTGCTAGTGAGCTTCGTGCCGTTGGCGGTTTTGCTTGTCGCACGGTACACGTTATATCCGCTCGGCTTGTTGTCGTCATCGGGGGCTTCCCATGTAATCCGTACAGGGTAGACACCGTTGTCATTCGGCACGAATGAAGATCCGTCAAACTTTTCTGTCTTTGATGCCCGCACATTTTTAGGTGCGCTCGGCGAAGGAGATTTTGAGGAACTGTATATAGATTCTTTATCTCCTTCTGCCGCATCATTATACGTCGTGACGATAAAGAACGGATTTTCGGGAACGACCTCATACAAATAGCCATTCTCCCATTCGCCAGATACATTGTCCTTTATTTTTTCCCACGGACCGTTCTGATAGTCCGACGCATAAATGTTGTAGGTGAACACAACGCCGTCCGTTCCCGTACCGAGCGCCTGCCGCCAGCCAAGCCTGAGTGTTCCATTTTCGCCGTCCGCGATTGTCAATTCTGTTGGCGGACTGAGCAGGAAGCCTTCGTTTGAAGGCGCGCTTGCCTTGCTCGCCTTTGTGGACTTGTCAGGATACTTGTCTTCCACCTGCACGGTGTAAGTATACAAGTTATTGACGCTGACTTCTTTGTCGATAAAGGACATTGTTTCGACTCCCGAGTCGGCTTCCGGCAAAGAAAGGGACGCTATGTTCTGTCCGTCGCGGAACAGTTTGTACGACCGGGTAGGAACTTGTCCACCTTCATATTCCGCTTCGTTCGGCGGCTCGACCGCATCCCATTCAATAACAAGTTGTGTCTTGCTCACACCCAACGCATTGACAACCCGCACGTTCTCCACGGAAGGCGGCGCACCCTCTGCAAGCGCGTATCCCATTGCCGGAAGGCTGTACGCGGAGTATTCCCCGTTCGACTGCTGTGCGCGTACCTTATAATAGAATTCCGTTCCTCGTTCCTTGCTCGTAATAGCATCGGAGTAAGTAGTCTCATTAGAATACACTTTGTCATAGTACATAGTGCCTTTTCGGCTGTACGTGCGCGACAGCTCATAATACTGTGCGCCTTCCACTGGTTTCCATGATACTTGTATCTCATCGATAGAATCTCCCTGCCATGCGGAGACGGCTTGCGGAGCAGACATGAGATAACCACAGGCAACCGGGGAATACGGGTTGTCCTCATCCTCATATTCAAGCTTATCCGCAATGTTCTCTGCCTTGACACGGTAATAGTAGCAGTTTCCATATTCCGGGCTTTGTGCCTGCGGGTTATTCAGAATAATATGCTTGTACACCACATCCTTTGTGTATTCGGTGAGCGGCAAAAACTCATCGTCCGGGCTGAGTTCGTCACCTTTCGCTTTGACCGCGTACTCAATACTGTAGCTTGTGGCATTCGGCACATAACTCCACCGCAAATATATGATGCCACTGTATGCTCCCTCAGAAGCCAAAAGTTGCTTCGGTGCGCCGAGCGTCTTGACCTCTTCGGCAGGCGGTATCAGCATATCCTGCAAATTGCCGTACTGCACGTCCGAGTCCATAGGAATTTTCCCCTGCACCCAATCCGCGCAGGAAGAAAGCAGCAGCACCGCAACCGCCGCGAGCGTCCGCACTGTCGTCAAGCAAATCCGTCTCATCATCTGTCGTTGCGCCGGGAACGCCGTCACCGTCTGATGACAACACCCCCCCCCAACCTCGCATTCCGCCGACACTGTGCGCATCTTTATTTCCGCCATTCTATCGGCTGTCAAAAATGTTTCATACGCCATATTACTTTATATCCTTTGTGACATAAAGATGCAATCTTCGTCTTCCCACAGCGAGGCAACGCTGAAATAAACATCATTTTCCCAGTCGTCAATGTATGTCTTTGCCTGCTCGGAAAGTTTCGCGTCTCCGTTCAGATACCAAAGGGCGATATGCGTGTCAAGCAACAAATTCATGCATTCACCCCGAACATTTCGGCAATCTCGTCATTGCAAAAGTCGATGTCGTCGGGATAGCGCAGTTCGCCTTTTGCCATGCCGAACGAACGTAACGGACGCTTCGGGCGTTCCGTTTCAATTTTCAGCAAGGAAGCCGAAAGGCTGTTTATAATGCCGAGTTTTACGTCGCTTCCGAGCGGAGCCAACAACCGCGCATAATGCTCCGCCGTTTTTTCTGCAATCACATTCATCTCTCGCCTCCTTTCGCCTTTCACCTTTCGCCGCACTCAAATCAAATTATAACATGCGTGATTACAAACCACAATCATTGCCAATTACGCGCCGTATTCCGCCACCGCCGTGCGCACCGACGAATTGATGTACGACTCAAGGTCAAGCCCCGTCGCGTTGAATTTTTCGAGCGCGTCGGAATCAACGTAAACCGTGATTTTCTGCCGCTTTTCTTTGACGAAATTCTCAGGGTGCGCGGGGCGAAACTCCGCAAGCTGTTCTTTCGTGAGCTTCGGGCAATCTTCAAAATCCGTGTTCTTGAAATTCTTGACTTCCGCAACTTCCTCGGCAGTAAGCGGGGGGAGTTTCTTCACGTCATCGAGCGTCATAGTTTTCATAGTATTCCGCCTCCTCGTCAGGTTCAGCCATTCGAGCCGAAATAATCCTTTTCTTTCCGTCTCGGTCCGTTGATATGACAAACAAAATCAAAAAGTCAGATACCCGACCGATTATGTTCGTCCGTTCTTCCTCAAGCGTTGAATGTTCCAAGTCGAATCTCTCGATTCGCTTTTCATCAAGAAAAACTCTGACTGCCATTTCAAATGACACGCCATGCTTTTTCTTGTTGGTTTTGTTTTTCTCCTCGTCCCATTCAAAAGTCATTCGCCCTTCCCATCGTCATCGCTGACAACTTTCGCCTTTCGCCGCCCTCAAAACAAATTATAGCATGCGCAATTACAAACCGCAATCATTGCCAGTCATGGATGAAAAACCCGAATATCAAGATTCGGAATGACTTTGTAATGTTTTTCATTCGCCGTGCAAAGCGGCTCGCCATAGCACAAGCATGTCGCCGCAATGAGCGCGTCCGCAAGGCTCATCGCATTGCTCAGAAAAAACTCCTCCACAAAAGAACAAGCCATCTCCGACATTCGCGGAGTAATTGGCAGGATGGAAATTTCCATCGCAGAAATCGCTTTTTTCAGTGCGCCAAGTTCCTCCTTATTTCTCATTCCTTGCACAAGTTCCATATACGTTACGGCCGAAATGCTGAACGGTACGGAGCGCATTACGATTTCCCGAGCCTTTTCATTGCCACGAAGAAACCAAATCAAAACATCAGTATCAATGATCAAAAAATTCTGCCCTCGCGCAAATGGCGCACAGCCGCGTCGGGAGAAGGCTCGTCGCCGCGGTTTTTCCAAAGTCCGAACAAGCGCTCCAGTTCCAACGTTTTCTTATCCATAATTTCAATGCGAACCTTGCATCCATCAAACTTTTGCAAATTCCGTTCCGCAACGATTGCATTGCCGCTCACATACCCCAAAATTTCATTCATTTCTCGCCTCCATTCGCCGCCCTCAAAACAAATTATAACATGCGCAATTACAAACCGCAATCATTGCCAATTACGCGCCGTATTCCGCCACCGCCGTGCGCACCGACGAATTGATGTACGACTCAAGGTCAAGCCCCGTCGCGTTGAATTTTTCGAGCGCGTCGGAATCAACGTAAACCGTGATTTTCTGCCGTTTTTCTTTGACGAAATTCTCAGGGTGCGCGGGGCGAAACTCCGCAAGCTGCTCTTTCGTGAGCTTCGGGCAATCTTCGTCATACGTTATAGGAAACGCCATAATCTCGGCGATACGCTCAGGCGTTAATTTTTTCGACATAACCATTGTAAATCTCCTTGTCGCCTTTGTCCGCCCGACGAGCGGAAACAATCCGCGTCCGTTCGCGTTCCGTAAAGGTCGTGACTATCACAAGAACGCCCCCTATACAGCCAAGTCCTGTATACCTGTCCTCTTGCAGCGAATGCGCGGCATCATAGCGCACAAGAAAATACGGGTCGTCGAACACCTCAAGGATTTCGGCAAAATGGAAGCCGTGCTTCCTAAAGTTCGCCTCGTCCTTTTCCGAATCCCACTCGAATTTTCCATCATCGCTGACAACTGTTGCCATTCGCCGCCTTCAAAACAAATTATAGCATGCGTGATTACAAACCGCAATCATTGCCATTCACGCGCCGTATTCCGCTGCCACAACATGCGCCCTTTGCGCGAGGGTGGCTATTGCCATTCCTCGTTGTCATAAAAGTCGTTTCCTGTCACTTAATTAAACACAAAATACTGCGAAACTCTTGATACTTCACTTCCTTGCAATAATTTTGTATCATTGTTGAATTCTACAGTATATTTCCCAGAATCTCTTTTCATAGTGTCTATGGTAACTTTTCCATCATAAATCACACCTGTAACGATATCTTTAGATGATAGCGTCAACGTGCATGGTGTTGATTTATCTGACGACATCGCGCCCATTGAACGACGCGCTCCATAAGCGTATGGCTTGTTAGCAGTTCCTCCTCCACTTGTTTCCAACTCTCCTGATACTTTATAAAAGGTGGGACTGGTGTCCTTAAATGTAAATGTATGATCATTCGCCCATGTTCCGACTGATTTTACCGTCGAATAATCATCATTGTATAAACATTCTCCTATAGACAAAGCCGATATATCTATAAATTCATCAATCGTTATCTGCCGGTAGGCGTATATGTCCTTGTCCGCTCCTACTTCATAAGAAATAGCCACGTCATTTTTATTCTTGTGCTCTGCTTTCAGCTTGTAGTAGTGCTTGTAGTCGCGCAGGACTTTGAGCATACCGTCCGTCGTGCCGCTCGTACCCGCCGCAATGCCCGCAGGTGCGACAGAGAACACTCCCTGCCTGTCAGTGGGCTTTATCACGATGTCCGACACGCCGTCGATAACAGAAAAAGCATCTTCGCCATTTGCCGTAAGAATACCGACCCAATCGTCCTTTATGTTGTTGTACATGGACAACGTGAGCTTGTCAGGACCAATGCCGCGCTTTGAATAGTCCCAGTCACAGTCTATGGCCTCATAGTACATGTTTTTCTCGTCTGCCGACACGGACAGGCGCAAGGCAAAAAGATAGCCTTTATTCTGCGGCTCTGACCTGCCGTCGGGATAGACATACCGTCCTTCTGTTGCGGCGGCAAGTTCCGCAAGCAACGAGGCGGGAACGGAAAGCATGTCGCTACCTTCCGTCTTGTCGTATTTTACGACATATTCAAAGGCTTCATACCTATCATCCCCGGTCGGCGTGTCCGTTGCGGAAAGGCTCTCTGCTTTCTTGACCTTTGCAAAAGAGCCGTCTGTTCCTGCGACACGGCGATACAATGTCGGAACAAGTCCCGTCTGTGCGTTCGGCTTCTTCCATTCGACAGTCACGTTCGCCGTCGAATCAGACTTTGATGCAGCCGTGTTCATACCGTAGCCGTATGTGTTTCCTTGCGCTTCCGCAAAAGCACCGCTTTTTGTGTAGTCCACTTTCGCACCGTCGGCAAGCACCTTAGTGCCGTTTTTGAACGCAAAGTCGGCTTTGTCTTTTACCGGGAGAACGATATAGCCGAACGGCCGCCCCCATGAAATGCGCGACTGGTTCTTCTGGAATTCGGAAGAATTGTCCGGGGCGGGCGTGTCCGTATCTTGGAGCGTGTATTTCCCGCCGGATTTCGTGATGATGATGCTTTTATTCGGTATTTGCCCGTCTGCCACCAGTGATGGCGAGCCAATTATGTCGTCGTCCGTCGCAGGATAGTACAGCATATCCGAGCTTTCTATCTGTGAGGCATCCGCGTCTTTATATGCCGTCCGATAAATGAGATAGCCGTTTGCCCCCTCCACTTTGTCCCATGTCATCACAATCGTCTTGTCAGTGCCGCTACCACCTTTAGCGTTTATAAGCGCGGGACCGAGCGTATGTGCCGTATATTCGGCGGTCGTCGTTTGGTCCGCATGCTTTTCTCCCTTTGCCGTTATTTTGAAGGTCAGCGGCTTTCCCGATGTCGCGGGGTCGTCATAGCCAATCGGCGCATCAATAGCACAAGTATAGACATCATCCTCACAGTCAATCGTATACTTTGCTTCTCCGCCATCTGCATATTTGACGATGAAAGAATCTGTGCCCGTCTGCGCCTGCTGCACTGCTTTCCATGTAAACAATATTTTATCGTATGCAATGCCATTTTGCTCTGGAACAACAGTGCCTAGCGTTTCGTACTCTCCGTCTACTGCTTTTTCATTCGGTATTCCTGCGTCCGCCTTTATAGTGTACTTTCGTCTGTCACCTGATTTCGCGGCGTGGTCGTATGTAATAATGGAATTCTCACCAAGAGGCAACGCATCCAGTTCACTCTTCTCCAATTTGAGCGAACCAGTCGTGCCGTCATTCATATTTTCCCAAAAAATTGTATATGTGGCATGGCTTTCATAATTCCAGCTCAAACGGAATCGGTCGGCATAACCGTCATCGACAGCGGCGTATGTTACTTTTACGAATTTGTTTTCGTCATCTGTCACCAATATTGTTTTTTGCATTGCAATTGTTGAGATTGGGTTTTTGTAATCGGCAGAACCTCCCTTACAGATATACAATTGGTATCTGTAATAGCCCTCTTCCGGTTTTGACCCTCCCGCAAAATCAAATGTTATCGTGTGCGCCTGCACTTGCTTAAAGCCGTCTTCAAACATCGCCGGATTTCCGCTTGCGATAAACTGTCCGTTTTCGTCGGCAAGCGGTCTGTATTCTTCGACGAGGAAATAGACATACTGCTCTTCCCGCTCATTGAATGCACTTTCTCTAAAATTGATTCTAACCTTTTCAAATTTTTGTGAGTCGGCAGAGGTCGTGTAGTCGGCGGCATACTCGAAAATGCAAGTGGCAATTTTCCACCCGTCCGCAGTATCCCTTGCCGTATCAGAGCTTATCGTCCTTGTCACATCGTCAACAAAAGACTGCACGCGGTACGTGTACTGCTTGTCGCGCTCCGCAGTGCGGTCTGTATACGTAATTCTTTGCAACGAAACATATTCCGGATAAAGCGCGGATGTCTCCTCCTGCTCATCCTGTTCGGACGTTATTGAAATATCGGGAGAATTCTTGCTAGCATCGGTGCAGTCAAAGCCAAGGACAAGGGTTGTCGAGGATTTAGGACGTGTTCCGATATACGTCGCGAGCTTCTGATAGCTGTCATCTGATTCCTCTTTCAGTTTCCGTTCCAGTGAGAAATACAGCGGGTGTTTCTCAAAATTATCAGCGGTCGTGCTTACGTCACAGAAAGCGGGGAGTTTCCAACTGACTTTTACACTGTCCTCACTCAAACCTTTTTCTACCGAAAGTTCCACCGGGGCACCGGGAATGATACGGCGGGCGGTTGCCTCGTCTACTAAATTGCTTGTCTCGATGTTCGTCTTTTCGTCACTGTCTTTTTCTGCCAGCAGATAGGCAGATACTTGGTAATAGTATTTTGTCAGCGGAGTCAGATTCTCTATTCGCGTAGAAGATTCTGTGTTCTCAATGATTTTCTCTGCCCGCAGTTTCTTTTCGCCATCCTCATTTTCCTCAAAAACTTCTATTTTATATTCTATGTCAGATTGATATGTATGGGCATTACAGTTTTCCATCCACCATTTTACGATGACCGTGCTTCCGTCATCTTGCGGCTGGATTTCAGTAATGACTGGAATTGCCAACGTAGAACCGAGCGCGATTTCGCTGGGAACGGAGAGATTTCCATAGTAATCTTTCGCACAGACTTTATAATACCGCGACGTTCCGGCGGTTTCCGTTATGGTTTTTGATGTCTCTGTTCCTTTTGTCTCCATGATTTCTTTGAATGTGTCCTGCGGCTCGTCAGCGGCATAAATAATATATTGCACTGCCCCGGTAACGGCTTCCCATTTTAAAGTGACGATATTTTTATACCCTTGTGATGCAGTAAGGACAAGCGGCGCTTCTATCTGCGCATCCTTATTGACGACCGAGCCTTGGAGCTGCTCTATTTCCGGCTCGGGGAGCAGGGCATTGTTGCAGGATGCCGCAAAAAGAACCGCAACGATTACGGCGGCGGCAGGCACTGCGGACAGGACGGATTTTACCGGTTTCATACAGCACCTCTTTACCCCCCCCCAAGCATATTCTGCCAAGGATTTTGTCCGATTCATATATCGCTCCTCATCAAAAGCATTCGTTGTGGCGCGGGAAAAGGCTCTGCCGCTAGAACGGGCGAGCCGCCGTATGCATGCAAGTCAACAGAAAACAATCTATTCTACAATATTATATTACCATTCTGCGGTTTTCGTCAACGAAAAAGCGGGGATAGATAAA
>CAMWTK010000044.1 GCA_947177175.1 uncultured Treponema sp.
GTGCGGGATGTCCTGCCCGAATTGCAGGATGCGGGCGGAAGCGACGTGGATTTGAAAGTCGCGTGCCTGAAATTTTCTACGGGCTGCGAATGGATGTACCCGACGCCCATTGCGAGCGAAAAATTTTCCTGGCAGGAACTTCAGGCGGACGGCGTTACGGATTTCGGAACGGCTTGCGAAGAACTTTCCAAAAAACTTTCCCGCAACGAATTTTTGAACGCGCCTTCCGCAAGCGTCGCGCCCGCGCTTTTTTTGATGAGCGACGGCGAGCCGACGGACGACTACAAATCCGGGCTTGAGAAATTGCACGGGAACAACTGGTTCAAGAACGCAATCAAAGTCGCCGTGGCAATCGGAGACGATGCGAACAAAGAGGTGCTCAAAGAATTCACGGGGAACATCGAGGCGGTGATTACGGTTCACACGCCGGAAGCCTTGAAAAAATGGATTCGCGCGGTTTCCGTGACAAGCTCGAAAATCGGAAGCCGCAGCCAGCCGATGAGCGACGGGCAGGTTCAGACAAAGCAGGATGCCGTCGTGAAAGAAATCAAGGAAATCCAGCAGAGCGAAGCCGACTTGAGCACGACATCCACAAGCGGCGACGACTGGTAGGCATTAAAATCGGCGCAACACGAGCGTCGGTTTTAAATATAAAAATCGGTCGGTATGACTGATTGTTTCTTGAAGGTGCAATCTTGCATTTTTGGGGAAATTATTTTGGAAGTCCAAGCGATTTGCTTGGCAAGGAATTTTTTATGAACTGTAAATTTCATCCGACGGCGGAAGCCGTCACGACATGCGCCACTTGCGGTGCAGGAATGTGTGCGTCATGTGAGACGGGGGCATTTTTTCACACTGAAGATGACAAGCCGCTTTGCCTTGAGTGCAGTCTGAAAGAGGCGGAAGATGATTTGGCAGCTGAAAAACTTTATCAGAAGAGGTTGTGGAGAGACGGAATTATTGCATCTATTATTTGGATGGCAGGTGTTTTTTTGGGGGCAATGTATGAAGTTCTTTATTTATTGATGTTGGTTGCTGCTATTTTTCTCTATAAGAGTTCCTTGTTCGCATCTGACGAAAGAGGTTTTTTCGAAAAACTAAAGGCAATATTTTGGAAAATTATTTTGGGTACTTTGCTTTTACCCATTATGTTTGTTTTCCTTTTAATTTGTGGCAAATGGGATAAGATAAAGGCAAATAAAAAGGTCAATAGAATAAAAGCCGCTATGGGCAATGCAAACTAGAGGTGATTTGCATAATTGTATGAAACAAAATGACAGGCGTGATTATTACGCCTGTTCAAAACAAATATGAGGAGTGTTTTATGAATATGGTTTTGGTTATTGTTATTATTGCTATTGCAGTTGGAATTGTAATAGCAGTCAAGGAAATAGGACAGCAGAAAGAAAAAACTCAGAGAAACAATGCCTTATTAGATGCTGTAAGGCAGGGGGACAAGCAAACTGTCCAAAAATTAATTGCAGAAGGGATTGATATCAATAATATTTGGTGCGGGTCTTATGGTGGATACCCTTTGCAAATTGCCGTTGAAAATGGTGACAAAGAAATGGTTTCGTTTTTGATTGAAAAAGATGCAAAAATCAATTTTGGGAGAATCCCGTTGATTATAGCTGTGAAAAATGGCAATAAAGATATAGCTTCACTTTTGATAGACAGGGGTGCAGATGTCAATTTAGTTTTTGACGGAAAGCGACCATTGGATTTTGCTGAAGATAATGAGATAATTGCTCTTTTGAAAAGTCACGGTGCGAGAACGCAAAAAGAACAAGATAAGTTGGATAGTGATTTTATATCTGCTGTAAAGAGTGATGATATAAATGAAGCAAAGTATTTAATTTCGCAAGGTGCTAATATTGAGGGTGTAATTTCTACTGAAATTGGGGATACACCCCCTTTGCAGTATGCGCTTTGGTCTAAAGATGTAAATGATATAGAAATGGCAAAGCTTTTAGTTGAAAATGGGGCAGATGTGAATGCAAGAGATTCCAACGGTGAGACTGCATTGATGCATGCTGCCTCAAAGGGAAATATAGAATTTATTGAATTATTGATAAGTAAAGGCGCAGATGTGAATGCAAAAGAGAATACCAATGGTCATACTGTATTGATGTGTGCGATGTCTACTGAAGGAGATATTGAATCAGTGTCAGTGCTGGTAAAAAATGGAGCGGATATAAATGCGAGAAATTATGATGGTGTTACCGCACTGATGGGTGCTGTATTCGAGGGAAATATTGAGGCTGTATCAGCATTGATAAGAAATGGGGCAGATGTGAATGCAAGGTCAAACAGTGGTCATACACCATTATCTGCGGCAAAAGAATTAGGGCATATAGAAATAGCGGATCTTTTAATAAAAAATGGGGCATGGGGGTAAATATAACAATCGATGCTGATTTATGGTAGGAATGAGAGTTTTTTTTAACTTATTAAAAAGTCCAAGCGGTTTTGTTTGGCAGGAGCATTTTTATGGCAAGCCCATATATGTTGAGTGAAGAGTTGCTTACCGCAATTCAAAAACATGAAATAGGCATAGCGGAGGCTTTGATTTCGCAAGGCGCAGATGTCAATTATGAGACTTTACAAGGAAACACCCCTTTGACATTCGCTATTCAAGCCAATGACATGGAAATGATAAAATTGTTATTGAAAAATGGTGCTGACGCATGGAAAGAAGTTCGGACGCTGATGGGCGGTTCTATCAATGCGATAAATTTTGCCAGGTACGCGGTGCGAAATGAAGCCTTGGCAAGATTCCTTGAGTATTCGTAATAGGAGAAGGAACATGACACAAGATGAGATTGAAGAGATTGCTTTCAAATGGACGGGAAAACGCCCTGTCCGAAATGTGGATGCGGAAACATTTATAAGGGCTTGCGGAAACGGCGATATAGATTTTGTCCGTGCTGCCTTGGAGCATGACAAGTCTTTGGCAAACGCGAGAGGGGAAATCGGCATTACGCCATTGATGATGACAGCAACGCAAGGTCATAAAGACATAGCAAAGCTTCTTGTAGAAAATGGCGCAGATATAGATGCCGTGAGTGAAGGTGACATTACGGCACTGATGGCTGCCGTTCGTGGTGACCACATTGAAATTGTTAAATTACTTATAGAAAACAAGGCGAATTTGGAGACAAAAAATGGCGATTATAAAACGGCATTGGCAATGGCAGTGACGGAAGAACACTATGAAGTGGCAAAACTGCTTGCGGAAAGTGGAGCGGATGTCAATACAAACGTCGAAGAATTTTCTCTTTTGATGTTGGCTTGTGCAAAAGGCTGGGGCAATAGTGCTGAATTGCTCATAAAAAACGGTGCGGATGTGAACAGGTCTGATATTTCCGGTCGTACTGCCTTGATGTTTGTTTGTCTTACGGGAAATTTCGAAATAGTTAAATTGCTTGTCGAAAACGGGGCGAACATTGGCAGGAGAAGTATTTACGGAGAAACGGCAATTGCAATTGCGGTGGGAAAAGGCTTCTCAGAAATCGCACGTTTTCTACAAAGTAGAGCATAAAGATGTTTTGATAAAAACGTGACTTTCACGTTTACATAAATTTTATTGCTGTGGAGGCAAAATATGGCACGAATCGTATATGATTCAAATGGTAACAAGCTGGGATCTTATGATGGGACTAGCGACTCAGGCGAAGTTTACGACAAAGACGGGAACTTTGCTGGCAAGTATTGGGGACATGAGATTTTTAACAAGGATGGCATGAGCCGGGGCTATCACGACGGCGACCCGGAAAAGACCGTAAAAATCTTGCTCGAAAGGTAATCGCTCTCAACAAATTAAACTCCCCGACAATGAGTATCAATCGGGGAGTTTAAGAATGCAATGCGGAAAAGATGATTGAATGTATAAAGGCACTCGCACAAGGATTCTCTCACAAGGCGCAGGGCAAGCCGTGTCAGGATTTTGCTGGCATCGTGCGGAAAAAAGGCTTTGCAATAATTTCCATCGCGGACGGGCACGGCAGCGAACGCTATTTTCGGAGCGAAGCCGGTTCGCGGCTTGCGGTGGAAGTCGCGGAAGCCGAATTCCAAAAACTTCTGATTGACATTTCCAAGTGGCAATGGCTGGAGGAAAAAATCAATTGGGAGCAGACGATAAAGGCGCTCGAAAGCAACATCGTGAAAGAGTGGCAAAGCAAAGTCGAAGCTGATTTTGCGAATCGTCCGCTTTCCGAAGAAGAGAGAAACCTTGCGGAAAAACTCGGCATTGACTTTGCCGCCTTGCAGGGAGAAAATTCCGAGCGCGAAAAAATCTGCGGCGTGCGCTTTCGGAATTCGGAAATTCTCCGGTGCTACGGAAGCACGTTGCTTTCGGCTTTGTACATTCCGGCATGGGGATTTCCTTTGTCGAAAAAATCGCTTTGGATAGCGGTTCAAATCGGGGACGGACTGACTTTCGCGCTGGACGAAAACGGCGGCGATTTTTTGCCGATTCCCGAAGACAAGAATTTGGGATTCGGACTGACGACGAGCCTTTGTTCGTCAGACGCGGCGGAACATTTCCGCCATTCGTTCGGCTTCTCAAAATTGAAGGCAATCGTCGTCTGTTCGGACGGCGTGGCGGATTCTTTTGCGAAAGAAAAATTCGGCGGCTTTGTGAAAGACATTTTGAACAACGTCAACGAGCAGGGCGGCGAAAAAGTGCAAAAAGAGCTGCAAGCATATTTTCCAAAATTGAGCGAGCAAGGTTCCGGCGACGATTTGAGTTTGGCTGGAATTTTTGAAATAGAAAGAAATATTAGGAGGCAATGAAAATGGCGGTAGTAGGTGGTATTCTTTTTATTATTGGGCTGTGCTGTGAAGTGTCCTTGGTAGTAGGCGGTACAGGTTTTTGGACTTGGTTTTTTGCGCTCGGAACGGAGATTGTCACTCTGTTCTGTGTCACTGCGCTCTCGGAATCTATTGATTCCGATTCTGCACTTCAAAAAGTACTGAATGTTATTGGAACTGTTTTTTGGTTAATCGCATTATGGTTAGGATACACTGATGCGGAAGGTCCGGCAAAGGTATTGATTTGCCTAGCAGGTATTTTTATCGCTCCCTATCTGATTGTAATTAGTTTGGACGCTTTTTTTGTTGATTCTGGGCTTGCACTGGTTTTCATTGGAATTGCGAAATTTGCGAGTTCACTCTTGTTGTATACCGCTGATTTAAAGAGTTTGGGAAATACATCTGCTGAAATTCCCGGAAAACTGGTTGCGTATGTTGCCATTATTTCATTTTTCGTGCTGTTGTTCTGGATAATGGCGATTTCAAGAAAAATTATCGCCAATAATAAAGAAAACCATGAGCGAAGAAAGCGTGAAGAAGAGCAAAGAAAACTATCCTGCTCAAAGCGATTGATTTTTGAAGCGGGTAAAAATGATAGAAATGCAGTTTTGGATATGCTCGAACAAGGCGCGGATGTAAATTATCAAGATTCCTATGGAGACACGCCATTATCGGCTGCGGTAACCAGTGGAAATGTTGATATGACGGTGCTTTTATTGGAAAAGGGCGCGGATATTGAATGCAAATCAAAAAACGGATGTACGCCATTGCAGCTGGCTATCAATGGAGAAAATAAAGAAATTGTTTCTTTATTGATAGAGAAAGGCGCGAATATCGAATGTGAAACTGAAAACGGTACGCCATTGCAGTTGGCAGTCACTGGAAAAAATAAAGAAATTGTTTCTCTTTTGATAGAAAAGGGTGCAAATATTGAACATGAAACTGAGGACGGATTTCCGCCATTGCAGTTGGCTGTCGGTGATAAAGAAATTGTTTCTCTCTTGATAGAAAAAGGTGCGAACATTGAACACGAATCTAGGAATGGATTTACGCCTTTACAACATAGTATCATGAAAGAGAATAAAGAGGTTCTTTCTCTCTTGATAGAAAGGGGTGCTAATATCGAACACGAAGCCGAGGATGGAATTACACCTTTGATAAATGCTATCCTCAAAAAAAATAAGGAAATGGTTTCGACCCTGCTAGAAAAAGGTGTGGACATTGATCATGAATCTAAGAACGGGCTTACGCCTTTGAGGTTTGCTATCGCCGCCAACGATAAAGAAATTGTTTCTCTTTTGATAGAAAAAGGTGCGGATGTCAACCTTGAATCACCGTATGACGGACACACTCCTTTGTCGATCGCCGTCGCGCAGAACAATAAAGATGTTGTTTCACTTTTGTTAAAAAACGGCGCGGATTCAAACAAAAAAGACAGAGAGGAAGGTTCTCCTTTGATGATTGCTTTCTCAAAAGGCTACAAAGAAATATGTTCTCTGCTCATGGAAAATGGTGCAAATTCTGATGAAATATTATGGCTGGCCGCCGTCATGCAAAGTACTGAAGTCATGCAGTTTTTTTTAGATAGGGGAGCAGATGTTAATTGCGAAAATTCCGACGGTCTCACTCCTTTAAAATGCGCCATTCTTACCAATTATAAAGAAATGGTCTTGCTTTTGATTTCATACGGTGCGGATGTCAATTTTGAACGGTCGCGTCCATCCGAAAAGAATGCCGCAAGAACTCCTTTGGAATCCGCCATTATTACCGGCAACACGGAAATGGTTTCGCTTTTGATTACCTACGGCGCGGACGTGAATTATAAAACCAAGAACGGAAACACGCCGTTGCTTTTTGCCGCGCTTCACGGAAAGTCAGAAATTGTTCCCCTGCTGAAAGAGGCGGGCGCGGTGTCGAACGCTGCCGGAAAAAACGCGCAAACGACTGCCGCTGTTGCGACGAGCAGTGCGAGTTCCGATTTGCAGGATGATTCCGTGGCTTTTAATGCCGCCCTTGTCGCGCTTTCAAAAATCATTGCGAAAAACGGCGCGGAGATTTTTGCGCCCGAAAACAGCCAAAAACTGAAGGCACTTGTTTCGGACTTGATTCCGCAGGAACATGAAATCGCGGCAAAATTACGGCAGTCGCTTTCGTGCGATTTTGCCCAAATCATGTTGGATGCCACGGACAAAAGCGACGACAAAAAGGAAATGTCCTTTGGGAAAGCGGTCGATACAATTATTGCCGAAACTGGCCTTGAAAAAGAAGCCGCCGTTTCAATGGTGAAGCTGGTCGCGCTTGCTTTGGACTGGGATTTGGAGAGCGTTACGGTGCAATGAAAAGGAGATTGTCATGGAAAAGTTGCAGGAATTGATTGCCGCCATAGAGAATTGCGACACTGAAAAGATTTCGTACCTTGCAAAAAACGGCATGGATATGAACTGCACGGATGCTTCCGGCTGTACCCCGTTGTTTTTTGCGATAAGGAAATTCGGCGGCATGATTTCTTCGGTTTCGTTTGAAAAGAATTCCAACAAAAAGCAAACCGCCGCCCTTAACGAAATTGCGAAAAAAGCCACGGCCGTCATTTCGGCTTTGTTGGAGAACGGAGCCGATGCCGGTTATGAGGATTCGGATGGCTGCACGGCTTTGGGGCTTTTAAAATTCTTTTGGCAGTTGGGAATGCTTGCATTTTTGCCCAGCGTGGCAGAGGGCGTTATCGCCCGGAAAAAAGAGGTGATGCAATTGGTCTCAAAGATATTTCATGACATGACTTTGATTTTAATCGAAGCCGGTGCTGACGAAAACCACACGAACAAATTCGGTGAAACGCCGGCAAAATATGCAGGCAGAATTATGACGGGAGAAATGGAAAAGAGAATGTGAGAAAACAGCCGTCTGCGTCAAAAACGCGCGCCTCACGCCTCAATCATCTCCCGCAGCAGCTCCGCAATGCCCGCCGCAAAAGCTCGGTGCGCGTCCGGGGTAAAATGGCAGCCGTCCGCGCCCAGCTCATGCACGACCGCATTCGTGTCGAACAGCGGGATATGCTCCGCGCGGGCGAGGTCGGCCACTTCCTGCGCGCACAGCCGCGACTGCGCAATGGCGTCGCGCGAGAATTCGGCGTCGCTTTCTATGCCGTCGCGCAATATGATCGGCGTGGCAAGCACCGTCGCCGTCGCTGGCGAAAGCGTGCGCGTTGCCGCTAGCAGCGAGCGCAGGTTTTTCGCCGTGTCGCCCGGTTGCCAGCCGTTCGCCGCCTTCAGGTCGTTCGTGCCGAGCATCAGCACCACGATGTCCACGGGCAGCTGCGCGAACAGGACGGACGGAAAAAGTTCCTGCGCGTTCGCGTTGAAGCATTTGTTGCGCCTTTTCAGCCCGCTCTCACAGCCGCACAGCCCGAATTCCAGAATCCGCGCCCGCGCCCCGAGCCGCTCCTGCACGATGCCCGTCCACCGCACGTCCTCATCATACCGGCACAGCCCCGCCGCCCCCGGCACATATCCCCATGTGTTCGAGTCCCCAAAACAAACAATGCGCTTCATGCAACCAGTATAGCCGTCCGCCGCCGGCAAGGTCAAGGCGGGGGAAGTCCGCTTGAAACTTCGCCTGTTCGTGCTCGTCGCGAATACCCCCCCCCGCCCCAGTCCAGACGGATATGTTACGGCGACAGTTTGCAAAGCAAACTGTCAGTTAAAAAACAGCAACGCTGTTTTTTAAACACCCTCTCTGCGGGGAACGTCGCGTCCGTAAAGGACAGTCGTGCTTGCCCCGCAACGCCCCGGGCTTTTTCTGCTTTTCGTCCATCACATAGGGCTGCCGTGCCGATAGCCGTTTTCGGCGTTCTGTGGTATACTGACCGCGATGAAAAAAATCATTGCCCTGCTGGTCGCGGTTTTCTCGTGTGCCGCCGCCCGTCCGTTCTCTGCCGACGACATCGCGTCGTTCACGCTCCAGAACGGGCTGCGCCTGTTCGTGCTGTCGGACACGACCGCCGCGCCCGTCCGCATTGCGTTGCAGGTGCGCGCCGGGTATGCGGCGCAGACGGAGCGCACGGCGGGCTTTTTTCCCTTGTACGCGCGGCTTTTGGGTGCGGACATTTCCGCCGACGCGGTGCGCCTGGTGAGGACGGTCGCGCCGCAGGAGACCGAACGCACGGTCGCCGCGCTCGCTTCGTGCCTTGCGCCGCTGCCGCTCCCCGATACCGTCCTTGCCCCCGCGCTCGCCCAGATGAAGACGGAAGTCAGCGAATACGCGGCAAGCACGGCGGGCTTTATCAACACGGCGATTGACGCGCGGATGTTTCCTGCCGCCCCGTGGCAGGTGGAAAGCGGCGTGTATCCCGCGCTGTTCGCGGCGGCGACGGTCGCTTCCGCGCGCTCGGTGCTGCATGACATTGCCGCCAGGTATTACACGCCGCAGAACAGCGCGTTGTTCATCAGCGGGAATATCAGCGTACAGGCGGCGTATGCGCTGGCGCAGCAGTATTTCTGCGCGGATTCCGCCGTTGCCGCTCCTGCCGCGCCGTCTGTTCCGCCCGCGCCGCCGCCGCACAAATACGTGCTGACCGATGAATCGCTGAGCGCGGACGTGACGCAGATTGTGGTGCAGTACCCGCAGTTTTCGTTGGACGAAGCCGCTGTCGCCGCCGCCGTGCTGAACGATGATGGCGGCACGTACAAGCAGCGGCTGACGGCGGAACGCTCGCTCGCCATTTTGGGCGCGGAATACGTCAATGCCGCGAGCGCGCAGCGGTTCGGCTCGTCGCGGCTGATTATCCAGTCGCTTTTGGGCGCAGGCAAGGCAAGCCCGTGTGCGCAGGCGGAGACGTTTTTGCGCGTCACGGACGGGGAAGGCGTGATGACCGAGCCGGAAGTGCGCCGCGCGCTTGACCGCATTGCCGCCGAATTCCGCCGCCGCGCCGACGATTCCGCCGCGCTCATGGAACTGCTGGACGACTGGACGGCACTCGTTCCGCATGACAGCGTTGCCGCGCTGTTCGCCCGTGCGCCCGCGCTCTCCGCGCAGGTTTCTGCCGCGCAGCTGGAATCGCGCCTGCATGAGCGGCAGCCGTCCGTGTTCGTGCTGGTCAACGCAAAAAAGTACGCCGCCTGTGCCGCGGAATTCAAGAAAGCGGGCTATGAGGTCGTCACCAAAAAGAACGGCTCCTGGTACACGCAGCGGTTGTATCTGGCAAAACTTGCGCAGGATGCCGCGCCGCCCGCGGCAGATACGGCAGGGCAGGATGACGGTGCGGATGCCGCCTGGCGGTTCATCGCCGAAAACCGGGCGCAGATCGCGTCGTTCTCGCTCGCGAACGGCATTCCCGTCACCGTCAAGCAGACCCCGCGCGCGCAGACGGCGGCAATCGCGCTTACGATCGCCGGGGGCGAGCTGCTGTTCGCACAGGACGCGCCCGGTCTGTGCAGTGTCCTTACCGACGCGCTGGCGGTGCATGTCCGCAGGGCGGTGGACGCGCGGGTGGCGGCCGGTGCGCTTTCGGGCGATGTTGCCGTTCAGGCGCAGACGAATGCCCGGTGCAGCGTGCTCACCGTCACGTGCGCCGCCGCCGAAGTGCCGGAATGTGTGCGCGCCGTTGCCGAAGCGTTGGTGTACGGCGACATTTCGCCTGCCCTTGCGGACGGCATCACTTACGACGAGCGCACGCAGTGGCGCATTCGGTCGGGGGCGGCGACGTTTCAGCTGCTGTGTTCCGCCATGCGCACGCTCTACGCCAAGAATCCCTACAGCAATCTGTTCGACGACAGCAAGGACAAGCCGGTGACGACGGACTTTACGCGCATTGCGGCGGCGTATCCCGTCCTGCTTGATGCCAGCCGCTTTTCGCTCGTGGTGGTGGGTGCGCTTGCCGACACGGACGCGCTTGCCGCCACGCTGGAGCAGGCGTTCGGCGCGCTCATCTCGCAGAAAGAGACGGCATCGATCGGGGAACGCGTCGCGCCGCCAAAGATGCCGCGCCGGGTCAAGCGCATACAGATACGCCACCTGTTCCTGACCGACATCTCTGCCGACAAGGCTGGCCCGCGCCCGCCCGTGCTCGTCCCGACCAAGCACTTTGCCGACCCCGCGCTGTACTGCGTTCCCGCGCCCGGTCTTTCCACGACCGACGGCGCGCTGTTCAATGCCTTGTTCTATGAGATTGCCGGGCGTATGCAGGAAAAACTCGGCACGGCTGTACGCGCGGACGTTGCCGACGACGACATTCCCTTTGCGCGGCTGTACGCGCAGGATACCGTGCGGATTTCTCAGGCAGATGCCGCCTACCGCGCCGCCATTGCCGAATTGACCGATGAGATACGCTCGCTGGTGAACGCACCGCCTGCCGCCACGGAGGGCGCGCAGAAAGCCCCGCTGCTTGCCGCGTTGGAGAACCGCTGGCTTATGCGCGCGCTTTCTGCCACGGGTACGGCGGCCGGAACGGCGATGTTGTTGCAGGCGGGGGCGATGCACGGAAACCCCGCGCTGTACCTTGACCAGTATGCCGCCGTCGCGTCCGCCACTGCCGAAGATTATTTTATCGTGATGAACCGTTATTTTGCGGATTTGCCCGATTTCCGCGTGTATTCCGTGGACTCGCCGCGCTGAACACGATGTCCATCCGCGCGTCGTGCCGGTCGGTCGGGAGGTCGTCCACTATCTGGCAGGGAAAGCAGAAGCCCGCGAGCGTCACGTCCGCATCTGTCTGCCTGAGCCGCGCGATGTATCGGTCGTAAAAGCCTTTGCCACGCCCCAGCCGCCTGCCGTCCTGCGTAAAGGCAAGCCCCGGCACGAGCATGAGGATTCGTTTTTGGGCGAGGGCAGGGGAGAGGGGCAGTTTTTCGAGCGAGGCGACCGGCTCGCTGATGCCGAACGCGCCGCGCTCAACTTGATCGCCGAACGGCAGCGTGCCGTCCAGCAGGCAGAAATCCATGTTTGGCGTGTGCGGAACGACGCGCGGCACGCCGGCCGCTTTTTCTTGCAGCAGCGCACGGTACAGCACGTCCGTGCAGTCCGCCTCATCGCCGTGGAAAAAATAGCCCAGCACGATGTCCGCGCGGCAGAACTGTTCCGAGGCGAGCACCGCCTGCCGCGCCGCGAGCGAAACGCCCGGAACGTCGTTTTCCGCACAGAACGCGCGCAACCGCGAGCGCATTTTGCCGCGCATCGCCTGTTTCTGTTCGCTGATTGTCATCGTCTGTTCCATAGGGCATAAAAAAAGACTCCACCGAACGATGAAGTCTTTGCGGCTCCTGCTGGGCTTGAACCAGCGACACATGGATTAACAGTCCATTGCTCTACCAACTGAGCTAAGGAACCAAAACGTATCAATATCTTACCAAAAAACACGGGCGGTGTCAATACGATGTCGCCGAAAATATCGGCAACAACCAAAAAAGTACGGCGCGTTTTTCCCAAAAATACGCCGTACTTTAAAAAATTTACGGCGTACTTTTTTAAAAATACGCCGTAAATTTCTGCGAAACTTGACTGCTTTGGAAAAACAGTGCGTTTGCCACGAAAACCGCTGCCGCCCGCCCGTTCCTTGACACGCGCCCGCCGATTGCCGTATACTTTTTGCATGAACCGCAGCACTTTTTGCGTGGCAGGAAAAACGTTCTCATCAGTCGTGGGCTTTGGCGCGTTGCCGGGCTATTATTACGGTGGGAAAGTCTCTCTTGCGCGTTCGGAAAGGTCGCGCCGTTGGTAACGGCATAGTTGCGGGTAACACGGCACTGACAGGACTTCCGGGCGCGGAAGTCCTTTTTTTGTGCCACAACATATTTCGCACAATCAGAAGGAGCAGAACATGATTGTAGTGTTGAAAAATGGCGCGCCGTCGCAGAAAGTGGACGAGCTGAAGGCGAGCCTCAAGGCGCGCGGGCTTGACTTGCACGAGTCAAAGGGCGCGGATGTGACGATTCTGGGGCTGATCGGCGACACGAGCCGCATTCAGCCCGAAGAATTGCTGGCAAACGACATCGTGGAGAGCGCGCAGCGTGTCAAAGCGCCGTACAAGCAGGCGAGCCGCAGTTTTCATCCTGCCGACACCGTGATTGCCGTGCCGTCAAAATCGGACGCGGCGTTGGGCGCGAATATCGGCGACGGAAAGACGTGCGCGGTCATGGCTGGTCCGTGCTCGGTGGAGAGCGAGGCGCAGGTGGTGGAGGTGGCAAAGGCGGTCAAGGCGAGCGGGGCTAGGTTTCTGCGCGGCGGGGCGTTCAAGCCGCGCACGTCGCCGTATTCGTTCCAGGGGCTGGGCGCGGACGGGCTGGAGTTGCTCAAAGTCGCGCGCGCAGAGACGGGCTTGCCGATCGTCACCGAGCTCATGGCAATCAATCAGATTCCGCTGTTTGCGGACGTGGACGTTATTCAGATTGGCGCGCGCAACATGCAGAATTTCGACCTGCTCAAAGAAGTCGGCCGGCTCAAGAACCCGATTTTGCTGAAGCGCGGGCTGAGCGCGACGGTAAAGGAATTTCTGATGAGCGCGGAATATATCATGGCGAGCGGGAACGAGAACGTCATCCTCTGCGAGCGCGGCATCCGCACGTTCGACCATTACACGCGCAACTGCCTTGACCTGAGCATCGTGCCGTACCTCAAGAAAGAGACGCACCTGCCCGTCATCATCGACCCGAGCCACGCATGCGGCATCCGCTGGATGGTTCCGACTCTGGCGAAGGCGGCGGTTGCCGTGGGCGCGGACGGGCTGATTATTGAAGTGCACAACAATCCCGAAAAGGCGTTGTGCGACGGCGAGCAGTCGCTCACGCCCGCGCAGTTTGCCGACCTGATGGGCGTGCTGTCGCGGTACGCCGCCGTTGAGGGCAGGACGCTGTGATTATGGCAGCGCGTTGATGTTGACGAGCGGCGCGTTTTCGAGCGTACACGGCGAGGCGAGGCAGTCGGCGAGCGCATGTGCCGTGTCGAGCGCGGTGAGGCAGCCGATGTCGCGCTCGACGGCAAGACGGCGCAGCCTGACGCTTTCGGCGGCGGGGTCGCGCCCCTTTGCGGACGTGGAGACGACGTAGGCGATCGTGCCGCTTTCGAGGAGCGTCATCACGTTGTCGTGCGGGTTTTCGTGCGCCTTTGCCACGCGGGTGACGGCCATGCCGGAGCGTTCGATGGTCGAGGCGTTCCCGGCGGTGGCGTACAGGCGGAAGCCGAGTGCGGCGAATTTCTGCGCGAGCGCAGGCAGTTCGGGGAGGTCGGATTCGCGCACGGAGAACAGCACGCCGTCCGGGGGCGTTGCGGGGCAGGTGCGGTTGCCTTTTGCGGGAGCAATGTTCCCCGCAGAGGGGGTAGCGGAAGACGGCGCAGCCGGCTGGAGCGAGGGGGAGACATCCCCCTCCTGCGTTTGGGGGCGGATCATGTTCCAGCCTGCCGCCGCCATGCCCTTGAACAGGGCCTGCCCGCGTGTTTTTGCGATGCCGAGCACTTCGCCGGTGGATTTCATTTCCGGGCCGAGGTGCGTGTCCACGTCGGCGAGTTTTTCAAAGCTGAACACGGGGACTTTGACGGCGACATACGGCGGCTTGCGGTAAAGTCCCGTGCCGAATCCCATGCCGCGCAGGCTTTCGCCGAGCATGGCGCGGGTGGCAAGCTCGATCATCGGCACGCCGCTCACTTTGGACAAGTAGGGCACGGTGCGGCTTGAGCGCGGGTTCGCCTCGATAATGTACAGCTCGTTCTGGTGGATCAGGTACTGGATGTTCACCAGACCTTTCGTGCCGAGCGCGCGGGCAAGGTCGCTGGACTGGCGCACGATTTTTTCTTCGATGCCGCCGGGGAACGAGCCGGGATACACGGCGATTGAGTCGCCGGAATGGATGCCCGTGCGCTCGATGTGTTCCATGATGCCCGGAATCAGCACGTCCGTGCCGTCGCAGATGCAATCGACTTCAAGTTCCGTTCCTTCCATATATTGGTCAATCAGCACGGGATTTTCGATGTTCTGGCGCAGGATAATATTCATGTATTCTTTAACGTCGGCACGGTTGCGCGCCACAATCATGTTCTGCCCGCCGAGGACGTAGCTGGGGCGCAGCAGCACGGGATAGCCGAGCCGTTCCGCCGCTTCGAGCGCATCGACGGCGGTAAAGACGGTCAGCCCTTTGGGGCGGCGGATGCCGAGGCGGTCGCACAGCGATTCAAAGCGCTCGCGGTCTTCGGCAAGGTCGATGGAGTCCGCCGACGTGCCGAGGATGCGGATGCCCTGCGCGTCAAGGAATTTGGTGAGCGCGATTGCCGTCTGCCCGCCGAACGCCACCACCACGCCGAGCGGTTTTTCCACGGCGAGCACGTTCATTACGTCGTCGCTCGTGAGCGGCTCAAAATAGAGGCGGTCTGCCGTGTCAAAGTCCGTGGAGACGGTTTCGGGGTTGTTGTTGACGATCGCCACTTCGTAGCCGAGTTTTTTGAGCGACTGCACGCACTGCACGCTCGCGTAGTCGAATTCGATTCCCTGCCCGATTCTGATTGGTCCCGATCCGAGCACGACGATCGTGCCTTTCGCGCCCGGTTTCCGTTCCGCAAGGAATCGTTCCGCCTCGTTCTCGCCGCCGGTCGTGGCGTAAAAATACGGCGTTTCCGCGTCAAACTCGCCCGCGCATGTATCGACCATTTTGAACGAGCGGGGCGGATAGAGCAGGGCGGGGGAATTTTCCCGGCGGCAGATGCCGTCGAGCTTCCACAAAAACCAGGGGTCAATGCGCGTGATGCCGTGGATTTCTTCCACCGTGAGCAGGCCGCGCTTCAAAGCCTGGTATATCGCGAAGATCCGCTGGTCGGTGCACTGCGCCACGCGCTCGCGGATTTTTGCGTCGCCTTCGCGAGCGAACGCCGGCAGGTTCAGGTCTTTCACGCCGATTTCCGCGCCGCGCGCCGCCTTGAGGATCGCTTCCTCAAAACTCTGGCCGATTGCCATGACTTCGCCGGTCGCCTTCATCTGCGTGCCGAGCGTGCGCGAGGCGTACACGAATTTGTCGAACGGGAATTTCGGCATTTTGACGACGACGTAATCCAGCGTCGGCTCAAAGCAGGCCTTTGTCTTTTTCGTGACGAAATTCGGGATTTCGTCGAGCGTGTAGCCCACGGCGATGAGTGCGGCGACTTTTGCGATCGGGTAGCCGGTCGCCTTGCTTGCCAGCGCGGACGAGCGCGACACGCGCGGGTTCACTTCGATGACGGCGTAGTCGAACGTCGCGGGGTTGAGCGCGAACTGGCAGTTGCACCCGCCTTCAATGCCGAGCGCGGAGATGATGTGCAACGCCGCGCTGCGCAGCATCTGGTATTCTTTGTCGGCGAGCGTGAGCGCGGGCGCGACGACGATTGAGTCGCCCGTATGTACGCCCACCGGGTCAAAGTTTTCCATAGAACAGACCGTAATCACGTTCCCCGCCGCATCGCGCATCACTTCGAATTCGATTTCTTTCCACCCGGCAATGCATTTTTCCACCAGAATCTGATGGATCGGCGAGCGGTGTAGCCCGTTGCGCGCGATTTCGTCCAGCTCGCGGTCGTTGTGCGCAATGCCGCCGCCCGTGCCGCCGAGCGTGAATGCCGGGCGGATAATCGCCGGGAAGCCGATTTCAGTATGCACGAAGTCCGCCGCGTCCGCGTAATCGGTGACCACTTTTGACGGAATGCACGGCTCGCCGATTGATTCCATCGTGTCCTTGAACAGCTGCCGGTCCTCCGCCTTGTCAATCGTCTCCGGGCGCGCGCCGAGCAGCCGCACGCCGTGCGTTTGCAGGAAGCCCGATTTTGCCAGCTCCATGGAAAGCGTCAGCCCCGTCTGCCCGCCGAGCGTCGAAAGCAGCGAGTCGGGCTTTTCGGTTTCGATAATTCGCTTGAGCGTGGCGAGCGTCAGCGACTCAAGGTAAATCTCGTCCGCCATTACGTGGTCGGTCATCAGCGTGGCGGGGTTTGAGTTGACCAGGCAGACTTCCAGCCCCTGCTGCTTGAGTGCCTTGCACGCCTGGTTTCCCGCGTAGTCGAATTCCGCCGCCTGACCGATGACGATCGGGCCGGAGCCGATAATCATGACTTTGTGAATGTCTTGCTTCAATGGCATCGTATCATCTCCAAAAACGTGTCGAACAGATAGTTGGTGTCGTGCGGACCGCCGCAGGCTTCGGGGTGGAACTGCACGCTGAACGCCGGAATGTCCGTGTATTCGATTCCCTCGCACGTGCCGTCGTTCATGTTGACGAATCGCAGCGTCGCGGTCGGCGGGAGCGAGTCGTTTTCGACCGCGTAGCCGTGGTTCTGGCTGGTGATGAGCACACGCCCCGTCTTTTTGTCCTTGACCGGCTGGTTTGCGCCGCGGTGTCCGTAGGTGAGCTTGACTGTCCGCGCGCCGCGGGCGAGCGCGAGCATCTGATGTCCTAGGCAGATGCCGAACAGCGGAATGCCCGTTTCGCACAGTTTCCTGATTTCGGCGATGATGTCGGCGTTGTCCGCCGGGTCGCCGGGGCCGTTGCTCAGCATGATGCCGTCCGGGGCAAGGGCGCGGATCGTCTCGGCGGTGGTGTCGCACGGCACGACGATGACGGAAAGCCCGCGTTTTTCAAGCTCGCGCCGGATATTCGCCTTTGCGCCAAAGTCAAAGAGGACGATGCGCTTTTGTGCGCCGCTTTGCCCGCGCTGCTGCGGGACTGCCTGCACTGTCTGCGCCGTTTGCACGGAACGCACCGCGTCCTTAATCGTATATGCGCGGATGTCGGCGAGCAGCGTTTCTTTTTCGGCAGGCGACGAAAGCCTCGCGGCGACTGTTTCCGCGTCGCGCCCGCTTGCGATCATGCCGTTCATCACGCCCGCTTCGCGCAGCAGTTTGGTGAGCCGCCGCGTGTCGATTCCCGCAATGCCGATGATATGCCGCTCGGCAAGGAAGTCGTGCAGTCCGCCCGCGCAGCGGAAATTCGACGGGTGGTCGCACAGTTCCCGCACGACGTAGCCGCGCACCCAGGAATTTCCGCTCTCAAAGTCTTCGGGGATAACGCCGTAGTTGCCGACGAGCGGGAACGTCTGCGTGACAATCTGCCCGAAATAGCTGGGGTCGGTCAGCGTCTCCAGGTAGCCGGTCATGCCCGTGGTAAAGACCGTCTCGCCGATGACACTGCCGCGCGCGCCGACGGGCGTTCCGGCAAAAACCGTGCCGTCGGCAAGGATCAGGTATGCTTCTTCCATTTCGATTCGCCTCAAAAAAAGGCGCTCACCCCGCCGGAAAACTGATTCCTGCCGGATGAACGCCTTCGTTCTTGTCCAGTAGTATACTTTTTTGCGGGGCGTTGGTCAACGTCATGCGGCGTGCCGCCGGGTAGAAAAAAAACGGGGAATGTGCTATCGTCTTGCTATGGAACTCAAACACGCGACGTATGGCATTGTGGGGCTGGGCATTATGGG